>JAISFP010000534.1 GCA_031263525.1 Deltaproteobacteria bacterium | reverse complement strand
GGCGGGAAGCGCCCCAGGCGGCGGCCAGCCTCCAAGGCCGACCGTCGCCACCTAAAGAGAAGCAGCGTCGACTAGCCTAAACGCAGGCTGCTCTCGTTCACCCATGTGAATGGTTACCCTACACATTGAACGTTTCTCCGTCATCCCTGACTCCGGACAGGCCCCCCTTCAGTCGCAATGGCCCTCGCCGCTCCCCCAGGACAGCCCAAGTCCCGGCCTGAACTGGCCTGAACTGGCCTGAACACTGACCTTACGTACAGCACATGACATCCCAGACACTTGACAGGCCCCGTCCACGCCTCATGCCCCTCATCTAACATCCCGGGCACAGAACAGACCCCGTCTCAGGTCTCATGCCCCCAGTCAGGCATCCAGGAAACAGGTCATGCCCCCGTCTCATCCCACCATATCCTCCGCCCGGCAATTCCGTCCCGGTCAAGGAACTTGGCTCGGTTCCTGCTCACCTATGCCGCGGGGTCGTTTCTGCCGGCCCCGGTCCTGAAGGGTCACGCGCCCGCCGCGATGCCAAGCCGCGTGCCGTGCCCAGGAGCGGATCTTTCCGGGAGGGCGGGGAAGGCCCCCGGCAGGGGCCGGTCAGCCCTAGGCACCCCCGCCCTCCCGGCGAGGCTCCGAAGACACCAGCACTTGCGCTCAAGATGGGGATGCGCCATGGCGATAAGAAAGACGGGAGGAAGCCGCCGAAAAAACCTCTTTTGCTGGCACATGGATTGCTAAGACTTCTCCTGAAGATCCTGGACAGGGCCTTCTGACGACTGCCCCGGCAGATCCGTTCACGTTCCGGCAGACGTTTCACAAGGCGACATCCCTGACGGCCATCTTCCCTCCCAGCCTCTCGTGAAGAGGAGCCCTCGCCCGAGGAGCTGCCCTCCCCGACTCTTGAGGTAGAGGAGTTCCAGTCAGGGAAGCGCCCCTCCCAGTCTTTCAGGAAGAGGAGCCCTCGTCGGAGGAGCTCCCCTCCCCGTCTCCCAGGAAGAGGAGCCCTCGCCGGAGGAGCTCCCCTCCCCCTCTCTCAGGAGGAGGAACCCTCATCAGAGGAGCCCTCCCTCCCGGCCTCCCAGGAAGAGGAGCCCTCGTCGGCGAAGCTCCCCTCCCGGCCTCCCTCCAGGAGGATGAATCCTCATCCGAGGACCCCTCCTCCCTGCCTCTTCAGGAAGAGGAGCCCTCGTCCGGGGACACCCCCTCCCTGCCTCCAGGAGAAGGAGCCCCTGTCGGAGGCCCCCCCTCCCCGCCTCTCAGGAAGAGAAGCCGCCTCCAGGGCGCCCCCCTTCCCCGCCTCACGGAAGACGAGCCCGCGAAGCCAGGGCTCCCGGAACGAAAGCCCCCGGGCACATGCCCGCGCGAGAGGTGTTCTAATGCCCTCCATCGATCATCCCAAGGTCACGGCCCTCATCTCCACTTACAACCGCCCGCAGTACCTGGAGGAGGCCATCCAGTCCGTGGAGGCCCAGACCATGGGCGACTGGGAGCTCATCGTCTTAAACGACGGCGGGCAGGACGTGGCGCACGTGGTGGAGGCGTTCAAGGATCCCAGGATCGTCTACGTCCCCGACGACGTTAACCGGGGCGCGGCCATCCGCTTCAACCAGGGCCTCAACCTGGCGAAGGGCGACTACGTCTGCTACCTGGGCGACGACGACGTCTTCTACCCTAACCACTTCAGGGTGCTCTCGGACGCGCTGGACGCGAACCCCGAGGCGGGTCTGGCGTACTCCGACCTGTACGCCTCCAGCTCGGTGTCCGACCCGGAGACGGGCAGGCGCTTCATCCTGGACAAGCAGATGATGGTCTCCCGCGACTTCAACCGGGAGTTCATGTTCCATTACAACCACGTCCTCCACGTCTCGCTCATGCACCGCAGGGAGGCCGCCATCCGCGTGGGCGGCTTCGACGAGTCGGTGAAGGTCCTGATCGAGTGGAGCCTGAACCGCCGGCTGGCCTTCATCTACGACTTCGTACACGTCGAGGTCCCCACCGGCGAGTACCACATGGCGGTCTTCAAGTCGGACCGCATCTCGGTGAGGGAGAGAAGGGACCAGGAGAGCTACAAGCACAACCTCAGGCGCATCCGCTGCAACTTCCCCGCCGAGCCCTGGGGCAAGATCCAGAAGGTGGACCTCCTGTACCTGGTCTCCAGGTGGGGCGAGAAGCTCAACAAGCACCTGAAGGAGATCATAGACAACTTCGACCACCCCATGAGGATAGTGCTGATCGGGAACGGCGCCGGCCTCACCGAGCGGGAGGCGAGGAAGAGCCTGAAGGAGCTCGCCGAGCTCAAGAACATCTCCGTCATGCGCCTCCCCCAGAAGCTGGACCCGGTCCTGGCCTTCCGGAAGGCCGCCAAGAAGTCCGACGCGAAATTCCTCTTCCTGGTCACCCCTGCCCTGAAGGCCGTGGAGGCCCCCAGGCGGATCTTCGTGGGCGTGGACACCCTGGAGGGGAGCTCAGACCTCCACGCCATCCGCTGGGCCGTTAAGGGGGAGGAGAAGGAGAAGTCGCTTTTCGAGTGCCTCATCTACCGCGACTACTTCCTCTTCCACACGAAGCCCGGCAAGAACCACACCGTGATGGTGCCCTCGGTCACCATGGCCATCCCCAAGGGCTTCCGCTTCGACGCCATGTACTCCGAGTACCAGAAGCAGATGAAGGAGAAGAACCTGGACAAGGCCGTCCACCTCCTGAGACTCATGCTCTCCGAGTCCAAGGGCTTCCCTCACATCCAGTACCTCATCAGGGACGTGGAGGAGACCGCCTACGCCACCGGGGAGTTCGCGGAGCTGGAGTCCGCCCTCCACGGCCTCGTCGAGCGGGGCTACCTGCCGGACAACTACATGCGCCTGTGCCGCCTGCGTCACTTCCAGGGCCGCTGGGCCGAGGCCGTCCAGGCGGGGCTGAAGGCCGTCGAGTGCCTGGACCTGGACTACGAGGGCTTCGACTGCGGCTGCTTCCCCCTGAAGATCGGCATGGAGATGGCGGCCTTCAAGCTCTTCATGGAGATGGGGGAGAGCTACCTGAAGCTCCGGAACTTCGGCCTGGCCGCCCGCCACTACCACATCGCCTCCAAGATCAAGTCCGACTCCTACAAGCCCTTTCTGGGCTTCGCCCGCACCTACCTGGAGGCCGGCGAGACCGCACGCGCCGAGGAGGCCATGACGCGGCTCCCCGGCACCGCCGGCCAGAAGGATCCGGAGACCCACAGGATCCTGGCAGTCATCTGCCGCTCCCACAAGAACCTGCCGCTGGCCTTCGACTGCCTGAAGCGGGCATTCGAGTGCGCCCCCGGCGACCCGGAGAACGTCGAGCCCTTCTACTTCACGGGCGCGGGCCT
>JAISFP010000532.1 GCA_031263525.1 Deltaproteobacteria bacterium | reverse complement strand
TGCCCATCCCCATCTTCGTCAGCCTCTCCGCCATCCTGCACCTCACCATCTTCGTCTGCCTCGCCGCCATCCTGCCCTTCACCATCTTCGTCTGCCTCGCCGCCATCCTGCCCTTCACCATCTTCGTCTGCCTCGCCGCTATCCTGCCCTTCACCATCTTCGTCTGCCTCGCCATCTGCAGTCAGCCTCGCAACCATTCTCCTCTTCATCATCTTCGTCTGTCTCGCCATCATCCTCAACATCACCACCATCCTCCTCCGTACTATCTTCGTCTACCTCGCCACCATCCTCTGCCTCGCCATCTTCGAGAACCTCGCCGTCTCGCCCGCTTCTCCATCATCTTCTCCTTCATCGGGAGACGGTAGCGCCGCTCCGGGCCGGGCCAGGTTCCCGGTCCAGTTCCGGGCGCAGGAGCTGGCCTGGTCCTGGTCCAGGTTTCAGGATCCTGAGACCAGGTTCCAGTCAAGAGCTGGTCATGTTCAGGTCCTGGTCCGGCTCCTGGGACAGGTTACGCTCGAAGACCTGCCAGGTTCCGATCCGGGCACGTGCCTTCCCCTGCAAGGCGGGCGAGCGGACCGGGTCCGTTCCGGTTCCGTTGGCGTTCCGTTTCGGAGCTGTCAGATCCGTTCCGGGGCGGTACGGGAGCCGTTCCGGTCCCGGCACCAGATAAAAAATGCCCCTCCCTCGAAGGCAACGGGCCAAACGGGGGAGGGGCACGAAAGTGGGACGGGAGATGACACGGGCAGTGCGAGAGGTCGCAACACGGGCTTCAGCCCCGCCAGAGGCCAGGGAGGCCGGACTCAGGCGGGGGAGCGGAGCCGCGCGTCTGACTCTGAGGGCCAGGCGCGCTCTGAGCGGCAGGCGCGGGGACGGGCAACGCTCGCCGCTAGCCTCTGCGTCTCTTGGGGACGACCCTGCGGCTCTTGGAGGAGGCCTTGGCCTTGCTCCTGGTGTAGGACTTGGACTTGCTCCGGGAGTAGGCCTTCTTCCCGCCCTTCTTGGAGGAGACTGAACGGGACTTGCCCTTGGAGCGGGACGACCTCTTGCCGGCGGACTTGTAGGTGTACGAGGAGGGTCCGGGCTGCATCCTGGGGATGTCGCCCAGCTGGGAGAGCGCCGTCTTCACCGCCCCGTTGGTGACGGCCATCTTGTCCTCTTCGGAGAGGGGCTGGGCATCGGGATCGTCGTAGAGGCGCCGGCCGCCCACGAAGTAGGGGCCGTAGTCCGTGCCGAAGGCGGCGGTTTCGGTCACCACGTTCAGGCGCGGCGAGGCGAGGATGAAGTTGCCGTTCCCGGAATAGATCCCCAGGAGATAGCTGCCGGACTTCTTGGGGTCGTTGTAGACCACCATGTCGCCGGGGCGGAGATCGTCCTTGGTTACGGGCTTTCCCGCCGCGACAAGATCCCCTGCCGTGCTCCTGCGGGGAAGGCGGACAGCCCCCTGGGAGAACACGTACGAGACGAAGCCCGCGTTGTCGAAGCCCGCCTGGGGGGACGACTGGCCCTGCCGGAAGGGGGTGCCGGCCACCGAGAAGGCTGACGTGAGGATCTTGGGGGTGATGCCCTTGCCGGTGCGAGGGGACTTGGAGGACCCCGGGGCGTTGTCCCTGTAGGAGAGCCCCGGAAGCTCGGAAGCCTTGATCCTGGCCCCGACGTTCATGACCCTCGGGCCGCTGGCGGGGATGGCGGAGCCCGTTACGAGCGACTCGCCTGCCCGGCTGGTCCAGAGGCTGCCGGAGAGCCCGGAGACGGCGCTCGCGGGGTTTATGAGCTGTGCTGCGCCGCCATAGACGGCGTATGCGCCGATGGCGTCGGAGTCAGTGTCGGCTCCGCCGTCGGTGTCGTCGAAGGTGGGTACGTAGTCCCCCAGGGAGGGATCGTCCAGCGATGCCCAGCGCTCGGAAGACGAGGCCGGGCTTGAGGCGACCGTGGCGGCCACCATGATGCTGGGCGGGCGGATCCGGCTCATGTCCTCATGGATTGAGACGGAGCCGCGGGAGGCGGGCCGGTCGATGGCGGCCCTCTCCATGTTGCGCGCGCGGGCGGAGGCGCCCAGCGTGCATGACGAGAAGACTAGGGCTGAGCAGAGCAGGGCGAGGTAAAGAGCGAAAGCCCTGCCGGAGATGGTAGACATGAGCCTTGTGTCCTCCTGGACGGGTCCGAGACATACCCCCGGACCCGGGAGCCGCCGAGGCGGGAGCGTCCCCCCACGGCGCCATGATCCTCCTTGTCGTGAAGCGGGCCGGTACGGCCCGCGCAGACCCGCGCGGCATGCGCGGGCGGCGTCCCCCACCCGGAACTCCATGACGACCTGCACGAGGTGGAGCCGCGCTGCCCATAGCGCGACCCCGCAGGAAGCTGGGGAGGCTGTTGTTTTGGGGGGACTCGGGTGGCCGGGACGGGGGCCATGGACGTTGCCCGCAGGGGGGCGCGTCCGGGCTCCGCAGTCGCGACTGGATATTAATACAGCGAAACGCTGCCGGAAGTCAAGCCGATTTCGAACCCAGGAAACCCGCGTCGTTGCGGGCTTTGTTATGCTCGTGCGCTGATTTTCAACAATTTGCGGCAAAAAAAAATCTCCGGGGCCCCTGCCCCGGGCTCTGTTCGCCCGACGAAATTTTCACATGGACGGTCCGGCACGGATGGCAGTTGGTTTCAGGCTATATTGAGCGTGCTAGTCCTGCACTGTAGAAAATTGACAGCGCCATGCCATGTGTTACAACAAATGTGTCATAGTTTATGCAATATATGTTTTAAACTTGGGGTTTCCGTGGCCTAATCATCATAGAGGTTGATCTGCAAGGGTTAGAGATGCCATAATGCGGCATCCGCCCCCCGTGACCTCCTGCGTTTGCCGGATCCCGTGCCTGCCGTCCCCTCCCGAGAGGTACTGGGGGAAGGCCCGCGCCCCAGGGCAAACGGAAGCAAACGGACAGAAAAAAAGGACGGTTGCCGTGGGAATTTCAGGGGCGGGAACCTGGGCTCCGCCTGTCCCCGAGGTGCCGGCTCCCACGGGGACGGTGCCCGGCTGCCCGCCTCAGCGGGAGGACGCGGGCCCGGGCTCGGCAGTTCACTCCATGAGGTCCGCGGCCCGGACCTCCAGGAGCTCCAGTCTCAGGGGGGCGTCCTCCTCATAAGGGACACTGACGGAGAACACGTGGCCGTCCCGTGTCGCGGTGGCCAGGTTCCAGGCTGAACCCAGGGCGTGAAAGACGGGGGCGTCCAGCGGCACCACGGAGAAGTCGCCGGCGCCTTCGAAGATCCCGAGTCCGGCGGCCTTGACCAGGCTCTCCTTGCGGGTCCATACGGAGAGGAAAGGGAGCGGGTCGTCCGGGCGCCCTTCCAGGAAACCCCTCTCCTCGGGGGAGAATGTCCTGTCCGCCACGAGTCCCCGGCGCACCTTGCGGTCCAGGGACTCCAGGTCCAGGCCAACCGGGCCGCGCACCGAGAGGGCCAGGGCCGCGAAGTCCCCCGCGTGGCTGACGCTGAAGGAGGGTCCGGTGAGCGCGAGCTCCGGGCGGCCCATGGGCCCCAGTCTCAGATCCGCGTCCGAGCGAACGCCTAGGCAGCGGCGCATGAGGAGCCCGGCCGCCAGCGAGCGCAGGCGGTCAGGCAAGAGCCTCAGCCGCGAGACCCTCTCCCGGCGGGAGAGGGTGACCAGCCTGCAGGCGGCATCCTCGTGGCCAGCAAGCGATGCGGCCCGCACGTAGAGGACCGTGACCGTGGCGGGACTCGCGGCTGCCCGGGAAGGGGAGGCTGCCTGGAACGGGTGCCCGGGGGGTGCCGGCAGATCCGGGGATGCGGATTCGGGAGGGCCTGAAGAGTCCGGGGGGCAAGGTAGGAATGGAGCGGGAGGGCCGGCAAGATCCTGGAGGCCGGGCTGCGGAGGCGCCGGAGGACAGGCATGGTCCTGGAGTCCTGGCCGAAGATGGCCTGGATGGTCCTTGAGCCCTGGCCGGGGAGGGTCGGGAGGGTCCTGGAGTCCGGGCTGCGGAGGGTCGGGAGGGTCCCGGAGTCCAGGCCGGGGAGGGTCCTGGAGTCCGGGCTGCGGAGGGTCGGGAGGATCCCGGAGTCCAGGCAGGGGAAGAGCGGGAGGTTTCTGGAGTCCAGGCCGATGAGGGTCGGGCTGGTCCTGGAGGCCGGGGCTTGAAGGGGCCGGAGGATCGGGGGGGGCATAGGGTCTCCGGGGTCCCGGAGGCCCCGCAGGGGCCATCAGCGGACGCCCGCCAGGCGGTTGAAGCGGGAGAGGAACCTCTTTATGTAGGGATCGCTGCTCGCCAGGTGGTCGTCCACGCTCCCCCGGGCCCTGATCTTTCCCTCGTGCATGATGATTATGTCGCGGGAGAAGCGCCTGGCCACGTCCAGGTCGGTGGTGGCCAGGAGCATGGCGGCGCCTAGGTCCGCCGAGAGCGAGTTCAGGAGCCTTATTATGGAGGCCGAGGTGATGGGGTCGAGCCCAGCGGTGGGCTCGTCGAAGAGGGCGAGCTCTGGGTTCACGATGAGCGCCCTGGCTATGGCCGCCCGCTTGCGCATGCCTCCGGAAAGGCTCGCCGGGTTCTGGAGGGCCGCGGGCTTCAGGCCCACGCGGTCCAGCATGTCAAGTATGGCGTCGGTGCCGGCCGGGCTGCCCCGTCCGCCGCGGGTGCTCTCCAGCGAGGCCAGCGAGAGGTTCCGGAGCACGTCCAGGGAGTCGAAGAGCGCCCCCGCCTGGAACTGCATGCCCACCCTGCGGCGGAGCTTCTCCAGCTCCCGGAGGGAGGGCTTCGTGAGATCCTTGCCGAAGAGCCTCGCCTGGCCCGAGTCTGGGCTGACGAGCCCCACCATGACCTTGAAAAGGGAGCTCTTGCCGCAGGAGGACTCCCCCACGACGGAGAGCTTGGCGCCGGGAGGAACGGTGAGCGAGAAGCCGTCCAGCACGGGCTTGCCCCCGAAGGAGAGGCTTATGTCCACCAGCTCCACGGCCGGGAGGCCCCGGGACCCTGGCCGAGGCTTCGCGGGCTTCCCCGGAGCCGAAGGTCCGGCCTTGGCCGCCAGTGGCTCGGAGGGCGGCTTCCCGACCGGGCCGGGCTTGCCGGGAGGGGAACCGGGTCCGGCCGGCCCGGGGGCGGTCTTCTTTCCTAGATCTGGACCCGAGCCGCCAGGACCGGCAGGCTTCGAGCCCGCCTCGGGCCTTCCCGGGCCGGGGGCAGCCTTCTTCTTAATAAGCTCAGGCGTGGCCTCCTGAACCGCCTTTCCGGGCTCCCCCCCCGCCTCCCCCTCGGGGCCTGCCGTGCCGGGGCCCGGCTTCTTCTCCAGGCCCGGACCAGTTGCGGCGGCCTTGGCCGGCTCCGTCACGGGCGACGGGCCGCCGGCAGGGGGCTTACCGCCGAATCCGTCCCTGGCGGACGGGGCGATTCCGGGACCTGCAGGTTCGGCGACAGCCCCGGGCTTCTTGTCGAGGTCGGTCTGCATAGGCCTCCCGTCACGGATTCCGGGCGGCTACTCGCCCTTGGTGAGCTCCTCCAGGAGCCGCTCGATGTCAGCCTGGCTCATGCCGTTCGCGGAGGGCCCGGAGAGGCCCCCGGAGGAGGGCTTGGCGTCCTTGCCCGCGGGCCTGGCCTCGGGCCCGGCGGAGGCGTCCGAGGGGGCCTTCTTGCTCCTGAAGGGCTTGTCCTTGGTTCCGGGCCTGAAGGTCCCGGCCTTGGTGCCGGGCTTGAAGGGCCCGGACTTGCCGGCTGGCTTGAAGGGCCTGGGCCTGAAGTCCTTCCTTCCCGCCTCGTCGGCGTCATCAGCATCCCAGGGCTTGTAGGGCTTGCGCCTGGGGACATCCGAGTCGTCCTCGGACTTGTAGGGCTTGCGCCTGGGGGCGTCCGTGCCGTCCGTGTAGTCGGAGGTAGCGCGCCTGGGGGCATCCGATCCGTCCTCGGACTTGTAGGGCTTGTCCCTGGGGCCGTCCGTGGACTCGGAGGTTGCGCGGCTGGATGCGTCCGAGGCGTCCGTGGACTCGGAGGTAGCGCGGCTGGGGGCGTCCTCGCCGTCCTCGGACTTGTAGGGCGCGCGCCCGGGCCTGTCGGAGCCATCGCCGTCCTCCGTCCAGCTGGGCCGGGCAGGGCGATAGGGCCTGTCGGGACGGGCTGCCCCGCCCGGGCGGGGGGGGCGGGAGGAGCCCCCGGGACGTGGCTGGCCCGGCCTTCGGGCGGGTGGGCGGGGGATATCCAGGGCGGCCTTCACGTCACGGAGGAGCTCGCCCACGGCCAGCAGCGTCTCCCGAACCTTGGCGAGACGCTGGCCGCAGAGGTCGTGGAAGGAGGACTTCTCGAAGAGGCCAGTGGATATGCTGTCCGCCGCCCGGCGGAACTCGTCCATGCGGGTCCGCACGGTCAGGTCGGCGCGGTCGGCGAGCGGGGGGAAGGAGGCGAGCTCCTGGGCCTCTCGAGAGAGGGCCTCCGCCAGGTCCAGGACCCCGGAAGCCGAGTCCGCGAGCACCTTTTCCGCCTCAAGGAGCCTCTCCACGGCGAGCGGGAGCTCCCTGTCGATGGCGGCGTCCAGGGCCCCGTCCTTCGGGCCGCGGGGGGGGCCGGAGGAGCCGGCCGGGCCGCCGTACGGGCCCTTGCGCGGAGGGCCCTTTCTTCCCCCGGGACCCCTGGACGGGCCGCCGGACTGGGGCCTGCCCCCGCGGCCTGGAGGGCCGGCGGCCTCCACGTCCGGGCGGCGGTACAGGACGGTCCCGTACGGGGTGTCGACCTTGCGGTAGGCGTTGAGCTTCTTTGAGGGCGGCGAGGCGGGAACGGACGGGGCGGCCGCGGGCTTTGCGCCCGGCGGGCGCCTTACGGTATCGGTCATTTCAAAACTTTCGGCGCGGCGGGGCGCCGGAGGGCGGGGCAGCTACGCGCCGCTTGGGGGATGCTGGGGACGGGCATCCGGGCGGGCGGGCCGTCCGGGGCCGGGATAAAGTTGCGGGGAGCTCGCGGAACCTCCCTTGAGGAGGCCGGGCTCGGCGGCGGGAGACGGGAAAGACGGGAGGAGCGGGCCCGCCCGGCGCCGTCATGACGGTCAGACGACCCGATCCGCCCGGATGACCTCTCGCGACAGCTTGGGAGCCGGGGAGGGGGCAGGGCCGGCTCGGGCAGGCGCGGGGGCCGACAGGGGCGCGGCCTTCCCGGCAGCAGTGTGCGGCCCGGTCAGGCCGGGAGATGAGAAAGGGGCAGATCGGGGCATGTTCGCCCTAGGGAGGGACGAGGCCCGGTCCTGCCGGGCGAGAAGGGGGCCGTCCCGGGCATGTCCTCCAGCCGGCGGGACGCGGCCCAGCCCGATCGGGCAGGAAGGGGACGTCCCGGGCATGTCTTGCCGAGCGCCGGGTTCGCCCCGGTCCGTCCGGCTTGGGCCAGTTCGGGTCAGGTCCGGTCCTGAGGGGGGCATGGCCGGTCCGGGCACCGTCCTGTCCGTCCGGGTGCCGGAAAGGGGCACGGGCGGGTGCAGGAGACGGGGCGGAGACGGATCAGGCGAGCAGGATGTCGCCCTTGACCTTCGTGGAGACCTTGTCGCCCTGGAGGATCCTCAGAAGCTCCAGGCCGAAGAGGGCGGCGGTGGAGGGCCCGCGCGACGTGGTCACGAGCCCGTCCGTCACGACCGGGTCGCTCACGATGTCGGCACCGGGGAGCCTCCCCTCGAAGCCGGGGTAGCAGGCGGCCTTCTTGCCCTTCACGATCCCCAGGGCACCCAGGACGGAGGGGGCCGCGCAGATGGCGGCCAGGCGCTTCCCGGCCTTCGCCGCGCGGTCCACCGCCTCCATGAAGGGCTTGTGGTCAAGGTAGGCGATGGTCCCGCCCGGTATGACCAGCATGTCGTAGGACGAGGTGTCAGCGTCCGCGAACAGGCGGTCCGCCTTGATCTCTATCCCGTGGGAGCCCTTGACCTGGATGGAGGGGTCGAGGGAGACGATGTCCAGATCCACCTTGCCGCGGCGCAGGAGATCGGCGGTGGTGACCGCCTCGGTCTCCTCGAAGCCGGAAATGATGAAAAGTGCCGCCTTGGCCATTGGCCGGCCTCCTTTGATGGGTGTCGGGCTTCCGGAACTCGCGGGCGAGGCGCCCGGTCCGGGCGGGAAGAGAGGGAGATGCCTGGGAACAGGGGGGACGGAAGGAGGGCGGGGCCGCGCCGGCAGGGCCCGGGAGACGGGTGCCCTGGGGACGGATGGGGCCTGGAGGCCGCCTGCGGGTCCCGGGAACTCCCGATATTATACATCCTTTTAGTTCGAAACGTCGCAAAAGCTTGTGGAGAGCTTTTGACAACCGGACAGGTTCCGGCGGGGCGGAAGGGCCGTGGGGAGGGAATATGGCCGTGGCTCAGGTTCCGGGATTCTGGACGTCGAACCAGCGGCCCGGAGAGCAGAGGATGTTAGCTGTGCGACTGGGGTGCGGCCTGGGAAGGGGGGCATGTTGCCTGGGGAGGGAGCAAGTGGTACGGGGGGGCCTGAGATGAGGGCTTCTCTTTGCCAGTTGCCTGGAGAACTTGACCAGAGAGCCGGGCCTTCGGAGGCGTTGGTCTGGGGTGCAGGTCCAGAGAGCAGGCCTTGCTGAATCGTTGGCCTGGGGAGCGGAGCAAGAGAGGGGAGGCTCCTGAGTCAGTCGCCTGGGGAGCTGTCCAGAGAGGCAGCCTTCTCAGCCAGTGGCCTGGGGATGTGTCCAGAGAGGCGGGCTGCCAGCGCCAGTGGCCTGGGGAGCCGTCACAGAGAGGCTGGCTTCCAGAGCCGGTGGCCCGGGGAGCTTTACCAGAGTGGCGGGCTGCCAGCGCCAGTGGCCTGGGGAGCCGTCACAGAGAGGCGGGCTTCCAGAGCCGGTGGCCCGGGGAACTTTACCAGAGAGGCGGGCCTCCTGAGTCTGTGGCCAGGGGAACTGGCCAGAGAAGCAACCTTCTGAGCCAGAGGCCTGGGTGCCTGTCCCAGAGGGGCGGGATTCCTGAGCCAGTGGTGGCAAGGGAAGCTGTCCCAGAGAGGCGGGATTCCTGAGCAAGTGGTGGCGAGGGAAGCTGTCCCTGAGAGGCGGGATTCCTGAGCCAGTGGCGGCGAGGGAAGCTGTCCCTGAGAGGCGGGGTTCTGATTCTGGGATGGTGGGCGTGAAGATGGGGGTCTTGGCGGTTCAGGACGCTGATTCGGTGGCTTGGGAGACTCATCCTGTTACTCGGAGGCGAATTTAGGCTGTGAAGTTGTTGTATCTGGTCCTGGCAGTAAGGGGAGAGTTGCTGGTGCGGGAGCCCCGTAAGGGGAAGTGGCAGTCAACGTCTCTCGAGAAAGTGCCGAAACGAGAATTTGTCAGGGAAACTGTTGTGGTGACGCAGGCGGGTCAGGTTCAATCCAAAGGTGCTCTTCGTATGAATTTGAGATTATCAAGGTGATTTTAGACAATTCGGAAAATAATATCCATAGTGATACATTGTAACGTTATTGATTTATTGAGAATTTCAATTATTATAATGAGAGCATAAATGAATAAAATATCTTTTAAATAAGATGTATTCCAAAAATATATAATGTTGTTATAAGTAGCTCATACAAAAATTATATACTGTCAAGCAATTATGAATGATGTCGCCATAATCAGAAATGATGTGGAAACTGTATGTGACGAGTATCAGATGCCGGAAAGGCATTACGAGTTCGGTTAATAGTTATAATTTTGGATATCGATCCAGGGGTGAGAAATCAGCACAAGGCCCCAGTTCTGGCATCTCTTTGCCATGACTCGCTCCCATAATGTGGGGAAAGATTTCAACATTTTCTAATATTACCCGTTTAATTAAATGTCGGAATCTTCTTCCATGTTTTAGAGCGAACCATGACGAGGAGATAGCAGGGCGGGGCTGTTTCCCAGTCTTTCCACCCATAGGCTGACAGCCAAAAT
>JAISFP010000469.1 GCA_031263525.1 Deltaproteobacteria bacterium | reverse complement strand
TTTATGGTGTCTTAAAATGTCATACAATATAATTATTTATTTGATTCTACTATTTTTTATTACATGATAATTAATTAAATATCTTCGAAAAAATTAATAACAAGACTTAGCAAAAAATTGAGTAGGGCTTGGGGTAGGAGGTTAAATTTTCATAATATGTTAGCGAGGCCACAGTCAAGTTAATTAATTAGATCAGAAATTTTTCAGGTAAATATATCCAGGGAGGTTTTGAGTAAAATATTCATGTTTTAAATAATTCAACATTAATATTTAAAATTTATCAGTCACAACATTCTTTTATGCATTTTACTTTTAACTCTTGAACACGTGTTAATTAATTAATATTTTGCCTATTTAAATAGTTCTGTTTCTCTAGCACTCTTTTCAGTCTAAGCTTTTGTAATATAAACTACTTATCCTGAAATCATTTCAGCAATTCTATAAGGAAGACTTAATTTCCATCTGAGAAGTAAAGGAATAACTGGGCATGGCTGTTAAGACCAGGAGGCGGGGCAGCTCGGCAGGAAGGAGGCGGGGCAGCTCGGCTTCACCTGGTAACAATAGAAAGGCTCGGGACAGCATTCCAAGCTGGTTTCGTCAAAGAAAGGGCTAAGTCAACGGTATTGGGGCAGGGCGAGTACTGAATGGGTGAGAGCTTTCGGGGAAGGGTTAGGGGCGGAGGGGGAGGGCAGTGCCAGTTTCACGGCCTAGCTCACAGTTAATAGGTCCCATAGGGCCAGATTTAATTTCCGGGGTAATATGTGACGAAAAGGAAATAACTAATTGAGCACTAGAAATGGGGGTTTGACCGAGTTGACAGCTGACGAACGAGGGTGCCATATGCAGGGGACGGGAGGCTGGGGACGGCAGAGGGGCAGGACGCCTGGGGCCAGGCGGGCGTGAGTCAGGGAGAGGGAGGGCCGGAGACCGGGGAGGGGGGCATGGAGGCGGTAAACGGCTTTGAAAGATGCACCTGCATTTATGCTTGATAACGCACCTTTCATGCGGAGTCGGCCCAGACGCCCGTCTCCATGAAACGGGTCACCCGCCAGTGGCAGGGCACCCCGTAAGGGCCCGAACGTACTCTGAAGGAACCTCATCCGGCGGCGTCAAACAAAAAAGCGCATCAGTTACGTGCCAGCGACTGGGAGACAGAGATATTGATTCTGGCCTGCAGGAGCCCGTCCACGAGGAAACACAGGCCGGCAGGGAATTGCATCTGAGAATGCCAGTTCGTTCCAATGGCCCTCAAACGGCTGTCAAGATGTTCTGCTGGCCAAACGAGGGGCACAAAAATTGTGACATTTTTTTAAGCCAAATATTGTGACAAATAAATCTGGCCCTGTCTCTGAGCTCGAGTTTGGCTCTGGCCAAAGGACATAGCCATCTCTGGATATGCCAATGGCCGGAGATCCAAGCCAGTGATTCAGCACATGCCCCGAGCCGCTGGCACGATTCATGGCTCCGGACATGCCCCCGGACGCCGGCGCGGACCGGGAGCCTCCTGCGGAGCCTCTGGCAAGCCCTGTGACTGCTTCGATTTAGCGGCCCTGACCGGTCAGAGCCCGGAGTTTTCGTGCCGGAAGCCGGCCCCGCCGGACATTGACAAGGCATCCCCGGCGTCTGTAAAATCGTGAACGTACCCGATCCCCGCCTGCGGCCCCGTCAAGGGGCGCGCCCCCGGTCTCCCGTCAGGGATCCGCCCGTCCCGTCCCGGCGGATGCCGGACTGCCCGACATGCCAGGAAGGAGACGTGATCTTGAAAGACCAGCCAGATGCCGCGCCGTCAGCGGCTCGTACCCGCCCTGCCGGGCAGCTCCATCTCGCCCTGGCCGCCCTCGCCGCGGCCCTCCTCATGTCCGCCTCCGCGCTCCTGGCCCAGGACGCCGCTCCGGCGGCCGAGCCCCCGGAGACCCTGACCATCAGGGCCGCCCAGGTCCTGCATCCGGGCCACCCCATAGCCAGGGGCCTGGAGTACATGGCCATGCTGGTCCGCGAGAGGAGCGGGGGCCGGCTCCTCCTGGAGATCCTGCCCCCCTCGCAGTTCACCGGCGAGAGGGAGCTCATAGAGCGGGTCCAGATGGGCGACTTGGACCTCATAGTCATCACTACCGCCCCGCTGTACGGCTTCACCAACGACTTCATGGCCCTGGACCTCCCCTACGTCTTCGACAGCCCGCAGACGGCCAGGAAGGTCCTGGACGGGCCCTTCGGGGAGAAGACCCTCCAGAGCGCCCTGGGCGTGGGGCTCGTGGGCCTCGCCTACTACGAGAACGGGCTCAGGCACATCTCCACGTCGGACAGGGCCGTGGCGGTCCCCGGCGACCTCAAGGGCCTGAAAATCCGCACCCTGGAGTCCAGGATCCACATGGAGGTCTTCAGGACCCTCGGGGCCACCCCGGTCCCCCTGGCCTTCGGCGACCTGTACCAGACGCTCAAGAGCGGGAACGTGGACGGCGAGGAGAACCCCCTGTCGGTGATCATGACGAGCCGGTTTTACGAGGTCCAGAAGAATCTCGCCCTCACCGGCCACTTCTATCTCCCCTCCCCCATGTTCATAGCCGCCGGGGTCTGGAACAAGCTCCCCGAGAGCCACAGGGAGCTGTTGCGCTCCGCCTCCCGCGACGCCATGCACTACCACCGCGCCGTGGCGGACGGCTTCTCGGGCCCGGAGACCCTGGAGTTCCTGAAGTCCCGCATGAAGGTGGAGGAGCGCCCGGACCTGGCTCTGTGGAAGTCGGCCCTGGCCCCCGTCCGCGACCGCTTCAAGGCCGAGATAGGCGAGGAGGCCCTGGCCGAGCTAGACCGCGAGATAGCCAGGGTCACCTCCGGCGACGCCCCGGCGGCGGCGTCCTCGGCGGCGGAGCCCCCGGCGGCGGCGTCCTCGGCGGCGGCTTCCGAGGCGGCGGCCCCGGCGGCTGCACTGGCCGAGTAGTCCGGACGGGAGCAGTCCGGGCTGGAGCGGTCCGGGGGAAGATGACGCAGGGCTGCCCGCTCCCCGCCGGAAGTGCCGAAAGAGCCGGAAGCGCCGAAAGAACCGGAAGCGACGCAAATCCCACCGGAAGAACCGGACGCGTCACGAGCCGCGAACCCGCCCCGAGCCCGGACGGGCCCGCCAACCCTGACGGGCACGCCGGGCCGCCTGCCGGAGCACCGCCGGACGCAAGCCTGAAGTTTCCCCTGTCCCCGGGCAGGACCCATGACTCCCCGCCCCTGGCCCGAAGGCCGCCGCACGGCGGCGCCCGCCCCGGGCCGGGAGCGGAGCCGGGCCAGGCCGAGAGAGGTGCAACATGCTTGTGACTGGACGAAAGTTCCCCGCATTCTCGCTCAAGGACGCCAGGGGCGCCAAGGCCGCCCTGAAGGACCTCGCCGGAAGCTGGGCAGTCATCTATTTCTACTCAAAGATCCATACTTCCGGATGCTCCCTGGAGGCCCACGAGTTCGACGCCCTCCTGCCCGAATTCGGAAAGCTCGGGGCTGCCGTGGTCGGGGTCAGCCCGGACACCGCCGACGCCCTCTGCAAGGCCTCGGACAAAAACTCCTACTCGCTGAGGCTCCTCTCCGACCCGGAGCACAAGCTCCTCGAGTCCGCCGGCGTCTGGCAGATGAAGAAGCTCTACGGCAAGGAGCACATGGGCGTCGTGAGGACCACGGCCCTCGTGGACCCCGCCGGCAAGGTGCGGAAGATCTGGAGCAAGGTCAAGCCCAGCGGCCACGCCAAGGCGGTCCTGGAGGCCCTGAAGGAAGCTCTGGCCGATGCCGGGGGCCCGTCCTAGGGCGCCCGCCCGGACCCAGCCCCTCCGGCGGCGTTCGGCCTGCCCAGCGTCTGGCCGGAGAAAGCCGGCGACCGCACCCCCCTTCCGCCGGGACTTCCGGCAACCCAACACTGAGCTGAACCCCTCCTGGCCGACCGCTCCCCCGAAACATGGGCGAACCCCTTCGGAGCGCCCCCCCTCCCGAAACAAGGTCAGACCCCTCCGGACCGGCCATCACCCCAGAGCGGGACCTAACCCCTTCGGAGCGCCCCCCCGCCCGAAACCAGGTCAGACCCCTCCGGACCGGCCAACACCCCGGAGCGGGACCTAACCCCTGCGGCGCGCCCCCCCACCCGCAACGTGGACCGACCCCGCCCCACCGGCCACCACCCCGCAGCGGGC
>JAISFP010000433.1 GCA_031263525.1 Deltaproteobacteria bacterium | reverse complement strand
ATCTTCTCCCACATTATGGGAGCGAAGCATGGCAATGAGATGCCAGATCTGGGATTAGCACTGATTTTTCACCCCTGGACCGATAGCCAAAATTCTAACATTTAACTGAACTGGTAATATTTCATGTGGAGGGGAAGAGTTTCTGTAGAGGGCATTTTGATTGGAAAGGGCCTCCTGTTGAGCTCTCCTTGGGAGGGCACCTGAACAGTTACGGGTTAGATTTAATTTCCGGGGGAATATTAAAGACATAGCTATTTATAGTGGGTCGTATCAGTTCATAGGTTAAAGGTTAAATTGGCCAGGAGACGGACTTCAGCAGGTTTGGGGCCTGGAGCTGGTCAAGCATATGGTCGTCTGACCCCGAGGCATGGCTGGCTAGGCACGAAAATGATGATGTGCTCCATATGTGGGGTTGCGATAGCCATAGCTCTCCCGGTGATAGATGATTCTTAAGGTTAACGGGTTAGAAGAAGCAGGATGTTTCCTTGGTTTGCTATTTATATTCCAACTTGCTGCACAGCACTTGATTCTAAGGAATCCAACCCATTTCGACTCACTGATGGATAGACTCACGGAACCAAAGGTCAGACAAGTAATCGACTCAGTAATAGTCGGTGCATATTCCTTGCCTGTCAAGGTTTCCCCTGACGACAGACAATATGTCATAGATCTGGGTCTCTTGAAGGTTGAAGAGGGCACCGGCGATTTCTTAATACCTTCCAATGCCACCTATCGCGAGTTGATCATTCGGTTCTTGACAAAAGGCGTCCAGCAGAATGTGCCTTCTGAATTTCAAAACAAATGGATGGACGGATCAAAACTTGATATGAACGGTATTCTCAAGGCTTTCCAGACCCACTGGCGTGAAAATTCTGGAGCCGGGGCAACGTCATAAATTTTTGAAATTCACCGTTTTCTGAAAAATTTTGTTGTCAGAATTCTGAATAAAAGGAAGGTTGAAAATACGGATGAGATTAATAAAGAAATTCTGGAAGACGTTAAAACCAATGTTCCGGATTTTTCAAGTGAGGCATATGCCCACATCGTGTTGTTTGCCTTCCTGCAAAGAGTTTTGAATGGTGGGGCTGACTTCATCCAAAGAGAATTTGCCATGGGTCTAACAAAAACTGACATATGTATAAGCTATAAGGATACCCGCTATCCCATTGAACTTAAAATAAAAGGTGTACAGCCTCGTGAAGATAGCATTTTGCAGTTGCTTGGATATATGGATATATGTGGAGCATCAGAAGGCTGGCTGGTCATTTTCGACAAGAATCCTAAGACGTCTTGGAAGAATAAAATCTTCTGGGAGACCATACAACGTGCAGATGATACCGTTCATATTGTGGGGTGCTGGTAAAACACGATAACTATCCAGTTTTCACAAAATAAATTTATTTATGTCGGGAGGATAAATTTTTATCTCAACATATTACGAGTTCGGTTAAATGTTATAATTTGGGCTATCGTTTCAGGGGTGAGAAATCAGTGTAAGACCCCAGAACTGGTATCTCTTTGCCATGACTCACTCCCATAATGTAGGAAAATCTTTCAACATTTCTAATATTTATCCGGAAGCGTAATATAATATTTATAAAATTATTTAAATTTAGCATCGCAAATATCACCCAGTTTTTGATTCGTGAAAATAGTTTTTATTTTAGCCATATGTTTAAGTCATATATTTTGGCCTTTTTCTTGTTATAACTAGAGTTGTCTACTGACCAATCTTTTGAAATTTCAAATTTAAGGATATTACTCCAGTGAATATTTGTTGGACACATAATCGGTAAGGAGGAGCCCCTCTGCAAGGGGGAAGGAGACCCTGGGCGGAGGAGCTACCTTGGCTCCTCTGAAACAATGCTAATATGAGTCCTGAGAAGTCCCTCTTATCATCGTCTGTGAACAGCTACGGTCCAACAAATATCTGCCGTGGCAAATGCTGTCGAAAAATTTTTTAAATGGTAACGATAGTCAACAACAACATTTTATTAGCATTCGTTAAAACTTATGGGCTATGAATCTTGTCGGTTTTCCGTTTTTGCCTTTAATTTATAAAATATGTATTTTCTTTCTTTTATGCTGATAATTTATAATTTGACCTATTCATATTTTAAAATCTGACAATTTCTGGATCTGAGGATCATTTCTAATTCATATAACTTTCCATGTAAAGATGTATTAGAATGAAGTATTAATCAAATTTAAATTAGAGCAATTGTGTTAACATTGAAATGCCTTTCAATTGTTTAATCTTTCATCCATTCAATTGACATTTGTCAATACCGAAGCGACAACATTTAAATGTTCCATAAATTCCAACTTCTTGAAACACATTGAACATTTAGGATGGATCATGAAATATAAGAAACTGCCGTTTGTTGTTCTATTATTGAAAATAATTTCATAACGATATTCCCTTTCTGCCTTAACGAGTTCCATTTCCATTCTGCCTTCCTTCCCGATTATTCCTCTTTCTCTCCTTCTTCTTCTTCTTATTCCGAAATTGGAATTAAGAGAGGTGTTTCTAGATTTAATTATTCTGATAAATTAATATTTGACTGAAATATGCGAGATTTTGTCATATTTATTATTATGAAAATCAATTTATAGCTGTATATTACAGAGATTTGAAGATAAAATTTCAGACGAATTTATTAGTCTTCCTCAACACCAGAGAATAATATATTGGTCAGCATTTCTGCTTGTCCAGGATGAGTCTACCCGGATATCCAGGTCGAATATTTCAGGCCAAGGTGGTTTTTCATTTCCTACAGAAATAATATTTTAGTAAATAATCTCTCAGCAAACATATACAATAATAATTCATATTATTCTTGATGAAAAATGAAGTTGCTGTTTTTATTATAATTTAATTATTCAGATTTTTCAAAATTATTAACAGGTATCAAAATTTTAATTTAATAATCATTCGGACATACACTTTTGAGAATCTAATTAAAATATATTATTCTGTTATATTTTTCATTAACTCCTATTGTATTCGATCGTTTTTAAAACATCGGAATAATTTACTTTCTCCCGGATTGTATTGCTGACACTTCGTTTAGTCTCCAGAACTGTTTTCGCTTGAGTTTTTCCGTGCCTTTGATCATGGAGGCAAGATGCAGCCTGACGTTCATCCTCGGAGCGACCTGCTGGACGCTCGTCGGACACCCCTCTGCCATTTAAAAAATTTCCCCGGTCTGCTATCCTTTCGCTATGAGCGGCCAGACTCTTTCATACACGGCGCTTCCGCCGGGCACGTTGCAGGACGCCGGGGCCTACCCGGTTCCGGGTTCCGCGTCCGAGCCGGCATTCGGGACCGCGGACGGCTCCAGGACCGTGCCGTTTTCCGAGACCCCGCCCGGCCACCCGTCAGTACTGGCCTCAGAGACAGCGCCAGGCTATCCGCCAGAACTGGCCGCCGCCGTCCCCCCGGGTGCCCGGCCGGAACAGTATTCGGGGACCGCTCCCGAGTCCGGCACCCTGCCCAGCGACCTCAGCTCCCCGTTCGCCGCCTGGAAGCTCGTGGACGGGCCCCTTGCCGGGGAGCTCCCTCCCGAGTCGGCCTTGAGCCTCTCCGAGCCCAGGGTGGCGGGGGAGGGCAGGATAGGCTGGCACACGCCCCTGGAGGGCACACCCTTCGAGCTGGACAGGCTCCCCGCCCCGGCCTGTGAGCTGGCCCGGACAGCCCTCCGCAAGAGGGCCGAGGAGTTCTCGGAACTCGGTGCCAGGCTGGCGGACGATGACTCTCCGGAGGTGAGGGCCGCGGCCAGGCTCGCCTCCAGGCTGTCGGCGTCATTTGCCTCGCTCGCCGCCGGCCTGGACGGCCCGGAGAAGGTCTTCGTCGTGGACGGCATCCCCGTCGTGACCGGCTGGTGGCAGCGGCCAGCCGCCCCCGGGGAGCCGCGTTCGGCTACTCCGGCACGTTTCGTCCCGCTCACGTCCTCCCCGTCGGGGGCGGCCGGAGTGGCCCCGGCCCCGCCCCCGTTTCTCCCTGACGGCTCCGGCGCGGCACCTCCCTTCCCGCCTGCCGGCCCGGGAGGGCATTCCCTGCCGGTCGCTTCCGTCGGGGCCGCGTCCGCCGGAGGCGCGGGTGCCCAGGGCCTCCTGCGGCCGACGCTCGCGGCGCTTCTGACATTCCTCCTCGCGCTGGGCCTGTTCTATCTCCTGTCCCCTGGCTTCAGGCGGGCCGCCTCGGCCATCCCCTCCGGCGGCCCCCTGGACGGGCCCGTCCCCGGCCTGGAGGACGGCCTCCGTGTCGAGCGCGACGAGCTGAGAGATCTCTACAACAGGACCCTCACGGCCTGCCGTCCAGAGGATCCCGTCCCGGAACCGGAGGAGACCCCGCCCGATCTGCCGACCCCAGAGCAGAGGGACACGGAGCCGCCTGCTGAGGGCGACCAGCCCTCGCCTCTGGAGGCCGCTCCGCCACCGCCCCCTCCCCCTCCCCCTCCGCCACCGCCGCCCGATCCCCCCAAGGAGCCCGATCCCCCTCCGGCACCTCCGAAACCTCCTGCGGCCAAGCCAACGCCCAAGCCGCCGGTCGCAAGGCGCACTGACCGTCCCCCGAGGGGCGGCCAGCTCCAGATCCCCGAAGGAGCCAGGGATCTGGCCTTCCTGGAGGGCTGCTGGAAGTCGGACGCTGGGCTGGTGGACAGGATCAACCAGCTTCCCCTGGTTTACCAGTACTGCTTCACCGCCTCGGGCGGCGCGTCGGTTCGCGTGGAGGAGCTCAGCCCCGGCGGAGGTGTCCGGAACGTCTGCACAGCCACGGGCACGGCCACGCTTTCAGGAGGCAGGGTCATCATACGGGACTCCGGAGCGAAGTGCCCGCCCGGGGTGCCGCCCTACCACCGTGCCACTGTAACCTGCACCCCCTCCGGAGGGGCGGCCAGTTGCCACGTGCAGAGCGAGGGCGGCACCCGGTTCCAGACGAGGTTCACCTACCAGGGAGGCTGACGGTGACGGCCTCGCGCTGGACAGCGCCTGATGGCGCGTCCGCATGCCCCGGAACGATCTCCCCCTTAGCCAGATTGCTCCGTCAGGCTCATTCATGCTCCGGAAAGTTTCTGAATGCTCCTCTTTTCTCCGTCAAGATCCTGCAGTCTCATCTTCGTCAAGATCCTCAGTCTCAGGGAAGTTCCAGCATTCTCCGGTTTTCTCCGTAAAGCTACGAAATTCTCAGGAAAGTTTCGGCATTATCAAATTTTCTCCGGAAAGTTGAGCCATTCTCCGGCATTCTTGTGCTTTCTCCGGAAAGTTCCGGCATTCACCGGAAGTTCCGGCGTTCTCCGTCTTTCTCCTGCCTCCTCCGTCTTTCTCCGGCATTTTCCGGGTAGCTCATAAATTTTCTGAAATACTCAAATTTTTTCCGAAACGCTCATGCATTCTCCGGCATGCTTAGGCTTTCTTCAGCAAGAACAGGATTTTTTTACAAGCTCCAGTATTCTCAGTAAATATTTGGTATTCTCCGGAAATTTACGATATTCTTTGGCAAGTTCCTTCATTCTGAGGCAAGCCCAGTCAGCATCTCCCAAGTCTCCCTGAAGTTCATGTTTATGGACCAGGGAGTTCAGCCTGTCCTGCCAGATTCCTTCGGCGGCCCGCATGGCTGGTCATGGGCATGGGGCTGAAATCTTCCTGCCGTGGACCGCCGGGCTCGGGGGGCCCTCCAGACATCGGTTCAATTTGGGGCCTGGGTCTGATATCCTTACCGGATGGGCCAGATTCTCACCAGTTCCTCCCCTGCGGCCTCAGGCGCGACAACGGGACCTTCCGGCGAACGTGCGCCAGCTTCCGCCGCCCGGGAGGCCCTTGCATCCGCGCTGACGTCCTGGGCTCTCGCTACTGGCGTCCTCTGCCGCGAGCTCTCCCCGGTCGCCGCGAGCGTGCTGGCCGAGCCCCGCGAGGGCCGGAACGGAACGATTGAGTGGCATTCGCCCCTGTCCGGCCCGGCAAGGGAGCTGGCCCTGCTCCCCGGCCCGGAGAGGGCCGCAGCCGTTGCCGCCGCGAGACAGAAGGCCGCCGAGCTCACCGGCCTGGGGACAAGGCTCTCCTCCTCCGGCGACCCATCCTCCAGAGCTGCGGCGGGCATTATCTCGCGGGTGGCAGCGACGCTCGCCGCGCGGGCTTCCGGAGTCCCCGGCCCGGAGACGGTCTGGAGCGTGGGCGGGGCCACGGTGCTGGCCGGCTGGAGCGCCAGGCTACCCTCCGCCGCGCCGCCTTCCGGGCCGGCCCCGGTCGCCCCCGTGCCCCTTTCCGCCGCTCTGCCGGCCCTTCCGCAGGCTTTCCCCGGCGCCCTGGTCCCGCTGCCGGGGACGGCCCTTTCGCCTCCGCTTGCTCTTTCAGCCGCGACCCCGCCGCCTGTCCCCGGAGCGCCTGCCGCCGGTCACGCGGGGGAGGACGGAGGCCAGCAGGGGCTCCGCGCGGCCCTTGCGGCGGTCGTAGCCTTCCTGCTTGCGGTGCTCCTGTTCTTTCTCCTCTCGCCCGGGTTCAGGGGGGCGGCCACGGCCATACCCGCCGACCCGCTCGCGGGCGTCGACGCCGGACGCGAGGAAGGCCTGCGCCTGGAGCTGGCCGACCTGCAGGGCCGGTACCGGGACAGGCTCCGCGGCTGTGCTCCCGCGGAGGAGGCGCGTCCTGACGACGAGTCCCCGCCCGCGCTTCCCGAGCCCGAGAGACTCGAGGAGCCCCCGGAAGCCGGGGAGGCCCCTGCCGCGCTGGAGGCCGAGGCGCCTCCGCCGCCCCCGCCACCAGAGCCGGAAAAGCCGAAGGCGGGGAGCGAGCTGGAGATTCCCGAGGACGCGAAGGACCTGGCCTTCCTGGAGGGGTGCTGGAAGTCCGACGCGGGGCTCATCAACTCTCTCACCCGCCAGCCTTTGTTCTGCATTTACTGCTTCCAGCCCGACGGCAAGGCCACTGTCCGCGTGGAGGAGCTCGACCGTTCGGGGCGCCTTACGCAGACCTGCAGGGCCACCGCCACCGCGAGGCTCCAGGGCGGGAAGCTCAGGATCCGCGACACGGGCGCAAGATGCCCCAACGGCCGGCGATACAAGCCCGACACCGTGCTCTGCTCCCCCAGCAAGGACGGGGCCGCCAACTGCACCCTCCAGAGCGACGGGGGGAAGCTGGCCAGGACCAGAATCACCCGCCAGTAGCTCCTGAGTGACTGGGGAGCAGGGTACCCCTCCGCCCGGAAAGCGATCCGGCCCGGTCAGGATGCCTCGGGTTGCGGAAGGCAGTCTCGGCATGGAAGGGCGGTGGCTGTCTCATGTTCCGAAGGAAGGAAGGAAGGAAGGAAGGAAGGAAGGAAGGCCGGCCGGCACTGCGGGGAAGGGCGGGGGGCCAGCCGGTCGCGCGGGGCAAGGGGGTGGACCGGATGATCCGGCAGCCGCACGGGGGACATCGCAAGAACCGTCCGCCGCATGTGGCAGGGGGATTTAGCATGATCCGGCAAGCCGCGCGGGGGACGGGGGACATCGCGAGATCCGCCCGCCTCATGGGGCAGGGGGAGTTAGCATGATCCGGCAAGCCGCGCGGGGGACGGGGGACATCGCAAGATCCGTCCGCCGCATGGGGCAAGCGGATTTTGGGTGATTCGGCAGTCGCACGTGACAGTGTGATTTCGGCTAACCAGACAGCCGTGCGGGCCACGGAGGATTTAGTATGATCCGGCAGCCGCACTGGCACGGGATTAGGGACTCTGAATGGCGGCATGCCGGGTGCTCCGTCCGTGCCCGTACGAGGGGGTTGCCAGTGCTGGCATGGAAAGGATTGGTATCTGTTCACCCTGCAAGCAGGGGGCGGCATGCATTTAAGCAAGACTACGCCGCACGATAAAACCAATTCACGGGGGAGGCGGCCTTTCGACCGTCCTCCAAGTCCTGAGGGTGG
>JAISFP010000381.1 GCA_031263525.1 Deltaproteobacteria bacterium | reverse complement strand
GTTAATATCGCGGAAGACCAGGACATTACCGTTAATATCGCGGAAGACCAGGACATTACCGTTAATATCGCGGAAGACCAGGACATTACCGTTAATATCGCGGAAGACCAGGACATTACCGTTAATATCGCGGAAGACCCGGACATTACCGTTAATATCGCGGAAGACCCGGACATTACCGTTAATATCGCGGAAGACCCGGACATTACCGTTAATAACGCGGAAGATAAGAGGTGAAATGAGTCCTCCGGGATGAGACTGCGGAAGCGGCGGGTGGAGAGACTGAGCTGGCGGTCGGGAACGGTCCATGCCAGGTTGAGACGAAAGGGGAAGCGACGGATGGATCTGGATCTGGACCTGGACGGGAAGGCTGCAATCATCACGGGCACCATCAACCCTTGGGGAATCGGGGCTGCGACGGCGTCCGCCTTTGCCGCAGAGAGCGTGAAGCTCGTTTAGGCGTACAAGAAGGCCTCGCGGCTACGACAAGGAGAGAACGCATGTCGACGGCTTTGGCCGCTACCACAAGGCGAACAACGGCGACACTGCCGCCGTCGACGATAAACTGCATTCCGCCGGCGCGGAATTCCTTTTTGTCAAATCCGACATAACCGACGAGCGATGCGTTTCCGATATTTTTGACCAAGCCTCGGCGCGTTTCTGGAAGGTGGACATCCTTGTCAACAACGCCGCATCCCGCGACGAGAACGACACCGTGGAAACCGCGAACTCGAACGCCATTTCCGACACATTCAACGTGAATGTCCCGGTGACGCTCATGATGATCCGTGAATTCGTCAAACGGCGAGGCGATTACGGCAGGATCATCAACCTTTCGACCGACTCGGCGCAGATTTTTCCCGGACAGTTCTCCTGAGGCGCAAGCAAGGCGGCTGTGGAAGCCCTGACCCGCAGCATCGCGATAGAGGTCGGAAAATACGGCATCACGGTCAACTGCGTCGCGCCTGGTCCCACGAAGACCGGCTGGCTAGACGAGGACCTGGCGAAAGCAGTCCTGCCGCAAATCCCTCTTGGAAAACTTATGAAACCGCAGGACATAGCCGACATGATAGTCTTCCTCGCGAGCGGGAGAGCCGCGATGGCGACAGGGCAAGTCATCAAGGCGAGCGGAGGGCACGCGCTGTGATTCCCGCATCACCGCTTATGTTTCCGATGCTCGACACATGAACCGACGATTCCTGTCAAATCGCCAGATTTTTTTGGACGGCACAACTGCCAGCGCCGGAGGAACTTCATGCCTGTCTGCCTTTCTGCCTGCCGGCCTGTGCTGCCCCGAAACGGAGATCATTCCAGCCTATGCAAAATACACGTCACCATGACAGGATATGTCATGCTTTTAACTGGATACCTGCAGCATTTCCTGGCGATAGTCTTTGAATCAGCAATAATTTAAAAAAATTAACTTTAAAACCGAAAAAGCAGGATATTACCCCGGAAATTACATCTGGACCTCAGGCAGGGGCAAGAGGCGAGAGGGCTTTGGACAGGGGCGAGTACTGAATGGGTGAGAGCTTTGGGGGAAGGGTTAGGGGCGGAGGGGGAGGGCAGGAACAGTTTCACGGCCTAGCTCACAGTGAAGAGGTCCCATAGGGCCAGATTTAATTTCCGGGGTAATACATGAATTTTCACGGCTGCTATTTCTGGATTTAAGGGAATTAACGGCATTGAAGGGAGCGGAATGTTGCAAACGGCTGATATCTAATGCCAAACTACGCAGGAACATGTCAATAATAGCATATCTAATAATTAATTATTAGATATCATTAAAGCTCTAACATACAAAAACATGTGCTGAAATGACTATGCAAATATTGGACATCACATGTGACACTGAATAACAATCAATAGGACACCAATAATTTCGAAAAATATAATATCAGAATTTTCATTCAACAAGATAGCAGTGATGACATTCAATAAAATTTAAATTATTTATTCAGATAGCAACAAGCATTTAACATTAACCATACCTAAAAAAAGAATATTAATATCACTAATAATTTAACTATGTCATACTGAACACCTTCAATGATAGCCGATAATATAAATTAAATAAATTAATTAATTAAATGATAATAAAACAGTTAACAGCGTTAATATCATATGGAACATTAACGTTATAAAACAATGTAGGTTATCATTCACAACAAAATAATTATTTTTGATGTGGAAAACAACACTGACAATCAACATAAATGATGAAATATTGAAACCCGGCAGGGATTCGAGAAATGACATGGCTTTCTTCCCCATTCGGGCCCATGTTTAGACGGAGAATAAATTTTCCAGGAGTAACGTACCAGTCAGTAGCGTTCGGATAGTCTGGCACAAGCGGACGTAACAAGTGCGCCGGCGACCCTTGCAGGCCATAGCCCAGAGAGCTCTTCAGGACGCCACTTCTTAGAAACGCCCCATTAACGCAGAAAGGGCGCCTCCCCACGATGGGAGACGCCCTTCCATTGAACGGCAGATTGGACAGAACGAGCAGATTGGACAGAACGAGCAGATTGGACGGGTCATCTCGGACTGCCGGGCAGCGCCCGCCGGGCCCCTTTCAGACAGGGCCCGGCAGGCCGCACGGGGCCCGGGCCGCCGCAGCCACGTGCTACTCGGCCGTCACGTTGATCTTCCTCGGCTGGGCCGGGGCCTGCTTGGGCAGGAAGAGGGCGAGGACGCCGTCCTTGATCTTGGCGGTGATGTTCTCCTGGTCGATGACGTCCGAGACCGTGAACTGGCGGTAGTAGTCGCCGATCTCGAACTCCTCCTTCAGGTACTTGGCCTCGTTCTTGTTCGGGGGCACCTTGCCGAGGATGGTGAGGGTGTTCTCCTTCAGGTCCACGGAGAGCCCGGAGGCCTCGACCCCCGGCATCTCGGCCTCTATGTGGAGCCCCTGCTCGTCCTCCCAGATGTCGATGGGGGGGTAGAACAGCGGCCCGCCGCTCATGCTCTCGGCACCGCCGGTGTCAACGGGGGCCTTGTCCTGCACGTTGATGGTCTTGTCGTCGGTCTCGGTCATTTCAGTCACGGCTCCTTTCAGGATTGTCTGGAAGTCTCGTGGAAGTTTGGGTCCCCTACTCCGTCTTCACGGAGACCTGGTGGGCCCTGGACTCCGCCGACTTGGGCAGCTGCACCGTGAGGATGCCGTTCCTGAGCGAGGCGGACGCCTTCTCGGGGTCGATGCGCACGGGGAGGGTGAGGCTCCTGGAGAAGGTGCCCTCCACCCGCTCCTTGCGGAAGAAGTTGGCCTCCTTGGGCCTGTCCTCTATCTTCTTCTCGCCCTTGAGCGTCAGGGTGTCGCTCTTGATGGAGAGCTCGAGGTCCTCCACCCTGACGCCGGGGAGCTCCGCTATCAGGGTGATGTTCTCGTCGTTCTCGGTGACGTTGATGAGGGGGAAGACCCCCGCAGAGTAGCTGTCCCTTATCCTGTCGACACCGCCGCGCAGGGCCTTCCAGGCGTGCTCCATCTGGTTGCGCATCCGGTTGAACTCCAGGAAGTCCAGAAAGGCCGGTCCGTGGACTCTTCTCAAAAAGGTCATAAACTTTTCCTCCGAGTCGAGTGATATATTTTGTCGAGGGCCTCGAAGGACCCTCACGGTAGAAAGCTCTCGCGCGAAACTGCCGGAATGCCCGGCCTTGCGCCCGCTGAAGCCGCCGGGAGGCGGCATCGCGCCCACCGGCTCCCGAAGGATCCGGAGCCCCTGCTGGGCTTCCCGGTTCCACATTAAATCTAAACACTCCTTCCGACCTGTCAAGGGGAGGGAAGAAAGTTTTTTTCGCCCTCTCTCGCAGGGCCTCCGTGGGGCGGGACGGCCAGGAGATCCGGGGGCCCGCCCCCCTAAGCCAGAAGTACTGGGAAGGAGGCCGGACTAGCCAGGCTGGCCCCGGGCGATGCCGGGACCCATGTGAAGCCGGAATGTTCGGGGCTGGTCCGGTCCGGACGGCAGACAGGACCGGGGCCTGAAGGAACGGAAGGGGACCGGAGCGGCCAGGCTGGCCATGCCGGCTGGAAAGGCAGGAAGCCACCCAGGCAGTGGTAGGCCAGGAGTTCTTCAAAAAGGAGAGGTGCGGGAGCCTTGGCGGGCCGGGGGCAGGACGGGCCAC
Source organism: Deltaproteobacteria bacterium (assembly GCA_031263525.1). Classification (GTDB taxonomy): domain Bacteria; phylum Desulfobacterota; class Desulfarculia; order Adiutricales; family Adiutricaceae; genus JAIRZX01. Next base: position 934 of record JAISFP010000381.1, on the reverse strand, counting down.
CACCCAGGAATCGTGAGTTTCGTTTTCGGCTCAGACTGGCCCGGACCATCCGGGACAGCGGAGGAATCATGCGGTCCCTGGCTCCCGCAGGGAGCATCGTCGCTCCAATGTCGGGCCCGTGCCGCATTCCTTCGCCTGAGTGACGGCCTCAAGGCTTCAGAGGGCACCCTGCCCTCTTCCCGGCCCCGCCCCTGACATAAGAGGACGAGAGGGATTGCCGGCCAGGGTCTCCAGCCCCGAGACCTGTCGACATGATACTGGACCGAAACCTGGCAATCACCATTTATTGGGGTCACGAAGCAATCAGGCAACAAGTCCGGAACGTTTTGGAGCCTGAAGCCCCAGGCTCCGGGGACCACGGGCCCGAAGCCTCAGACTCCGAAACCATCATGTTCAAAAGATGGCCGAGAATCTGGACCCGGCCCCGGCCCGTCCGGGGACTGCCCCGTGACCCCTGCTCCTTATCTGAAGCTCATCTTCATTAAAACACAGATCCAGTGTGCCCTGCACCGCTGCACTGAAAACGGCAGTTCCGGCCCGGTTTCCTGGGCCCCCGAAGGCCGGGGAGAGACGCCGGCCGCCGCTGATTTTCTTGGACTGGCCCCCCGGTGTGCTGCCCAGGACAGTCTCCCGGCTTTCCGGGGACGGGCGGTCCGGCTGGCCCTTCCTGTTTCGCGCAGGCAAAAATCGTGTTACCTTGTGCGTTGAAGGTAGCCCTGAAAGCCGACTTGGACGAAACCTGCCCCTGCGGGCCGGGCTTCACCCCGGATTCCGTCCCGAGGCTGAGCCAGAGCGTATGCCTGTGATTCCGACCTTGTAACCATTCAGGTACCACCACCTGACAAACATCTCTATCCCTCCCATGACCCCGGGCTCTTCCTCCGATCGGTTCACTGTTGGTGTTGCAGGGGAGACTTCCTCCAAACTGTCAAGC
>JAISFP010000347.1 GCA_031263525.1 Deltaproteobacteria bacterium | reverse complement strand
CGGGGCCAGGACAGCCTTCCTCCGGGGCCAGGACGGCTTTCCTCCAGAGTCAGACCGGCCTTCCTTCAGGTCCAGAGCGGTCTTCCTCCAGGCCGGAGCGGCCTTCCTCCAGCTCCAGGACAGGCTACCTCCGTGGCCAGTGTGGCCTTACTCCAGCTCCATGACAGGCTAGCTCCGTGGCCAAGGCGATCAACCCGTGAACGGATACAACTGTTGAGGCCGGAAGGCTCGACTCCGAACTTTCCGGACTTTGGAGGAACGAGGCGGCGGGGGAGCCGGGCAAGGATCGCCGGCCTGGACGTCCGTACATGTGATTAGCCATCCGGAGTCGCTGGCGTCCGAGGTCAGGTCCTGCCGCGGGTCCTGGTTTCGGGCTTCCGAGGTCAGGTCCTGCCGGGAGTTCCGGTTTCAGGCAGTCTGTATCTGGTCATGACGGAACTGGGTTGCAGACGGACGTTGTCAGATGACTGATTTATTATATTTTTGACACGAATTTGCTAATATTATCTTTGAACTTGCTGGCTGAGAATTTAATTGTAAATTAAATATTAATTATTATAATATATTTGATTGATATAAATTTATTCATTATAGCATACAAATTATTGATAAATATCCAGAAATAATTTTTTGGTTTTTTTATCAATATGTTCTATTGGTTTTATAATTTAAGCTTTATGTTGAGACTGATAGATATTTTTATACATGATATCTTAATTATTAATAAAAATTAATGTATTCAATACAGATTTTAATACATTCTGTCTGGCATTGTAAAATGTCAATGCTAGGAAATAATGATATAGGATATTCAAGATTATATCTTTTTGATTTGTCAGATAAATGATGAAGAGTGGATCATAATGGTAACAGAAAACTATTGGTATTGTTGTCAGTTTAATATGCAACGCTGGAACTATTCGCTGTCTCTGTCAGGTGATTGTGAGCAGATGATTAATTCTGCAGGCGTATGAGCTTGCAGGAAAGATATGTCTTACTGACAGGATATCAATATTTTTTTCACGATGTATATTTATGTTGGCGTGTGGCGTTGCTATGCAAGGAATGCTGACATGAGATTTCAGGAAGCCTTAAATATATGGCGGATACTGATGGTGTTTGGCTTTGTCTGGCAGGTACTGCGGAAGGACGGCTGCCGGTCAGCGGGTCTTCAGCGGCATTCTTTGCGGGCTGCCGGAGGGGAATCTCCCCGCGTCGTCCCCCTGGGGGGACGCGGGTCCCGGGGCGGGTCCGGGCCGGGGCGCCCTGGGGCCTTCCATGCGCTCGAAGAACTTCCTGACCTCGGAGATGTCGGAGGTCAGGTTGCCAACGTGGTGGGACTCCAGGAAGTCCTTTCCGTACCGCTTGCGGATTTTGGGGTCAAGGATGGCCATCAGCCCCCAGTCTCCGGCCGACCTGATGAGCCTGCCCACGCCCTGCTTGAGCGTGATCTCCATCGTCGGGACGGAGAGCTCCCAGAACCCCCTCCAGCCGTCGGGGCCCTCCTTGTCCAGGATCCTGCACCTGGCCTGGTGCACGGGCTCGGTCGGGACCGGGAAGGGAAGCTTGTCGATGATGACGGCCGTCAGGCTCTCCCCCGGCACGTTCACGCCCTGCCAGAAGCTCATGGTGGCCATGAGCACCGAGCTCACGTCGTTCCTGAACATCTCCAGGATGCGGTCGGGGGAGCCCTCGCCCTGCCTGAAGAGGTTCCAGGGGGTCCCGCCGGCCTTGAACTTCTGGTGGACCCATTCAAGGCGCTTGAATGAGGTGAACAGGACCAGCGCCCTGCCCCGGGTTATCTCCAGGAGCTTCCGCATCTCCTCGGCCAGCGCGGGGCGGTAGAGGCCGTCGCGCTTCTCCTCGTCCCGAGCTGGCATGGAGTCGGGAACGTACAGGACGGTGCGCCCCTTGTAGTCGTAGGGGGACTGGAGGACCAGGGGCTTCACTCTCCGGTCCACTCCCAGGCGGTCGCGGAAGTAGTCGAACTTCCCCTTCGCGGCTATGGTGGCGGACGTGATCACCACGGGCTGCCGGAAGTCGAACAGCTTGGCCCGGAGGAAGCCCGAGACGTCGACGGGCACGGCGGCGAGCGTGGCGTTATTCTTCGCGGCCGACAGGGTGTAGACGTAGCCGGGGTTCTCCGGCCCGGCGATGAAGGAGACGCTCTCCGCGAACGCGGCCAGTTTCCTGGAGACGGGCATCAGATCGTCGTCCTCGTCTTCCTTCTCGCCGGGGAGGGCCTTGGCTGACTTCCCGTAGAGCGGCTTGAGCTCGCCGTCGAGCCTCTCCAGCTCCTGGCAGAGCATGATAAGCCCGCGCCCGAGCTTCGCGAGCTCCTCCCTCACCGCCTCCCTCGCGGCAATCTTCTCGTCCGGCCACCTCTCCCTCTCGGTGGCGAGCCTGTCCGGCCAGAGGAGCTCCCCGTAGGACGCCTGGACGTCCCCGGCGTCCCCGGCGGAGCGCTCCTTCAGGAGCTGGCTTTCTATGCGGAGCAGAATGTCGTGGCTGTCGTCGGACTGCCTGTGGATCCCCATGACGTGCGCGACGACCGGGCTGGACGGCCCCTTTCTCAGTTTCTGAAGCTCAACGAGCCGCCGGTCCAGGATTCCGTGCAGCTCCTCGAGCGCGGCCTGGACGTCCTTGGTCGAGAACCACTTCGAGAAGGCGTCCGTGGCCGCCTTCTCCAGCTGGTGTGCCTCGTCGATTATGATGGCGTCCCACGCCGGGACGACGAGCTCCGAGTTTTCGTCCATGGCCAGCGCGGACGTGAGGAGGGAGTGGTTCACCAGGACGATTCTGGCCTCGGCAGCCTTCCTCCTCGCGTTCATGAGGTAGCAGAAGGAGTTCGCGGGGCAGGCCTTGCCCCTGCAGGTGTCGCCGGAGGAGGGCAGCCTGTCGAAGGGCTTTTGCCGCGTGAGGCCCGGCGGCAGCTCGGCAGTCTCCCCCGTCACGGTATTCTGCCGCCACTCTTCCAGGGCCCTGAACTTGCCCGCCAGGGCGGGGTTGGTCAGGTTTCTCGCCTTCTGACGCATAACGGATTTTAAGGCCATCTGGCAGACGTAGCTGGAACGCCCTTTCAGGACGGTCGCCTTGACGCTGCACTCGAAGTAGATTCTCACGAACCTCATGTCCTTGTTGAGAATCTGGTCCTGGAGGTTCTTCGCGGCTGTGGAGATGACGATTTTCTTCCTGCCGGAGATGATGGCCGCGAGGAGATAGGCCAGCGTCTTTCCTGTCCCCGTGCCGGCCTCGATTATCGTGATGTCGTTTTGCGACATGGCCCGCAGCGTCTCCCGGAACATCTTGATCTGGGCCTCCCTGGGCTGGAAGTCCTTCCAGGCGAGATCCAGGGGCCCGCCCTTGGCGAGCAGGTAGTCGAGCTCGCCCGTGTCGGCAGGGATGGAGCCGGGGAGAGGGATCTTTTTTTTCGGCGGATCGCTGGTGCTCATGGTTTCCGTCATCGTTGCCGGGAGCGGCCCCGGTGCTGGCGCGGGGAGGAGCGGGCGGGTCTGGTCCCTGACGCCTTTCTGGCCAGTGAGATGTCCGGGGCGTTGCCGGGCACCCTGGCCGTCGCAGGAAGTCAGGGCTGGGTGAGCGGTCAAGAGGTCAAGTTGCTTCAGATATTTCTGGAGGTTGCCGGCGTTTAGGATCGTCTTTTGGCGTTGGCGTTTTGTTGAGTCGGCTGGGGTCCGGGCCGCCTCCGGGAGTCCCGGCCGTTGTCAGGGGTCCGGGCCGCCGCCGGAGTTCTCGGTCGTCGTCGGGGGTCCGGGCCGCCGCCGGAGCTCTCGGTCGACGTCGGGGGTCAGGGCCGCCGCCCGGGTCAGGGCTGTTGCCGGGGAACTGGGCAGGGCCTGGCGGAGCTTGCCTTCCCGGCTCCGGCGGTCAGGGGGTTCCGGAAGCGTGCGGGAGAGCGCGGTTCCTGGGAGGGGGCCATGGTGGCGGGCCACTCGCCCCCGTGCCCTGGCCGGGGGGACATCAGGGCTTCAGCGGATCAGGCGCCCGGGGACGCGTCACGTCCGTCTCCGGCGTCCGGGGCCGCACGGGGCCGGGGGGCGGGGCCGTCCCCGGAGTCTGTGGCCTGGTCCAGGTCCTGTGGGGCTCCATCTTCTGAAAGAACTGCTTCACTTGCTCGATGTCGTTCGTGATGGGTCCGTGCGAGATGGACTGGAGGACCGCCGGGCCGTACCTGTTGCGGATTCTCGAGTCCAGGATGGCCATGAGCCCCCAGTCGCCGGAGGACCTGATGAGCCTGCCCAGGCCCTGCTTGAGCTTTATCTCCATCGCCGGGACGGAGAGCTCGTTGAAGCCGTCCTTGTTCGACTGCCTGAGCATGCGCTCCCTCGCCTGGTGAACGGGGTCGGAGGGCACGGGGAAGGGGAGCTTGTCGATTATGACGGCGCACAGGCTCTGGCCGGGCACGTCCACCCCCTGCCAGAAGCTGGAGGTGCCCATGAGCACTGAGCTCTCGTCCCGGCGGAAGGTCTCCAGGAGGGTGGTGCGGTCGTCCTCCCCCTGCTTCAGGAGCGTGAAGGGGAGCCGCATCCTGGAGAACCGCTCGTGGATGGCGTTCAGCTGGCTGTAGGCGGTGAACAGCACGAGGGCCCTGCCGCGGGTGATTTTCAGGAGCTTCTTCAGCTCCTCCACCAGGGCCTCGCGGAACTTCTCGTTGTTGGTCTGGCGGTCCATGGGCGGCATCTGCTTGGGCACGTAAAGGACCGTCCGCGACCAGAAGTCGAAGGGGGAGTCCAGCAGGAGGCCCTTCACGCCGGGGTCGATGCCCAGCTGCGCGTTGAAGTAGGAGAGCGACTTGCGGGAGGACATGGTGGCCGAGGTGAGCACCACCGCCTTGGTGAAGTTGAAGAGCTTGTCGCGGAGGTAGCCCGAGACGTCTATGGGCATGGCCGCGAGCTCCACGCCGCCTTCCGAGGCGGTGACTGTGTAGACGTAGGCGGGATCGTTTCTGGCGGAGATGAAGCGGGCCGTCTCCGAGGCGGCCTTGAGCCTCTTGGATATGGGCATGAACTCGGCGTCGTCGGCGCCGAACAGGGCGGAGGCGCCCCTCTCCAGGTCCTTCAGCTCCGAATGGAGCCTGGCCAGGGTCTGCTTGACCTCCCGCCTCTCGGGCTTCTCCCGCTCCGGCCAGATGAGCTCCCCGAAGGACTGCTCCTCCGATCCGGGGGCCTTCTGGAACACGTTGGACAGCCTGGCCGCCACCTCCTGCTGGTTCTCGGCGGTGACCTTGAGGGACATTATGGAGGTGACCCTGGGCGAGGAGGGGCCGTTCCCGGCCTGGACCGCCAGGTTCAGCAGGCCGTCCAGGAGCTGGGAGAGCTCGTAGCAGACGCTCTGGAGATCCTGGAGGGAGAGCTTCTGGGAGAAGCTCTTGATGGCCACCTGCTCCAGGAGGTGGGCCTCGTCGATGATGCACGCGTCCCAGTCCGGGAGAAGCCCCCCGGCCGTCTTCCCGTCCTCGTCGGTGCTGCCCTTGATGCCCAGGTCGCTCATGAGGAGGTAGTGGTTGACCAGCACTATGTCCGCCGAGACGGCCCTGGCCCTCGCCCTCTGGAGGAAGCACTGGGAGTTCTGGGGGCACTTCTGGTTCAGGCAGTTCTCGTGGGTGGAGGCGAGGAGGTTGAAGGGCGGGTTCTTCAGGATCCTGGAGGGGATCTCGCCTATCTCGCCCAGCTGGGTGGACATCCGCCACCTGGCCAGCTCGTCGAAGCTCGCCTTCTTCGCGGGGTCGGACCCGGCGGACTTCGCCCTCCTCATGACGGTGTCGAAGGCCCTCAGGCAGACGTAGCTTTCCCGGCCCTTCAGCACGGTGGAGGTGAAGGAGGTGTCGAAATACTCCTTCACGAACTTGATCTCCTTCCCGTCGAGCTGGTCCTGGAGGTTCTTGAGACCTGTCGAGATGACTATCTTCTTGCGCGAGATGACCGCCGGGAGCAGGTAGGCCAGGGTCTTGCCGGTTCCCGTACCGGCCTCGATGACCGTGATGTCGTTCTGGCCGATGGCCCTGAGCGCCTCCCGGAACATCCTGAGCTGCTGGGGGCGGGGCTGGAAGCCTTCCCAGCGCCTGGCCAGCTCGCCGCCCTTCATTAGGATGTGGTCAAGCTCGCCCGGATCCTGCGGGATGAATGGGGGAAGCGGGATGCGCCCGAGACTGTTCGGCGGGGGTTGGCTGTTCATGGGGTCCTTGGGGGCTGAGGCGTCGGACGCCCGGGCTCCGGTTCGGGTCGTCGGGCCGGGCGCCGGCGTCGTGCGGGGATGCTGTCGTGATTCGAAGGGTGCCACGGCCGGCGGCGGTCAGGCCGGGGGAACCAGGCCCCGGCAGGTGGCCGGGGGCGGTATGGCCGGGGGATCCCCGTCCGGGAGGCGGGTCCGGGGGCGGTCAGGCCGGGGGAACCAGGCCCCGTGAGGTGGCCGGCGGTCAGGCCGGGGGAACCCCGCCCGGGAGGCGGGGCCTGGGGCGGTCAGGCCGGGGGAACCCCGCCCGGAAGGCGGGGACGTGCAGGCCGGTGAAACCCCGTACGGAAAGTTGGTCCGGTGGAACACCGCCCGGGAGGCGGAAAAGACGGCGGGTGGGCCGGTTCAGGCGATCGGGTGCGGCCTGGGACCCGAGGCCAGTCCAGGCAGCCGGTTGCGCCCGGAGCCGCCTTTTTACTGCCAGTATACCAAATCCGGCAAAGTGTACCAGATCTTAAACCGGAAACAAAGCAGGGTGCAACATGCTGGCCAGGCTGACGCCCTGTCCCGAGACCGGGCCGCGGAGGCCCGGACGGCCCGGGGCAAGCTTCCAGGCGGGCGCGGGCAGGCGGCAGCATGTGGATTTCAACTGCGACTCAAGAAAATGGCATGGTAATTTTTTTGATGAATTTTCGACACTGGGGTGTTTCCGTGGCCGGGCAAGGCCGGAAACTCTTTGGAAGCGACCGGAAACGGACTCCGGGAGCGAACGGGGAACTGCCCCTGGGCCTGAGGAAGAGCCGCCCGTCGCCTGCCGGTCAGCCGAGAGGCGCCTGCCGGTCAGGCTGCCGGATTCGTGCCGGATGTGGACTCGGGCAACTGTCGCGAAGATTTCACAAGTCTGCCGGGTAAGATGGCGGAAAACTGCGGGATGAGCGCTCAATATCAAGCAAAAAAGATGCCACCAGAGAAGCTGGGGGCTTGCCGGGCTGAGCACGGCGGGGCATGTCTTGTAACAAGACTGTTGGAAGTGGGCAAATTGCAGGTGCATACTATATAATGTCTCATGAAACTGCAAGATATATGACTGCCGAGGACTTTGGGACATGTCATTTAGCACAACTATAAGTTGCGGGTAGTGTGGCGGTTGTCTGCCGGAAAACGATTCCTCGAGCTGCCAGAAAAGCTGTCGGGGGAGGTCCCCGAAAAAGTTTAGGAAGATGCCGGAAAATGGCGGAAGCAGCCGGAAGTTGCCCGGAAGCAGCCGGAAGTTGCCCGGCAGCAGCCGGAAGTTGCCCGGAAGATGCCGGAAAATGGCGGAAGCAGCCGGAAGTTGCCCGGAAGCAGCCGGAAGTTGCCCGGAAGTTGCCCGGAAGTAGCCGGAAGTAGCCGGAAGATGCCGGAAGATGCCCGGAAGCAGCCCGGAAGCAGCCGGAAGTAGCATGAAGTTGCCCGGAAGCAGCCGGAAGATGCCGAAAGATGCCGGAAGATGCCGGAAGATGCCGGATGATGCCTGAAGCAGCCGGAGTCTCTGTTCACGGAAAAAACAGGGGAAGCTACAGGAGGACCCAGTTCATCCTCATTCCTGGTGCTGAGCGGCCTTCCGTCGGGTCCGGAGCAGCCGTCCGCCTGATTCAGGACGGGTTCCCTCAGTGGCTAGGGCAACCAGCACGTGAACGGATACATGCCGGAAGCAGCCGGAAGTTGCCGGAAGATGTCTGGAAAGAGAAGAGGTGGAAGCAGAAGTGGTTGGGCAAGCAGATGGGGCTGGGTGAGAGGAGGCGATGGAGGGGAGGAAAGAGGGGAGGGTAATAGCGTGGGTTGATTGAGTGGAGAGGTGAGTGAGGGGACAAGGCAGTGGTTGTGTGGACGAATTGGCAGGGGACATGAAGCGTGAGGGGAAAGCGGTGGCGGGCAGGGAGTGATGAAGGGGGCGCAGGGGAGATGTGGAGCTGAGGGTGGAGGCAAATGGCGGTTGTGAGGAAGGCTCTGAGTTGCTGGACCGAGGCGGGGCGCGTGCGTGGGAAAAGTTGGGTCAAGCGGGGAAGGGCGGGGAAGACTTGAGCGGAGTGAGGTGAAGAAGCGGGGTTGCGAAGAGCGGAGTGAAGAACAGAAAAGAAGAAAGAGGTGAAGAAGCCGGGATGTGAAGAGGGGAGCGGAGGAGGATGTCCAGCTGATTGCATTGCTGGGCGGACGTCTCCTGCATGGACGGGAATTTAAAATCTGTGGGGGAGCTGGGTGCTGCGGGCAGGGCGCGGCCGGTCCGTCCCTGAGCCGGGCCCGGCAGGGGTTGACCTGCGGGGCCCGGTCGGGTCGGAAAAATATAGCCGGCTTTCTCCATGGGAGTGGGGCGAGTGGCGGATAAGGAGGGTGTAAAATTCTTCGGCGGGAATCAACATGTAGCGAGGAGGTGTGGAAATGGGAGAAGCCGGCTAACGGAAAAGACGGAAACGCCGGCGGGCGGGCCTGGGCCCGGACGCCGGTCTGACGCGGGGCCCTGTCCGGAACGCCGTTGCGTCCTGCGGCAGGGCCCGGCCAGCGCCCGACGGGTCCCGCGGTGTGAGCGCGGGGCCCGGCGGCGCCGGAAAGCCGGAAAAGGCGAGGATGACTGGCGGAGGCCTGCCGGCTACTCCGCGACGACCACCCTCTTGCCCATGATGCTCAGGATGCCCAGCACGACCAGCACCACGACCACCACTCCGATGGCGATGCCGACTCCGCTGCTGCCGCTGGGGGTCATGGCGCCGTCAAGCTTGCCGGCCAGGTCGCTTATCTCCTGCTCGGAGAGGCTGGCGAGACGAGCCTCGATCTCGGCCCTGTCGTAGCCCATGGCTGCAAGGGTGTTGGTCACCTTCTTGTTTTCAAGGTAGGTGCGGACCCTGTCGAGGTCGGCGCTGGCGGTCGACCTGACGCCGGCTGTGGGCGCGAAGCCGGCCATGACCTCGTTGGCAGGGCACAGGGCCAGGGCGAAGCTCAATGCCAGCATGAGCTGGAGGACCCAGCGACCGGTCCTGGTACGAAGTAGATCCGACATGTTCTAGTCCTTTTCTCGAAGGGGGCCCTGGGAGTCAGGGGCAACGGCCCCGGCAGGGCCGCCGCGGGCGCCTGCCAGTCTGCCCCCGGGTGCTCCGGGGGCGGATTGGGCCGATGTTAGTCTGATCACGCGGAGGCAGGCGCCACATGAGCCGTATGCATTGTCCGCGTTTCGCGGGGCGGGTCCCCGCCTGGTTCGGAAACTGAAGGCAACTCGTTGAAAAAAGGGCATCCAGGGCCGTCGCCTCCGGCATCCTCCGGCGTATCCCGGCCTTCGCCGGCCCGGGAACGCCGTCTCCTCAAAGAGGAAACTTTCTGTGTGATTATATGTCTTTGAATAACAGTTTGCAACTTTATGCCTAATTTTTTCCCACACCGGGGGAATGGGATTAATTTGTGTGTTGATGGACACATGGAAGCTAAATGATGTGAAAGTATATCGAATTTCAGCTCATTTATACCTAATTTGAGGCAGTTCCCGGGGAGGGAGAGTCCCTGAAAAAAAATTTCTTGGTTTATCTCACGGCCTGCTTCAGGCAAAGCTCAGCCCGGCGACTCCGGAACGGGGCATTTCCTTGATAATGCAGAGCATTATAGAATTTTTACGGAAGTTGGCAGGGTATAGGCCGTCACGAATTTTTTTGGGCCCAACTGCTTGTGCGGCGCATCGCATGGCGTTCCGGAGGGCACAGGCGTCACGGCGTCTTCCCTGCCGTCTTCTGCCGTCCCGGCAGCGTCCGGAAGGCCTGCGGAGCTCCGCTGTGCCCGGACAGGCAGCCGGAGGGAAAGTTAAATTTCAGGATCGCAAGTTGCTGCGCAGTGCCCGGATTATTCGCCATCTGCTGATAATTTTCACAGGAAGCCTGACAGGTTCCGCCAGACTTTTTTTGCGCCCCGAACGTGATGCCACGCCAGCTCTTGCGGTTTCAGGCGTCAGAGTTCTCTTAAAGTCAGAGCTCGGGGAATCCGCCCGACCCGGTAGAGAAGGGAGACGGCAGTCTGAATGTTCCTGATGTCACTGCAGCGGCGACATGAACGCGGAGCCGCTGACCTCGAGGCATGGCGATCTGGGGACTTCTGGTCTCGCGGAACTGTAAAATTCATGTGCTGACCGGGATTTCCGGAAACGATTCATCCCGCATTGCCATCGGTCGCGTGAAGTTTTTTGCGTGTCGCAACATGTTGCATGAATTTTGCTCATTAATTTTCTGGCACGGCACCGGCCCGGGAATTCTTCATGGCTGGGGAGTTTCTGAAACGCCGATAACGAGCGCCTGGCCTCATGGCCGTCACGCGCGGTGCCGGCGTGTCGGCATGTTGAGCCAGATCAATTTCCTGAAACGGTACCGAACCTGACAGCCCGGAGGCTTGCGGGGGATCGGGCGTTTAGTGAAATGTTGAGCCGTCGTCCCCGGAGACGCGAAAATTGTGAAGTCCTATCAAGATGTGCCGATCAGTTTGTGTGCGTAGCACATATGCACCCGTGAGAAATGGCAGAGATGGCAGGGCTGGAAACTGGGAAGGCGGGAAGCAGGTAAGCAGGTCAGGATGGAAGCAGGTGCAGATTCGGCCGTTCCAAAATGTCACCCTGTCGTGCCCTGAAGCCGGATAATGAGGGATTCCTGCAAATGTGTAGTGATAATGGGGTGGGCAGCTGCATCCGTTCCTTGCTCGGCTGTTATGCAGGGAGGCACTGAGGCATGTTGGGAGCAAGGGAGGCGTGATGGATGTTTCCGGGAAAGTTATGCCGTTGTCCCCGTAAACGCGAACAATCGGAACGTCCTGTCAATATGCATTGTTCCTCCTGTACTCCTTGTGCAAAGCTGTCCGTAAGGCCTGTCAGGCATGACAGGCCTGACAGTGCAGGCAGGTCAGGGCCATGACGGTCCGCCCCGGCCGGGAGTCCCGGGCGGTCAGCAGGGACCGGAAGAATGGGCAGAGTCGCCATTTTCCGAAATGCTGAGCCTTCGTATCCCTTGGAATGTCGAGAGGGTTTCCTGCCAGGAAGCTGTGACGATTGAATAAACGTTGTGCGCAACTGTTCAGGCGCCCACTCAGGGGGAACTCGGCAGCGGGCTCTTCCCGACTGAAATGCCATCTGCAGAAACTATTTTCCTCCGCATGAAGTATCCATTATTGACTCTTTAACTTCTAGGGATCCTCATCAGGACTCTCTTCTTCCGAAAAGGTCCTCAATAGAGGGGCACACGAACAGTTGCCGTTGTACGTACTTGCTTGGCATTGCGGCAGTCCGGGATGACACGGCATGTCAGAAAATGTTATGCATCCATACCCGCATGCGCCTTCAAATCGGGACGTCACGTAAAGGTGTGACTGCAAGTTGAGTGTATCCGAACGACGTTAGCTGAAACTGTCGGGTGGCGTGACGGTACAGCCCATTCGAAAATTTTATGCCCATATCTCGGAAAACGTGGCGAAACAGAGTCTTAGGCCGTATGTCCAGTCAAAGAGACAAGACGGTTATCGTTTCAGGCCGTTCCATGTCTGTTCCGGGAGACGATGTTACATCTAAAAAATTAACGTCAGTCTTATATTATGAAAATAAATATGACATCATTATATTATTAAATTTTTTTAAAAGTATATCTGTATATGTTATATAATAAAATAATTTATGAGGTGCATAAAAAAAATTAAATTATAATTAAATGCAATCTATTATAACAATAATTTTTCATGTTAAATTATCGCAAAAATTATTTTTAATGTAAAATAATTCAAGCATTTCAATAGGAAAAGTTTAAAATTTTATATATTACTCCGGTGGATATTTGTTGTACTCATAATCGGCACGAAGGAGCCCCTGGGCAAGGGGGAAGGATGGGGAAGGAGCCTGGGCGGAGGAGCTCCCCTGGTTAAGCAAAAAGGTTAATCTGAACCCAGAGAAGTCCCCCTTATCATCGTCTTTGAACAGCTGCAGTCCAACAAATATCCACCGGGGTAATAATTATGGATCCTGAATTTTTGGAATGCTCTAATGATATCTAAATTTTGATATCTCCCACCAACCCAAGCAAGCATTGTCGGGAAGCCTCTATATTGGGACAGTGCTGAATTACATATCAGGACATGCTATTTTTATGGTATGACAAACCGGCAGTCAAACCGTTCAGAAATCAATAGGGACAATATTTTTAAAAAATTGATGGAATATCTGACTTCGACTGCTGACATTCCGATATGACAAAAGTCACCAAACAGTTCGTTATGCTTGTAAAGTATGAAATATTTAACTTTAGTCTCAGATCAAGGCATAACGTCCCAAGACATTGCGGCGCCGCCAATCACTCTGCCGTAGTGTCTAACTTCGTCCGAAGCAAGTTCAGAATTCTTGCAGATCCGACCGCCAAACTTACGTAAGAGTCCGTACGGCGGGAAAGTGGAGAGCGACTCCCGCAACCCTTCAGTTCATGGCCTCTCGGTCCCTGGACTGCCCGCCGCGTTTATTGAAGCCTGCGGCAGTTTGCCGCCGAGCGGGCACTGCACGGCGCGGGGGAAGCCCGGGTCATCCTCCGCCGTCCCGGATCCCGCCGGAGCTGCCTCCCCTGTCCTGCATGGCCAGGACTGCGGAACGGAACAAGTCGCCTATGAGCTCCTCCTTGCTCTTCGTCGACAGGCGGATCTCCGGCCTGCGGGGGCGGCAGAGGTCGAGGAGTTACCTGCCGCCGGCTTTGCCGTCCAGGACGGCGACCGTCACGTCGAGCGCCGCCCGGGCAGTCGTGAGAATTTCGGCGTCGGAGGCCATGATCGAGTCCGGGCTCTTCCGGGCCGGGGCGCCGTCCAGGATCCTCGCCAGCTCCCGGCACGTCACTTGGCGCCCTGACGTTCCCGGTCCAGAAGAGGGCCATCCCGAGGAGCGTCGCGGTCTCCAGGCACTGCCTGGACATTTCCCAGAGAGTGCCGCGGAAGCGCACGGGCGCGCTTTCAAGGAGCGGGGCCGCAAGCCGGGCGTCCAGCCAGAACAGGAGGGTCCGGCCTATCCTGAGCTCCAGATCCGCCCTGTGACGCTCGCGGCGCTTTCCCAGTCCCTCCGGGGCCTCGAGGGCGAGGCCCAGAAGAGGCATGCCGGCTCGTCGCCCGTGTCGATAGACAGGAAGTCCCCCGTGCGGGCGAGCGAGCTCGCGGTCTCGGGGTGGCTGGCTCCCAGCAGGCCTCGGCGCGCAGTCATGGACTGGACGTGACATTTCAGGCCGTCTTCGACACCTGATGACCAGGGAATTGTCTCTCCCATGTCGAAGGCGATCCTCGCCGCCTCGGCGTCAGGGCTGGCGTGCGTCTTCGGCCTGTCCGGCCAGGACAGCGATGAAATCGGATCCCTGAGCGGCATCTCGTGATTCCCGTGCCCGGGCTGTTTCGGCAGGAAGTGTCCTGCCCCGAGAGTGGAGACGCGCACGCGGGTGAGCAGGCGCGCGTCCCCGAAGCCTCTCGGGGCATTGGCCTCCAGCTCGCGGAACTGCGCAGGCGCCAGTCTCGTCTCCTCGGGGACGGGCCTCACGAACAGGCAGGGGAAGACGCAGGCCGGGCCGGGCATCCGGCAAATCCTTCTGGCCGGCCGCTCATTGGCGTCCAGCGAGTCAGGGTCGCTTGCGCCTTTCATGGCGTCCAGGCCTGCCGACGCCTCCTTCAGGAGCGCCGGCGACTCGTCCGAATCACTGTCTTCCCGGCCGGTGAAGCGCGTGATGAGATGGTCCCGCCCAGACCGAAGTCTCAGTGCACCGGGGGTTGAGGTCCGACGGACGTCAAAGTTCGGGAGGCGTCCTGGTCACGTCTCGCCTCCCCGGTTTCCGCCGGGCAACTGTTCAGGTGCCCACCCCAAGAGGTGTTCAGCAGGAAGAGCTTCCCAGCCAAAATGCCCTGTTCAGAAACTTTTCCCCTCGACATGAAGCATCAATTGTTGGCTCTTCAGCTTCTAGGGTTTCAGACAATAGTTATCTGGATTAAACTTCCTTAACTTTAATCGAGGGGGACGTGAACGGTTCCTCAGCCGGAGGGCCTCTTTCTCTCTTTCACCGGCTACGGAGAGGAATATGGCCCTGACGAGTTTCACGTCATTCTTGCTCGGCATGCGGATCTCGAACTCGAGCGGGCGGCAGAGGGCGAGGAGCTTCCTGCAGCCGGCGGGGTCGCCCAGGACGGGGGACGTGACCTCGATCGCGGCCCGGGCGGCGGCGAGCACTTCGTCGTCACCGGCCATGTTCGGGTCCGGGTCCTTCCGGGCCGGGGCGCCGTCCAGGAGCCTTTCCAGTCCCCGGAAGGTCGCGTCGGCCCCTCTGACGTCCCCGGACCAGAAGCGGGCCAGGCCGAGGAACGTCGCGGTCCCCAGGGACTCCTGGGACATTTCCCCGAGCGTGTCCCGGTAGCGCCCGAGCGAGCGAGCGAGGAGCGGGGCCGCCTGCGCCGCGTCGTTCCCGAGCAGGAGGGCCCTGCCTATCCTGAGCTCCAGATCCGCCCTGTGACGCTCGTGGCGCTTTCCCTTGCCCTTCAGGGCCTCGAGGGCGAGGGCCCACAAGAAGCATGCCGGATCTTCGCCCGGGAAGATGACCATGACGTCTCCCGCGCGGGCAAGAGAGCTAGCGGTCTCGGGGTGGGTGGCGCCAAGCAGGTTGCGGCGCACGATCAGGGACTGGTTGTGGCATTTCATGGCGTCTTCAGCCATTGCGGACCTGAGCAGCATCTCGCCGGCGTCGAAGGCGTCCCTCGCCGTCTCGACGTCCGGGACTCTCAGCATGATCGACCGCTCCAGCCAGGGGTGCGAGGAAACCAGTTCCGACAGAGGCATCACGCGCCGCCCGAAGCCGGGCAGGCCCGCGAGGGCGCATTCCACCCCGTAGGCGCACAGGCGGGAGCGGCGGAGCAGGGGCGCGTCCTCGGGGCCTTTCCAGGACAGATCCTCTATCTCGTGGAACAGGTCAAGCGCCAGCCTCATCTCCTCGACGGCGGGCCTCTCGAACTGGCAGGGGACGACGCAGGCCGGGCCGGGCAACCTGAAAAGCCTTCTGGCCAGCCGCTCCTTGGCGGCCAGCGAGTCCGGGTCGGCCGCGCCCGCCAGGGCGTCAAGGCCGGCCGACGCCACCTTCAGGATCGCGAGCGAATCGTGCGACATCGTCCGCCCGCCCGTGTCAGCGATCTCGCTGCCGAGAAGCGAGAGGAGGACAAGCGCCTCTCTGGAGGCGGGGCCCGGGCCCCCGGGGCCTTCCGCCCTGGCCAGGCTGGCACGGAGCTCTCCGGCGGAGGGGAAGTGGCCGCCTCCCTTCTTGGGCTTGTCTCCCGGGTACAGGGCACTGCCGAGGGTCCTCACGGGAGCGGGGGGGATCCTTTTGGCCCGGGCCGGGCCGTGAATGAGGCATCGCGCGATCGTGGCCTCCGCGAAGGCCGTTTCGGATTCCCTCGTCTTCCGCTGCCCGTCCGTCTCCCCGGACTGTCCGGCGGCTCCGGCCCCGGAGCCCTTCAGGAAGTCGGAGGAGGCGGGGGCCGCGGCGCCTGTTGAGCGCAGGCCCTCGAGAGCTCCGGCCGCCATGGCGGCGGCGCCGAGGTGCCGGGCCCATTTGAAGTCGTCGGGCCAGGGCTGGCCGGCCAGGTAGCCGGAAAGGGATCTGGCGGAGCGGGACAGGAGCGCCCAGACCCTCGGGTCGTCCGGGCCCAGGACCAGGCGGGCGAAGGCGCGCAGACCGTCCCAGCGGTGGGCCGATTTGAGGAGGTCGCCCTTGGCGAGAATCTCCTCGCATGTCAGGCGCCCTTCATCCAGGAGCCGGCCCATGGGCGGGTAGCCCCACTCCGGCCAGCCGGGCGGGAGCGGGGAGTCGGCCCGGTTCGCCTCTCCGGGATTCCCGTCACCCTTCCTGCCGGCCAGGGCGGTCCCGCTCGTGACGGCAGACACGGCCGCGGCCAGGGCAAGTGTCAGAAGCGACTCAACAATCATGGCAAATGCCTCGTGGCGGCTGCCTGGGCCGCAGGCTCGGGGAGGTGGGGGTGATGGAAGGCACCTGCCTGGATGCAGGGGAGACGTCAGGGCGGCGTCCCGGTCCGGTTTCAGCTGAACACTCGAACGCTCTTAAATATTACCCCGGAAATTAAATCTGGCCCTACGGGACCTCTTCACTTTGAGCTAAGCCGTGAAACTGGCCCTGCC
>JAISFP010000273.1 GCA_031263525.1 Deltaproteobacteria bacterium | reverse complement strand
CGAAATCCCGGTCCGGTAGCCTGCCTCCCGAATCCCGGCCCGGTAGACCGCCCCCCGAATCCCGGCCCGGTAGCCTGCCTCCCGAATCCCGGCCCGGTAGACCGCCTCCCGAATCCCGGCCCGGTAGACCGCCTCCCGAATCCCGGCCCGGTAGACCGCCCTTGAATCCCGTTCTGGAAACCTGGTCAGGTATCCCGGCCCCTGCGACGTCCGGTACAGGTTCCGCCGGATCAGAGGCGAAGTCCGAGGGACGGCCCCGCCTTCCGCGCCGCCTCCGCGCTCCCTTGACAGGGCAGTGCAAAATATCTAATGTATTGCCGCAAACTTCAGGGCTCCCGGTCGGGGGCCCGCCCGCCCTCCGAGCCGGGGGGCTTTTTTTGCGGAAGGGCGAGTTTTAGTCATGGCAGACGAGGGCCGCCGGGGCCCCCTGGTGGGCATAGTGTTGGGGTCGGAGAGCGATTCCGGTGTGATGGGCGGGGCCTCCGAGGTTCTCTCGGGGCTGGGCGTGCCCTTCGAGACCCGCATAGCCTCCGCCCACAGGACCCCGGAGCGGACGCTCGTCTACGCCCGCACCGCCTCCTCGCGGGGGATAAGGGTCATCATAGCGGGCGCGGGCATGGCCGCGCACCTGGCGGGGTCCCTGGCGGGATCCACCCTGCTCCCGGTCATAGGCGTGCCGCTGTCCGGCTCGAGGGCGCTGGGGGGGATGGACGCGCTCCTTTCCACCGTGCAGATGCCCTCCGGCGTCCCCGTGGCCGCCGTGGCAGTGGACGGGGCGAGGAACGCCGCGTGGCTGGCGGCGAGGATACTGGCGCTCTCCGACCCGGAGCTCGAGAAGAGGCTTTCCGAGGGGCGGGACGCCATGGCCCTGGCGGTCGACGCCTCGGACGCGGCGGTCGGAGCCGAGGAGGGGCGGCTCTCATGACTGCGCCCCCCTCTCAGCCGCCCGACGGCGGCACCGGCCCGGACCAGCGGGCCGACTCCAGGGGCGACGGCAAGCCTCGGCCTAAGCCGGGCCAGCAGCCCCAGCCGCAGGGAAAGGGCAAAGGCGGGAAGCCCGTGCCGAAGGCCCCGAAGGGCCCCGGGCTCCGCAACATAGGCATCATAGCCCACATCGACGCCGGCAAGACCACCCTCACCGAGCGCATCCTCTACTATTCGGGGAGGACCCACAAGCTGGGCGAGGTCCACGACGGCGAGGCCGTGATGGACTTCATGCCCGAGGAGCAGGACCGCGGCATCACCATCATGAGCGCGGTCATATCCTGCGAGTGGCGCGGGGCCGAGGTGAACATCATAGACACCCCGGGCCACGTGGACTTCACCATGGAGGTCGAGAGGAGCCTGCGCGTCCTGGACGGGGCCGTGGGCGTGTTCTGCGCCGTGGGCGGGGTCCAGCCCCAGTCCGAGACCGTCTGGAGGCAGGCGGACCGGCACCGGGTGCCCAAGCTCGTGTTCGTGAACAAGATGGACCGCACCGGGGCGGACTTCGACAAGGTGATGGGGGAGCTCAGGGACAAGCTGGGCGCAAGGCCGCTCGTCATCACCCGCCCGGTTGGCAGCGAGGACGATTTCGAGGGCGTAATTGACGTCCTGGAGCGGAGCTTCTGCACCTGGTCCGAGGACTCCCTGGGGGCCGAGATGGCCCGCTCGCCCGTGCCGGAAGAGCTCCTGGAGGAGGCCGAGCGCGGGCGCAGGGAGCTCGTGGAGACCCTGGCCGACTGCGACGACGAGGTCATGGAGGCCTACCTGGCGGACGCGGAGCTGGACGTCCCGGCGCTCAAGGCCGCCATACGAAGGGCCACCATCGCCCTGAAGGTCGTCCCGGTGTTCGCGGGCGCGGCGCTCCGGAACAAGGGCGTGCAGCCCCTCCTGGACGGGGTGGTCGACTACCTGCCCGCGCCCTCGGACCTGCCCCCGGTGGAGGCCGTCGGCATGAAGGGCGAGACGGTGCTGGTGAACCCCGACCCGTCGGAGCCGCTCGCGGCGCTGGTCTTCAAGATCCAGATGATGGAGCAGGGCCGCAAGCTCTCCTTCGTGCGCGTCTATTCGGGAGAGATGCGCGAGGGCACGGACGTCTTCAACTTCCGCATGAAGCGCAAGGACAAGATCTCGCGGCTGTTCAGGCTGTCCGCCGCCAGGCGCGACCGCACGGATCACGCCTCCGCGGGCGACCTGGTGGGCGTGGTGGGGCTCCGGTCGGCGGCGACCGGCGACACCGTCTGCTCCGAGGGCCGCATCGTGGCCCTGGAGAGCATCCAGGCCGCCGACCCGGTCATATCCGTGGCCGTGGAGCCCGAGAGCGCGGCGGACTTGCCGAGGCTCATGGAGGCCCTCGCCAAGATGGCCGAGGAGGATCCCACCTTCCACCTCAAGCAGGACCCCGACACCGGCCAGACCGTCATCTCCGGGATGGGTGAACTGTACCTGGAGGTCCTGGTTCACCGTCTGGGCCGCGAGCACGGGGTCCAGGTCCTGGTGGGCAAGCCCCAGGTGGTCCACCGCGAGACCCTGACGAAGCCGGCCACGGCCGATGGGTCCTTCCAGCGTCCGGCGGGCGCCGCCGCAAGGGCCGCGAAGGCCACGGTCACGGTGAGGCCGCTCGCCAGGGGCGAGGGCGTCAGGACCTCCTGCCTCGTCCCGGACATGTCCCCCTGGCCGCCCGCGCTCACGCGGGCCGCCTTCGAGACCGTGAAGGACAGCCTGGGCACCGGGCCCCTCCTGGGCTACCCGATGCTGGACGTCGAGGCCACCCTGGACTCCATGGAGCTGGGGGAGGGCGGCGCTGACGAGCCGGCCGTGCGCATCGCCGCGGCCCAGGCCATGCGCACGGCGCTCAACGCCGCGGGCCCCGTCCTCATGGAGCCCGTCATGAAGCTCGAGGTCACCTGCCCCGACGAGTCCGTGGGCGAGGTCGTGGGCGAGCTTTCCGTCCGCCACGGGCGCGTCGGCGACATGAAGCCCATGCCGCCGGCGGGGTTCATGCTCATATCCGCCACGGCCCCGCTCTCGTCGCTGTTCGGGTACTCCACCACCGTCAGGTCGCAGACCCAGGGAAGGGGCTCGTTCCTGATGACCTTCGACCGTTACGACGTGGTGGAGCGCAAGGGCCAGGAGAAATAGGGGCCGCCCGGAACCGAACGGTTCCTGGCGGATGCCGGGGCCGGAGCTCCGGGAGAGATGGGCCTGCGGGCCCGCGCCGTGTTGCGGGCTCCCCTTCCTGCCGGGCCGCCGGGAGATATCCACGGGCACGGACCCGGCGAGGCCGGGCCTGGGGAGCTCGATCCGTCCGGACCCCGGGAGGCCTGGCCCGGGGGATCAGACCGGCCGGACCCCGAGAGGCCGGGCCTGGGGAGCTCGATCCGTCCGGACCCTGAGAGGCCGGGCCAAGGGGATCGGCCCGTCCGGATCATGACAGGCCGGGCCTTGGGGGATCGGTCCGTCCGGACCCGTAAGGTCCGGGGCGAGAGGGACGCGTCTGGAGCGGGAAGGATTGTCCTGGAGCGGACGGAGCTGGTCCAGGGGGATGGCCTGGGCCGTGCCAGGATGGGCAGCGGCCTGGAAGGACAGAGCCTGTCCCGTGGGCCGGTATGTCCTCGGGCTCAGGCCTGAGCGGTGGGCGGGGGGTTGGGCCGGATTATCTGGCGCCGGCTGGTATCAGGGCCCTCAGCTCCGTCTCCATGCCCTTTATGAGCTCCAGCTCGAAGGCCGTTGGAAGGGCCAGCCTTGTGCCGCGGGCCTTGACCACGTCGGCCTCGGAGGGGGGATCGGGCCCCAGGAGCTGGAGGGCCACCTCGACCTTGGCCGTCAGGTAAGCGAGGCGGTCCTCGTCGGTCTCGAAACTGTTCGCCATGTGCATGGCCTCCCATTCGGAGAGGGTGCCGAAATGGAAGCGGGCGAGCTCCATGACTACGGGAATTTCCGCCTGGGTCATGGGCTTCTGGTTCCGGTAGATCATGGCGGCGTCGTCCTGGGCGGAGGCCGGCAGGGCATAGGCGAGCAGGAGGGCCAGGACGAGGCCCAGGGTGCCCGCCAGAGCCGCCGGTGTCGGCGGGGAAGCTTTTCCCGGGGCAAGGCAGTGTCTCATGTGGTTTCCTTCATGCGGGGCGGCGGCAGCCGTTGATGGCCCTGCGTCGACGGCGGGGCGAAGATCCGTAGCCTGAGGCAGCGGTTGGTGTCTGGAGCCTGAGCCGCAGTTGTGGTCTGGAGCCTGGGTCTGAGGCCGCGGTTGGGGTCCTGAGCCTGAGACCGCGGTTGGGGTCCTGAGCCTGAGACCGCGGCTGGGGTCCGGAGCCTGAGGTTGCGGGTGGGGTCCGGAGCCTGAGGCGGCGGGTGGGGTCCGGAGCCTGAGGCAGCGGCTGGGGTCCGGAGCCTGAGGCCGCAGCTGGGGTCCGGAGCCTGAGGCCGCGGCTGGGGTCCGGAGCCTCAGGCGGCGGCTGGGGTCCGGAGCG
>JAISFP010000237.1 GCA_031263525.1 Deltaproteobacteria bacterium | reverse complement strand
TTCTGACACCTGTATCCTCGGAGAAGGCCGTGCCGGGGCCGCTCGGAGGGCGCGGCTTTCCCTCCGTATGCGTCGGGGCCGATCTTCCGTCCGGACGCCGGGGCGTTGCCGTGGCCTGGGAAGGAAGGCCGGACTTCCTTCGGTCGAGTGCTTTCGCCCCGGCCACGGGAGCGCTTCTGAGGGATTCCTTCGCTCTTGAGGGCGGACATAACCATGTAGGCTCTGTCCCCCACCCCGTGAACAGATACATTCATTTGATACCGCCGTTTCGGGACTGCGGCCGGGATAATACCGGCAACCTGGCCGCCCGGTCGCCCGGCAGGACGATGGCCCTGGCGGGATTAGGACAAGTTTATCTTTACAAGAGGCTGTTGACAAGCCCGGCGAGACAGTTCCTCCGTCCTTCGGGCTCTCCCCGGGAAAACGAAGCCCCGGTCTCCCTTGGGCACCCGCGAGACTCCGGGAAAAAGGCAGAAAACGAGCTGAATGGACCGTAAGGTCGCATGGAGGAAGCGGGTATGAGTTCAAGGGGAGACGCAGGGCAATTTCTGACTGGCCGGAAAAAAGTCATCCGGCGGACGCGGGCATCTGTTCCCTGTCAGTTGAACGAAAAGCTCAAAACATGTATGTATACATAATTAAAAAAATATATCAAAATGAACTTTGCAATTAATGGAAGGCAACATTTGTAATGACAGGAAGGCAACAGACTGTTTCCACATATTTAAAATTTTAGAAAAATGTCAAAGTCTATACACGAAAAGTTGTAGTGGTAAGGATTATAAAATGAATGGAACAACGGCAAGATATATTGTCAAAAGACGGGAACCTGTAAGTTAGAAGAAATTTCGAACATACTGGTGAAAATTTATTCAAATATATTTTTGATTTAATGCTTTTAAATGCTTGTTATATGTTTGTGGCATGCTTGATTATATAGATGAATATTCAAAAAATGATTTAAAATATTGTCAATATCAATAATTTTTGTATGCCAAAAAATGATGAAATTATCCTGATTGTTTGAATTGACAGTCCTTCTGGTAACACTTGCAGACATTTTTGGCGCTGAAGTACCATTTAGCAATTCTGATTCTTGGCCTGAGAGTCTGGCGGGGCACACTTTCCTCATGCATTGTTCTTTAAAATTCAAAAAAGTCGGATATCGACCAAAAGTCTGCTCCAGTCACGTGGCAGATATCGCCGAAGGATTGAAAGCCAGGCAGCAAGCTGGCAGTCGACAGTAGAGTCCGGAAGAAATATACGATGCTTTGGAAGATTTGTTGGAAGGCAGACAGGACAACATTTCTATCAGGGTGGCGGAAAGAAACAAACGTGTGAAAATTTAAAAATTATCACACCTGTGTAATTTATGTTTTTCTTATTACGCTTCCGGATAAATATTAGAAAATGTTGAAATCTTTCCCCACATTACGGGAGCGAGTCAGGCAAAGAGATACCATATCTAGGACCTTGTGCTGATTTCTCACCCCTGGAACGATAGCCAAAATTATAACATTTAACCGAACTCGTAATAACCGTAAACTCACCCATAAAGGGAAATTGCCGGCTAACGCAAAGGAAAACGCGTTGAATCACGTCGTCCGATGCCTTAAAATGTGAATTTATTGGTCCGGGAGCAAGGTTCCTGACTGCCCTGGCCGGAGAGAGCCCCTGCGGTTCCCGCTCCCTGCACTGTGACTCCGGGAGCATTTCCCGGAGAATCAGGTATCAACCCTTCAGGCAGCCAGACCTCGGCCATGTCGACCCAGTTTGGGATGATTTCGCAGGATATCTCCGGATTTCTCAGGAATTTCCCTGATTCCTCCGGATCATTCCGGATGGACCCGAATTTTCCCGATTTCTCCTTATTTCACAGGGATGTCCTGGAATCTCCAGGTTCCCTTCGGATTAACCAGGATCGCTCAGGAACCCCCGTGATTCCCCCGGAACGTTCGGGAACCCCAGGATTCCTCTGGATTCCTCAGAAGCACTCTGGATTCCTGCGGGACGTGCGGGTTCCCCCGGATCTCTCGGGTTCCCTGCGGATCAATTCGGGACTTAAGCATCTGGAGAAGCCCGCCTGTGACCTCGACTGCCCAGTCATCAGGCAGATCGTCTTGTCCACGAAGGAGCGAGCATTGTCACCGCCTCCCATGACAGCCGCGCAGGCCATCGAGCTGGTCACGAAGGATCCGGTCGCCCTCGCCCGGATTCCGGAAGAGTTCCGGACCGCGATGGTGTGCCTCGTGGCAATCAGAAATGACTGCAGCGCAATGCAGTTCCTGCCCGAGGATCTGAAAACGCCGGAATTCTATCTCAAGGCCGTCCGATCCTCGGGCCTGGCCCTGAAGCACGTGCCGGAGGAACTCAGGTCGGCTGAAATCTGCTCCAAGGCAGTCCGTGCCTCGGGCAAGGCCCTGGAGCACGTTCCGGAAAATCTCAGGTCGGTTGAACTCTGCACCGAAGCCGTGCTCTACGACGGGATGTCGCTCGCGCACGTGCCGGAGGCTCTCAGGTCACCCATGCTCTGCCTCGTGGCTGTCGCGGGGCACGGAAACGCGCTCGAACACGTCCCTCAGGAGCTGAAATCCCAGGAGCTGTGCAAGACGGCCGTCGCGAACCACGCCGAGGCGCTTCGGCATGTGCCGGAGTCGTCGAGGAACGCCGATCTCTGCATTGCAGCTGTCCGCAGCCACGGCGTCGCGCTCGAGCACGTTCCCGAGACCCTGAAGACTCCGGAAATCTGTCTCGCCGCCGTCCGCAGTCACGGGCTGTCCCTCGGGCACGTCCCCGAGTCCATGAAGAACACGGAGCTCTGCCTTGCCGCGATCGCGAGCGACGCCGGCGCCGTCAGGCACGTGCCGGATACATTTCTGACACAGGATCTCCTCGTCTCTGTCGCCGGCAGTCATCCAGAGGCGCTGAAGCACCTGCCCCTGGAACTTCTGACGCCGGACGTCTGCCTTGCCGCCGTCCGCAACGACATCTCCGCCATCAGCCTGGTTCCGGAGTCGGCGCTCTCACGCGAGTTTCTGCTTGAGTCGCTCCGATGCGACTTCCGTGCGCTCGGCCATCTGCCGGAATACGAGCTGGACCAGGAACTCTGTCGGGCGGCCGTACGCGAAAACGGCCTGGCGCTGGAGCTGGTGCCGAGACAGCTCGTCACCCCGGAACTCTGTCTCGACGCCGTACGCGCCGACGGACGGGCCCTGGAGTTCGTGCCGCCTGAACTCGTCACCGGAAGGCTCTCGCTCGCGGCCGTCCGCGAGTGCGGCACCGCGCTAGTGCATGTCCCTGCCGCAATGAGGACGGCCGGCCTCTGCCGGGCCGCAGTCCGCGAGGAATCCGAGGCGCTGACACACGTGCCGGAGAGGCTGGTCACATACGAGCTCTGCCTGGGAATGGTCCGCAGAAATGCCTTCGCGCTGGAAATCGTCCCCTCCTGGATGCTGGACCGTCAGCTCTTTCTTCAGGCTGTCCGCATGAACGGCGAGGCCATCCTGCTCATGCGCGTTCTTATGGCGGAAAGGTTCATGACGCCGGAGATCTGCCTGGCCGCCGTCCGCACATGCGGCGAAGCGATGAAATCCGTTCCGAAAGACTGGCGAACTCCGGAGATGAATCTCGAGGCTGTCGCAAAAAGCGCCCTGGCTCTCGATTCCGTGCCGGAGGGCATGCTGACGCCCGAGTTGTGCCTGACCGCAGTCCGCCTGCACGGAGACGCCCTGAAAAAGGTTCCGGAGGCCATGAGGACCACCGGGATCTGCCGCGAGGCGGTACGGGCCTGCGGACTGGCTCTCCGGCACGTTCCGCAGGAGATCGTCACCCGCGAACTCTGTCTCGAGGCCGTGCGCGGGAACGCGCTGGCTCTCGGTCTGGTGCCGGAAGAACTCAGGGACGAGGAAATTTGTCTCGCGGCAGCGCGAACCGGCGGAACCTCGCTCGCGGATGTGCCTTCGGATCTTCGGAACCCGGAACTCTGCATGGAGGCCGTCCGTTCCGACGGCCTCGCGCTCCGCCATGTTCCGGAAAGCATGCTGACAACGGAAATCTGCCTCGAGGCGGCCGGCAGGACCGGCCTGGCTCTCAGGCATGTCCCGGAATCACTCAAATCCCCTGCCCTATGTCTCGCGGCGGTGAATCAGGATGGCCTGGCTCTCGGCCACGTCCAGCGTGCCATGAGAACGCCCGAGCTCTGCCGCGACGCGGTCTCCGGGCACCCCTGGGCTCTCGCCTACGTCCCGGGGGAATGGCTCACCCGGGAACTTTGCCTCGATGCGGCCGGCAGGCACGGCGAATCGCTCCGTCTGGTTCCGGATGCCCTCGTCACTCCGGAAATGTGCCTCCGCGCCGTCCGATCCGACGGACGTGCCATAAGGCACGTTCCCGGACGGCTGATGTCTCCCGAACTCTGCCTGGAAGCTGTACGTGAGAAGGGACAAGCCCTGAGGCTGGTGCCTGAAGCGATGCGTACCGAAGAGATCTGCCTTGCGGCGGTGTCTGGATACGGCGGGTCGCTCGAGCATGTGCCTGACGGCCTGAGGACGCCCGAAATCTGCTTTGCAGCAGTCCGGAGCTTCGGATACGCTCTCGAGCATGTGCCGGAATCCGTGATCTCCCCTGAAATCTGCCTCGAGGCCGTGTCGGCGCACGGCATGGCCCTTGAATTCGTCCCGGAGGACATGTTCTCCCGTGAAATTTTCTTTTCCGCGGTCGGCACTCACGGCACCGCCCTCGAGCATGTGCCAGAATACCTGAAGACTCCGGAACTCTGCGCCCTTGCCGTGACCAGCGACTTCATGCCCCTCGGTAGTCTCCCGGATCGCCCGGCGGTTCCGGAAATCTGCCTGGAAGCCCTCCGCAGGCATGGCGAGGCACTGAACCACGTGCCTTCGGCATGCCTTACCTCGGAACTGTGCCTGGCAGCGGCACGGGCGGACAGCTCCGCGCTCCGCAGAGTGCCCATGAAAATTTTCACCAGGGAATTCTGCCTTGCCGCCGTCCGCATCGATGCCGATGCCCTGGGCCACATGCCGGAGGAAGTCCTGACCGAAGAATTCTGCCGGGAGGCCGTAGGCTTCCATCCGCTCGCGCTGAAGCATGTGCCATTAAACATTTTGTCGCGGGAGCTTTGTCTGGAGGCTGCAGGCAAGGACTCCCGGGCAATTAAATTCGTTCCGGAAAATCTCCGCGATCCGCTAATGTTCGTTGCGCCACTCCGGACGGACGTCCGGCATTCCGATCCGCTTTCGGATGACGATCAGGCTTCCGTGGCCCATGCCGAGTTCTCCAGAAAGGCCCTCTTCATGAAGACCCCGGCCCTCGCGCAGGTGCCGGAATCCCTCAAGACGCCCAAACTCTGCCTTGAAGCCGTACGCTGCAACGGCGCCGCTCTCCGCCACGTCCCGGAATCCCTGAGATCTCCTGCTCTGTGCCTGGAAGCCGTGAGCTCAACCGCTGACGCCCTCCGTGAAATCCCGGAAACGCTCAGGACGCGCGAGCTCTGTCTCCGTGCCATACGCTGCAGGTTCCCAGCGTACGGTGACATGCAGTGCCCATGATGCCGTCCAATTGCCGCGGGGGGCCAGATACCGAATTCAGACATTGAGCATTTGTATCAGTTCACGGACGGAGCAGGCCGGGCGCCGGAACCCGGTCAGCCTTGTTCCGCTGAGAATTGAATTCCAACTCCTGCCCTTGAACGAACACCCGCCATTTCAGAATTGCAAAAGATATGATGCCGAGAGCTTGATTCCGACGGGGCAACTCGAAACCGGCCTCATAAATCCGGCCGCCGGCGGCTGTCCTCTGACAGTCGCCTTGAATTTTAAGCATAAAACCAAGGCGTCTGATCCTCGCTCCATGTTCCGCCAGCCCTTTCAAAGTTCAATCCCGCCAGATCCGTGTCCCGTCCTTCCAGATCCGTGTCCCGTCCTGCCAGATCCGTGTCCCGTCCTGCCAGATCCGTGTCCCGACCTGCCAGATCCGTGTCCCGCCCTGCCAGATCCGTGTCCCGCCCTGCCAGATCCGTGTCCCGCCCTGCCAGATCCGTGTCCCGCCCTGCCAGCTCCATGTCCCGTCCTGCTTGCTCCAGGCACCGTGCTCCATTCACCTTTACACGCGGCCCATGTCACCGGGATCTTGGCCCCTGTGCCGATGAAATTCTTGGATTTTCCCGGATTTTCGGTTATAAGAAATATTTCGTCCGGAACCCGGAGCAACCCGGACTGTCCGGGCGGAGGGGCAGGATCCCCTGGCCGGCCGCTTCTGCCGCGTCCCCCGGGCCTCCCCAGGAAGGATTCGCCATGACCGCTCAGGAAGACTCGCGGGCGATAGGGCTGGACGGCATCTCTCTAACCCGAGGCGGGGTCCCGCTCCTGGACGATCTCAGCTGGGACGTGCAACGCGGCGAGCACTGGACGGTGCTTGGCCCGAACGGGGCCGGGAAGACCCTCCTGCTCAGGATAGTCACCGGCTACATCTGGCCCACCCTGGGGTCCTTGACGGTCCTGGGCAGGCGGCTCGGGACGGTGGACCTGAGGGAGCTCCGGCGCCGCATCGGGTGGGTCTCCCAGGCGCTGTCCGACCTGCTGCCCGGCCAGTCGACCCTTCTCGAGACCATAGCTTCCGGGCCGCTCGCGTCCCTGGGCCTCTACGAGGACCCCTCCCCCGAGCTCATGTCCCGCGCGGAGGCCATATCCGGCGACTACGGGCTGTCCGACAAGCTGGAGCGGCCCTTCCGCCTCCTCTCGTCCGGCGAGCGCCAGAGGGTGCTCCTCGCCAGGGCCGCGCTCACCGCCCCGGAGCTCCTCATCCTGGACGAGCCCATGAGCAATCTGGACATGGGGGGCCGGGAGCTCTTCCTTGAGAACCTGAGGAAGCTCGCCTCCTCACCGGACGCCCCCACCATCGTGCTCACCACCCACAACACCCTCGAGATCGCCCCCTTCATAACCCACGCCATCGTGATCAAGTCCGGGAGAAGGCTCAGGGCCGGGCCCGTAGGCGAGATCATGACCGGCGAGACCCTCTCCGACGCCTTCGATCTTCCCCTGGCCGTGGAGAAGGGTCCGGCCGGCAGGTACGTGGCGACCCTGAAGAGGCCGGCGTGAGGTTCGCCGCAGCCCCCGCCTCAGGGAGGGGGCCGCCGCTCCTGCCCTGACCCGATAGATTTTGACGGCAAAACCTACTACAAATGACTCCCATCATGAACAGATTCTCCAGACACTGCGTCTGCCAGACTTTTTCATGCCCGGCAGCACCCTGAATCCTGGCGTGGCTGACGAGACTGGCGAGCCTGGCAAGATTGTCTTGACTGGCGTCGAGCATCTGGACCGGAGATGTTGCCGACGGCAGCCTCATGATGCATCACAAGGCGTCGCCAGGCAACCAAACGCGTTACTGATGAAAATTTTGGTGGCGAGGCAACAAACGTTGCCCAGAGCATATGTCAACAAATTCAGCTGGAATACGGCCTCAATCTTAATCATACAATAAAATCTATCGCATAATACAGGAATTCCGAGATAAGGCTAAAGGCACAGTCACTGTCACAGTTTACGCCAATATCGAAAATTTAACGCCCTTAGCCGCACGTCTTTTCATGATAAATCGTCATCCGTGAACATATCGCAGTCTCCGACAAATGCCGCCGGATCCTGTCCCCTCCGGCAAGCTCCTTCCGGTGCCCTCCCCTGACCCATCCCTCGCCGGCAGGCACCGCCCTTTTCCCAACCGAGCCCCTGTCCTCCCGGCAAGCTCCTTCCGGTGCCCTCCCCTGACCCAGACCTCGCCGGCAGGCACCGCCCTTTCCCCAACCGAGCCCCTGTCCTCCCGGCAAGCTCCTTCCGGTGCCCTCCCCTGACCCAGCCATCGCCGGCAGGCTGCGGCTGCGGCCTTTGCCCGGCCGAGCCCCTCTCCCCTCCGGCAGGCTTCTTCCGGCGTCCTCCCCTGACCCTGACCTCGCCGGCATGCACCGGCCTTTGCCCGGCCGAGCACCTGTCCCAGACGGATGCCTCCTTACGGTGTCCTCCCTTGACCCGGACCTCGCCGACCGCCTCCTCCAACTGTCCTGCCTGGCTCCTGCTCTTGACTGCAATTCCCTTCAGGCAAATTGCACGGATCTTGTCATCTCCGTCAATCTCCTTTGACTGTACCGCATGTAACCTGCCATCTCCATCAGACTAATTTTGCTATACCGTATAGACTCTGTCATATTCTGAAATATACTTCTCTTGTCTTTCACGGTTCATGCCATATCATTCAAACAATTATCTCTGTCCTGTAATGACAGTGTAATATCCAACCATCATTTTTGCTGTACTGCATAGTCATTGTCCTCGATATCAAACAACTTTAACTTCCCTGCAAGTACTTTATCTTATCTGTCAAGCTCATTCACCTGCCCTGCCTTGATCATGTCATAGCCTACGATCTCATATCTTTGTCCTGCATCGATACTATCATCTCCTGCAGTCTCCTATCCTTGTCCTGCACTGACCCATCCATATCATACTGTGTCATATCCTTGTTCTGCACTGATCCTTTCATCTCCTACAATCCATTATCAATGTACTGTACCAATCATGTCATCTCCGACAGTTTTCTATCACTGTCCTGTATCAGTCATGTCATATCATCATGTCTCCTATCACTGTCCTGTAGTAATACTGTCATTGTCTACAGTCTTCTATCATTTCACTGTATTAATCATGTTATCGTCAACATTATACTATCATTATCCTGTATCGATCATGCCATCTCCTACAGTCTGCTATCATTGTCCTGTCTAGATACTGTCCTCTCCTACAGTCACTATCCCTGCCCTGCATATATCCTGTCTTCATATACAAGCAAATTATTCTATCCTGCATGTATTCTGTCCTCATCTACAAGCTCATTCCTGTATCCTGCCAGTATCCTGTCCTCTTCTGCAAGCTCCTTCCGCTGTCCTGCCTGTATCCTGCCCTAGCCTTCAAGCTCCGATCGCAACCAGACTGAGTCCCTGTCCTCGCCGACAGGCTCCGGGCGGAACCCGGAAACGAGCCCCGGTCCGTTCCCTCAAGACCCGGCCCGGGTCCTGCCATAAGGCGGGCCGACATCCGAAAAATGACCAAAGTCTGAATGTTTATGCGATTTCTGGGGGAATGTCAGAACAATGAGAATTATAATTGACGGCACGTGCAAAATCGCCCGATTCGGAGCGGCGAGAGAGGAGAAAAGGCCCTCTCGGGACGTCTCAAACTCCTGTCATGACACGGATATTCGGAAAATCCGCAGCGCGCTTCCGGCCGCGGGCCTGGAATTCGGCCTGGAATGCCCTAACTTGACTTCGCCGCCTGAAGGTCTTAGCGTTTTAAGATACCGTCAAATCAGGCCCAGAACCTGCCCACCGGGGGCGGGACACGGGAAACGGGAGGACGAACATGGCAGATCTGCCCGGCAAGACCGAGCGCGCGGAGGGGGCCCAGGGGGCCCCGCCTCCCGACGCCCATCCCGCGGCCGCCGCCAGACGGGTTTCCGCGGATCCGGGCGGGTCCGCCTCGGACGGCACCCAGGCCCCCGAATGGGCCATAGAGGCCCTGGCCAGGCGCGACTGCGTGGAGGCCCTCCTGGACGACCTGGACCACGTGGCTTCCCGCCCGGACGGGGCCGGCGGATCCAATGGCTCCGGCGGCTCCGGCAGGCCCGGCGGAGGAGGGGCGGAGGCCTTAGACCGCTCCGGGCCCTTGCGCACCCTCGCCTCCAGGAACTTCGCCCATAAGGCCGAGCTGGCCCTGCCCGGCGCCTTCCGCGACCTCGCCTCCGACCCTTCGCGCATCACCCTCGCCTCCCTGGCGGATCTGGTCCTCACGGACTGCAGGCTCGTGGGCCTCCTGGCCGGGCACTGGCACGACGGCTTCACGTCCCCGCCCTTCCCCGGAGGCCCCGTCTCGACGGGGTGGCGCAGGCTCCTCTTCGCGCTCTTGGAGCACAGCCGGTCAGGTCTCTCCGGCAGGCCCTTCAGCCGCGCTGTCCTCCAGGCCGCCCTGGACGCCGGGGCCGCCGGCCAGGGCGTCCCCCCCTCGGTCCCGGCCGCCCTCTTCGCCGCCTCCGGGGAGGTAGCGGACGCCTGCCGCGCCGTCAGGGTGGTCGCCGGCGCCTGGCAGTTCGTGGAAGATGCCCGATCCCGCACCCAGGAAAGTTTCTCGAAGCACTTCCCCTTCCCGGCTCCGGACGAGCCCGATTCCCTTCCGCCCCTGGACGCCCTGCTCTCCTGCGTCCAGGCCACGTGCAAGCTGTGGGGCATCCTGGACTCTTTCATGACGTCCTGGAAGGCGGAGCTTTCCGGGATCTGCGCAACCACCGCCGGGCCGACGATCCCGCACCTGGCTGACGCGCTCCAGCTCTCGGGCCTCAAGTTCGCGAACTTCTGCCGCGAGAACGCCCTGAACTGGTCCGCAGCGGCCTCGGAGCTCCGCGTCAGGACGCTCAAGACGCTGGACGCCCTGGACTCCCTGAGCTGGGCCGCCGGCGTCATGAGGGCCCTGGGCGCGATGCTGGACTCCCTGGACAAGCTCGGCAAGGACGCTGACGAGGCATGGAAGCTCTCCTCGGCCCTGGAGGCCATCCCGCCCGGCACCACGGACTGGGAGGCCCGCGAGCCCGTGGCCGCCCTCGTCATACATTTCCTGAAGACCCCGAAGCCCATCGGCCTGGAGGATCTCACCCCCCCCATAGATTTCGCCTTCACCCTGGGCTTCCACAAAATGTTCTGCCTAGGCAAGTTCGACTCCGCCCTGACCGACCCTCCCCCGGCAGGCCGCAACCCCGCCTTCATCACGGTCAAGACCCCCGTCCCGGCAGCCGCCGGGGGCAACGGTTCCGATACGGAAGAGCTGGCCCGCGAGGCCGCCACGACAAAGGCTCAGGCCGAGACCGAGAAGAAGGCCAGGGAAGCCGCCAGGGCAAAGGCTCAGGCCGAGACCGATAAGAAGGCCAGGGAAGCCGCCAGGGCTGAGGCCCAGGCCGAGACCGAGAAAAAGGCCAGGGAGGCCGCCGCGGCAAACTCCGAAGCCGAGGAGAATGCCCGTGAGGCCGCCAGGGCTGAGGCCCAGGCCGAGGCCGAGGAACAGGCCAGGGTAGCCGCCAGGGCTGAGGCCCAGGCCGAGGAGAAGGCCCGTGAGGCCGCCAGGGCAAAGGCCCAGGCCGAGGCCGAGGAACAGGCCAGGGTGGCCGCCAGGGCTGAGGCCCAGGCCGAGGCCGAGGAGAAGGCCCGTGAGACAGCCAGGGCTGAGGGCCTGGCCCAGGCCCAGGCGCAGGCCGCCCGCGAGGCCGCCAGGGCCAAGGCCCAGGCCGAGGTCGAGGCGCTGGCCAGGGAGGCTGCCAGGGCCAAGGCCCAGGCCGAGGCCGAGGCCGAGGAGCTGGCCAGGGAGGCTGCCAGGGCAAAGGCCCAGGGCGAGGCCGAGGAGCTGGCCGCCAGGGAGGCTGCCAGGGCTGAGGCCCGGGCCGAGGCCGAGGAGAGGGCCCGTGAGGCAGCCAGGGCTAAGGGCCTGGCCCAGGCCCAGGTGCAGGCCGCCCGTGAGGCCGCCAGGGCAAAGGCCCAGGCCGAGGTAGAGGAGCTGGCCAGGGAGGCCGCCAGGGCAAAGGCCCAGGCCGAGGCCGAGGAGAAGGCCCGCGAGGCCGCCAGGGCAAAGGCCCAGGCAGTGGCCGAGGCCGAGGAGCTGGCCAGGGAGGCCGCCAGGGCTGAGGCAGAGGCCGAGGAGCTGGCCAGGGAGGCCGCCAGGGCCGAGGCAGAGGCCGAGGGGAAGGCCAAGGAGGCCGCCAGGGCAAAGGCCCAGGCCGAGGCCGAGGAGAAGGCCCGCGAGGCCGCCGCGGCAAAGTCCGAGGAGAAGGCCCGCGAGGCCGCCGCGGCAAAGGCCGAGGAGAAGGCCCGCGAGGCCGCAAGTGCGAAGGCCCTGGCCGAGGCCGAGGAGAAGGGCCGTAAGCCCCCCGAGAAAATGTCCGAGGCCGAGGAACTGTTCCAGAAGTACATCAGGGAAGTAGCCAATCAGAAGGCACGCGACGGTGCCAGGGCTCAGGCCCAGGCACAGGCCGAGATGGAGAAGCAGGCCCGCGAGGCCTACAGGAAAAAGGCCGAGGCCGAGAAGAAGGCCCGCGAAGCTGCCAGGACAAAGGCCCAGGCCGAGACGCTGGCCGAGGAGTTCGCCATGGCTAAGGCCGAGGCCGAGACGCTGGCCAGGGAGTCCGCCATGGTCGAGGCCGTGGCCGAGAAGCTGGCCAGGGAGTCCGCCATGGCTGAGGCCGAGGCCGAGAAGCTGGCCAGCGAGGCTGCCGGTGCTGAGGCCGAGGCCGAGACGACCGAGCAGACTCGGGAGGCTCCCAGGACCGAGGACGGGCCCGAGGCTGCAGGCCCCGCTCCAGAGGTTTCCGGACCCGCCCCAGAACCTGACTCTCCCAGGGCCTCCGATCCCTCCGATGGCGATCTGGTGTCCGAAGAGGAAGGGAATGCGGAGGCGACCGAAAAGCCCGTGAAGGATGGCGAGGACGGGGGTGTGGACGAGCGCGAGGACGGCGAGGGCATGGACGGCGAGGATGATGGCGAAGCTGACGAGGACGGGGACGACGGGGAGGAGACTGTCGACAGGGAAGAGGAGCCGGAGGAGGGGATAGATCTCGAGCTCGCCCTCCTTTTGGAGACGGAGGCGCCCTACTCCAGGGGGACGGACCCCTTCAGGGTGTTCTGGGACCTCTCGCCCGAGGAGCTGGCCGGCCTCGTGCTGGAGAAGTTCGGGGATCTTCTGGCGGAGCCGGCCCCCGCGGCGGGGAACGCCGGGAAAGGGGCTGGCTCCTTCAAGTTCGAGGACTTCCGGACGAGCATTGCCCTCCTGCCGTCCGAGGACGGCGCTGACGGGGCCGGTCCCCTCGCGCCGGGAGGC
The DNA here is from genome assembly GCA_031263525.1 of Deltaproteobacteria bacterium. GTDB lineage: Bacteria > Desulfobacterota > Desulfarculia > Adiutricales > Adiutricaceae > JAIRZX01. Next base: position 6,639 of record JAISFP010000237.1, on the reverse strand, counting down.
GCCGCCGCCCTCCCCGGCGGCGCCCAGCCGCCGGAGGCGTGGCTCGCGGCGTCCGTGGGGGCCCAGGCTGCCGCGGCGGCCATGCACGATCCCGGATACCCCCTGCTCTACCCTGCCGGCGCGGGCGAGGCCGACGCGGCCTTCGAGGAGCGGGTGCGCCGCCGCGACTTCAGGAGGCACCTCGCGGCGCTGTGCCGGAAGCTCGCGGGCCTGGGCGACACCAGGCCCCTGTACTGGCTGGCATGCGCGTCCCCCCCGGGGGTCTTCCCGCCGGCCGCGGCAAGGCTCATGCATGCCGGCCTCAATTTCCGGCCGGGCCCGCCCGCCGCCAGGGAGGCCTTCGCGGAGGCGCACGACTCCCTCGTCACGGCCGCCGGTCCGGAGCCCAAGCGCGTGCCGGGGGATCCCGAGCCCTGGCTGTTCCTGTACGCGTCCATCCTGAGGCCCTGCGTCTCCTGCCCGGACCCCGCCATGGCCGACGCGGCCACCTACGTCTCCCGGATGGCGCCGGAATGCCTTCTCGGGCTGGCCGAGGACCTGTCGAAGCTCCCCCTCCGCATCGGCACGAGGGACGCCGTGAAGGCGCTAAAGCTCATCAGCGACGTGAGGGGCCGGGACAGGAGGCTCGAGCGGCTGGAGGCCAGGACCGAGCGCTTCATGGAGGAGATGCCGAAAAGAAGCACGGCCTACCCCCCCGCCGACCACATCTGGAAGGACATCTTCTCCCCGCCGAAGGGCGAGCTCTCCATCCTGCTCGACAAGTGCCGCTCCGAACAGCTGACCGCCACGACGGCCAAGAAGCTCAGGTCCGAGGCGAACGCCCTGCGCTCGAAGCAGGTGGTGCGCGACATGGTGAACCGCCACGACACTCGCCCCGGCCGCAGGGACGAGATAAACGCCAGCGCCTTCGCCTCCATCGCCAACTTCTTCGCCCTCACGGCCGATCTGGCCTGCGAGTGGCTGGACTTCTGGAACTCGGCCAAGGCGTCGGAAGAGCCGAGCTGGTCGGCGAAGCTCCTGGACGGCGTCTTCTCGGAGGCAGGCAAGGCCCTTCTAGCGCTTTCCTCGCCCGCAGTCTGCGGCACGAGGGACCGGGAAAGGGACCTGGCCCAGGCCCTGAACTGGGAAAGGGACCTGGCCCAGAACAGGGACAAGGACCTGGCCCAGGCCCAGAACAGGGAAAGGGACCTGGCCCAGAACAGGGAAAGGGACCAGGCCCTGAACAGGGACCTGGCCCAGAACAGGGACGGGGACCAGGCCCAGCTGAAGGACAAGGGCAGGGACCAGGCACAGAACAGGGACAGGGAGGCGGACGGCGCCGACGCCGGCCAGCCCGACAGGGAGGGGGGGCTTCCCGAGGACGGGCTCAGGATCCTCACGAGGGAGCTCGCGGCGCTTGCCGACGCCTCCTTCCTGGACGACTGGGAAGTCCCGAGGCGCTCGGCCTCCGGGAAGGAAGGGTACTTCGCCGACGATCCGGAGGCCGATCTGGCGAGCTGGCTGGTGCTGTGCCCCGGCACCACGTCCTCCGGAGGCACCCCTTCCGCCCCTCTCGCGGGGGTCCTGGAAGTCCTGGCGGCTGGCCCGCAGGACGCCGCGTCCGAGGACAGGGCCTTCGCGGAGCGCGTGGCCTCCGGGGAGTCCCTCGTGCCGGCCATGTTCCTGGATGCCGTGGAAGGGGCAGCGGACCGCAGGGAGGAGGGGGATCACGGCTGCACGTTCAGGGAGCTGGCCGACCGGGCGGCCATGGTCCGCGCGGACGCCGCCGAGTCGGACCTGGAGGACGCCCTGGACGCCGCCTGGGGCGCGTACGACTCGGGGACGCTGGACGCGGGCGGGCTGAGGGGACTGGCGACGGACGTCGAGAGCTCCCTGGCAAGGCTCAGGTGCGCGCCCTCCGGCGGGCTCGCCCGCGCCGCGGCCAGCTCGCAGGCCACGGCGGACGAGGCGGTCCGGAAGGTCCGCGAGCTGAAGGACACGGCGACGTCCGCCGTGAACGACCGCCTGGAACGGCTCCGCAAGGAGCTCGGAGGCAAATACAGGGCCACTGCCGTCGCCGTGAAGTGGCTGCTCAAAGAGGGCGAGACGGACGCGGCCTCGGACATCCTGACCGAGGCGGCGCACAGGGCCGCCTGCTCCTCGAGGCGTCACATGAGCATCCGGGACGGCCGGGACCGGAGCATCGTGGAGGACTTCGCCAGGATTGCCGCCGCCATGAAGAACTCGCCGGATCCCTTCGGGGCCGCCATGGACGCCTGGTCCGCGGCCAAGGGGACTTCCCCGGCCGCCGCGATGCATTCGTCAGGCCTGGCCGAGCAGCTCTGGGGCAGGCTGGAGGCCGCGAGCGGCGAGTCGGGCAGCGCCGAGGACGTGCGCGAGGAACTGGAGGCCCTGCTCCGCTGGTTCGGGTTCAAGGCCGGCAAGAACTTTTCCGCCGTGCCGGGAAAGTGCGGCGGCGATCCCTTCCCCTGGAGGGAGTACCTCGTCGAGACCGCCTGCTACCCCCCCGTGCCCGCCTGGGGCGGCGGCATCCTCGGGAAGATATCCGCGATGGTCTGGAACGGGAAGGGGGCCACTCCGGAGCACCTGACCGACGCGCTCGAGAGCTGGAGCCCCGATCCGGGGACGCTGGTGCTGGTGGTGGCTCTCGCAGCGCTCACTCCCGGCGCGAGGGGCCACCTGTGGACCTGGGCGAGAGCGGCCGCGCGCGACATGGTTGTCCTGGACACCTGCCTCATGGCGACCGTGGCTGCCGCGGCGCCCGCAAAGATGCAGCATTACCGCCCGAACTGGCTGTACGAGGCCGGCGGGATTTACGGGGCGTTCAGGCCCTTCGGGGAGGGCCAGCTCAGGTGGGGGGGGCCGGGCCGGGACGACCTGGTGCGCGAGCTCGCGCAGGAGCGCGGCGTCGTGCGCCTCCAGGGTCCCCCCGGCATCGGCAAGAGCTCGGTCCTGAGCCTGCTTGCGGCCGATCCCTCGGTGAACAAGCCCGCCGACGGGAACTACTGCTTCATGGTGGACTACTCCTCCCTGGACCCTGCCTGGATAGCCGTGCTCGGCCCCCTGGGGGCAGTCATGGACCGCGCCGTCCGCCCGGGGACGGCCGGCCAGGAAACGGGCGGCTCCGGAACGGCCGGTCCAGGCGCGTCCGGCCCGGCAGGCCGGGACGCGGAAGGCTCCGACACGGCAGGCGGGAAGGCGGAAGTCCCGGAGGCCGGGGGTCACGCCACCGGCGGCAGGACTGACGCAGCCTCCCGAGATGCAGGTTCTGACGCGAAGAGCTCCGGCGCGGCAGCCTCCGGCACCGGCGGCTCCGGCGCGGTCCCCTCCGGCAAGAAGGGCTCAGCCACGATCGCCTCCGGCCAGAAGGGCCCCGGCTCGAGCGGATCCTGCCATCTCCCCGGCTGGGAGCCGTCCGAGAGCGTGGCGGCGAACCTGACGGCCATGACGGCACACGTCCCGCGCAAGGGCTGCCCCAAGCAGATAACGGTCATCTGCGACAACGCGGACGCGTTCCTGAACGATCTCATGGCGTCCCCGCCGGATCTCGAGACTTTCGTATCCCTGGCCGTGAAGCCCGGCCCGCTCAAGGTCGTCCTGGCCGGAAGGAGGGTGACGTTCCGCGCCGAGTGCCACCCGGCCTCCCCCCTGAGCGCCCTGCGCGAGCCATTCTACCTGCGAGCCACGGAACCGGCGGCGGCCGCCTCGATGCTCTCCGACCAGGTCGCCGCCTGCGGCTGGACCTTCGCCTCGCCCGGGCTCCCGTACAGGATGGCCGCCAGGTGCGGCTGGAACCCGGGGTCCATGGCGGCGCTCGGGAGGTCCGTCATTGACCTGGCGACGTCCGAGCTCGATCCGGACGTTCCCCCTCCTTTCCTGATCACGGAGAACGCGGTCACAAGGTCGCTCCAGGACCCCGCCACCAGGGACGCGATGAAGGACATAGCGCTCGCCGAGCTCTCGCAGGACACTCGCTACAGCGCCGTCGTGCTCGCCATGGCCTACATGTGCCATACGGACGATGCCGAGTTCCCCGGATCGGGCATGTCCGCGCGGAGCCTGCTCGCGCACCTCCGCGAACTCTGCCCCGCCCCCTTCGGGCCAGGATCGGGACCGTCGGTCGACATGTTGACGGACGAGCTCGTGCGTTCCGGGATGCTCTCCCTGGACAGCAGGGGCCCTCGCTTCCGCACGGAGGCCCACCTGCGGCTCATGGGCGACCAGGACAGCATCCTGGACGATCTCACGGCCCTGAAAGACCTGAAAGCCCCCCCGGGAGCGGAGCTCCTGGAATGCCGCAGGCTCATGTCCCCGCTGCCGGCCTCACGGCCGAAAACCCCCGCGCCCGTGTTCCTGCCCTTCCACACCGGCCGGGAATTGGGCGGCACTGCACTTCCGGACTGGCTCACGGACGGCTCCCCACAGGCGGTGTTCGCGGGAACGGTGCTGGGCATCCCGTACCTGGAGCAGAGCGCCGGCCTCCTCGACGGAAACGGGGAGGACGGCGGGACGGACTTAACCGGCCTTCACGGGCATGGCCCGTCCGGATCCGCCGGATCGCCAGGACAGGCGGGCCCCGCCGGAAACGCCGGTCATGGCGGAGATGACGGTCAGACATGTGCCGCCGTGAACGCCGGCCAGGCCGGAGTCAACGGCCAGAAGGGAACCGCGGGGGAGGCCGGTCAGGCCCGAGGCAACGGTCAGGCGGGAGCCGAGGCAGCCGCGGAGAGATCCGGCGCCGGGGATGGCGGGGGATCGTCCGAGTCGCACCCCTTCCCCGGCCGCATCGCCGCCGGGGGACGCGAGTTCTGCATATACTCGCCCGACATCCCGGCCGGCTGCACGGCGGACCGGTCCGGCTCAGGCATTGACGAGCTGGCCGTCGCGGAAATTTCCGATCTGTCCGGCCTGCCCTTTTACTCCGAGACGTCCGTTTCGGGGATGCCGGCGGAACGGCGGGCCGGCGTACCTCTCCCGAGCCCCTTCACGATCGCGGAGGAGTGCGCCATGTTCTCGCGCACCCGCCCTTCCAGGATGACAGTCGGGCTGATCCCCGTCTCGGGCCTCGCGAGGGCCTGGGAAGCCGTGAAGTCGCTGTGCGGCATGACGGTACTGTCCGGGGCGGCGGGGAGCGCCTGCTTCGAGATCCGGCCTGGCACGGGCGACACCTGGGAGAAGGCCGCAGAGCTGGTCGAACGCGCGAGGGCCGCCACCAAGCCCACGAGGAGGCTCCATGTGGCCTGGCTCTCTCTTTCCGAGGCCGGGAAAGGCCCGCACGCCGACTTCGCCGCGGCCGCCTTGGCCGCCGGAGAAGGAACCGTCAGAACCGTCAGGGGCCAGCAGGCGGCCCTCACATGCCTTTGCCCCCCGGAGATGCTCCTCGCGTGGACCCCGGAGACGAGGGAGGACAGCGCCCTCTACGCCTCCCGCTGGACCGAGCCCGCCGTCCGGCTGTACCTGGCCGAGTGCGGCCTGGCTCCTTCCAAGGCCGGGGCGATCGTGATGTCCACCGGCGGATGGGACTCGCTCGTGCTGACGGACGTGCTGACGTCCTGCGGGTTCCCCCTGAAGCCGCTGTCCCCGGAGACGTTCCTGAACGGCGTGCCCGTCCAGCTGAGGAACCTCATCGACGAGCTCCGGGGCCTGAAGCTGTTCACCATGGAGCATGCGGCCGACAGCTACGCGTCGAGAGAGCCGGGCGGGTCCCGCGAGAGCGTCCGGGACTGGCTGGCGCTCCTGGAGAACCTCGCCGTGCTCGTGCCCGCCGAAAAGAAGGGGAACGACACCATCTGGAAAGTCGATCCGCGCTTCGCGTGAGCGCCTCGCTCAGGGGGGCGGCCGGGATCGGCAGCAGACATCTCGCCGGCCGTCTCGCGAGCGGACCCGCAGTTCGCGTGAGCTTCTCGCAGACGGGAGGTGCTGGGAGCGGTAAAAAATCGGCAGGGTTCGGCAACAAATGTTTAGCCGGCAGTATCGTGTGCCTACCCGCGCAACGCTCGATGTTCTCGTTCATGAAGTGTCTCGAGATGGCCAGAAGATGGTAACTGGTAAAAAACTTTCTGCATCATATGTAAACATGCGTATCAAGCTAACATCTTCATAATTTAATTATTATTAAATTTGTTCGATACTAAGGCGACAGCAATTATTACGCTTCCGGATAAATATTAGAAAATGTTGAAATCTTTTCCCACATTTGGGAGCGAGTCATGGCAAAGAGATACCAGATCTGGGGTCTTACACAGATTTCTCACCCCTGGAACGATAGCCAAAATTCTAACATTTAACCGAACTCGTAATATCAAAACATAATTTTATAAACTCATGTTCATAAAGACATTTATAATTTAATAACCATAAATTATCGATATTGTGAGTTTTAAATATTATTACATGACAATTGTTAGAACTTGACGCTTTGAAATAATATCAAATTATACAAACAAAATTTAAAATAATATTTTGGATATGACAAGATTTATAACGTATATTTCGAGTTCGGTTAAATGTTAGAATTTTAGCTATCGTTCCAGGGGTGAGAAATCACTGCAAGACTCCAGATCTGGTATCTCTTTGCCATGATTCGCTCCCATAATGTGAGAAAAGATTTCAACATTTTCTAATATTTATCCGGAAGCG
>JAISFP010000162.1 GCA_031263525.1 Deltaproteobacteria bacterium | reverse complement strand
CCTTGACTAGCCATGATCTGTTGGCAACTCGTTTGACTTGTTCTGGATCTGACGCAACTTTTCTTGCAGCTCGTATTCCTGCAGCAACTGCTTGTTCTAATGTATCAAAATATTTATTATTACCCGTTTAATGAAATGTCGGAATCTTCTTCAATAATTTAGTAGCGAATCATAACGAATAGATACCATGACTGGATGTTTATCCGACATTTCCCCCCCTGGACTGATAGCCAAATTCCGACATTTGATTAAACGGGTAATACTTCGGTTCAAGGGCCTGGGTTTAGGTCGTCCGGCCCAGGCCCTCCGGCTCAAGGGCCTGGGTTTCGGCCCGTCGGCCCAGGCCCTCCGGCTCAAGGGCCTGGGTTTCTGCCCGCCGGCCCGTGCCCTCCGGCTCAACGGCCTGGGTTTCGGTCCGCCAGTCCGGGCCCTCCGGCTCACGGGCCGGATCCTTCAGCTCATGGACCAGGGGGTCACCTCGCGGGCCGCGGCCTCCCTCACGGCCTCCTCTGCGGCGGAGATCAGCTCGTCCGGGGCGAGATCGGTCACGGTCGGCTCGCCCGGGGCCTTCAGGGCGACGAACCTGAGCTTCCCGAGGCGGGCCTTCTTGTCGGTCTTGAAGAGGCGGTCCAGCTCCTCGCGGGGAGGCACAGGGGGGTATCCTCCCCGGGAGAGCCTCAGGCACACGGCCCTGGCCTTGCGGGCCGCGCCGGGGTCCAGGCCGAAGGAGCGCTCGGAAAGGACCAGCGCCGCCGCCATGCCGAAGGCCACCGCCCGGCCGTGGGACACCGGGATCTCGGAGCGGGAGAAGTGGGCCTCGACGGCGTGGCCGAAGGTGTGGCCGAAGTTCAGGATGTCGCGAACGCCCTTCTGCTCCCGGAAGTCCTCTGAGCAGACCGAGGCCTTGAGGCTCGCGCCGCGCCAGGCGGTCTCCAGGAGGAGCGGCACGTCCGGCCCGGGGGCGCCCGGCGGGGGGAGGAGTGCCTCGGTCTCCCGGCTGATGAGGTCGCACAGCTCCGGGTCGCGCACGAGCCCGGTCTTGTAGGCCTCGGTCAGGCCCTCCTCCACGAGGCCCTGCGGGAGGTTGCGGAGGATCTCTCCGTCTATGAGCACCTCCTCGGGCAGGTAGAAGAGCCCGCACTGGTTCTTGGCGCCCGCGAAGTTGACCGCAGTCTTGCCCCCGACGGCGGCGTCCACAGCGGCGAGGAGGGTGGTGGGGAGCATGAGGAGCCTTATCCCGCGCTTGAACAGCCCCGCGCAGAAGCCGCCCAGGTCCGTGAGGCTCCCCCCGCCCCTGACCAGGAGCCAGTCCGAGCGGTCGAACGACCGGGAGGCCAGGACGGAGAGTATTCTCTCGGCGAAGGCGAAGCTCTTGGCCGCCTCCCCGCGCTCCTCGGGGACGACGACCGTGCCGGGGCCCAGGGCCCCGAGCCAGAACGGCTCCTCGCGGCGCAGGGCGGGATCGAGCAGCATGAGCGTCCTCCGGCCCGAGAGCCGGTCCGCCAGGCTCGCGGCCAGGGTCCCGGTGTCCGGCCAGGCGGTTATCCGCGACACCCAGGACTCGTCGGCCCTGACGCTCGCCTCCCTGCCTGCGAACAGGATTCTCACTATCGAACGGCAGACCTCCCCGGGGGAGCCCCGCCCGCAGTCCACGGGGATGCCCGAGGCCCGGTACAGGGGCAGGCGCCTGGCGAAGAGCTTCAGGAAGCGGGACTTGTCGGCGGCGAGCGGCCTGCCGGGCCCGTCCCTTGACACCCTCTCCCAGAGGATCTCCGGATCGCCGGGGTCGAGGAAGAAGGTGCTGGCCTCCCTCGTCATGAGCCTTCTGGTCTCGGGGTCCTCCACGGCCCCGCCTCCCAGCGCCACCACGCGGGGCAGCCCGCGCGAGGCGACCATGGCCCTGATCCTCCCGGCCTCCCTGGCCCTGAAGTAGCTCTCCCCCCTGGCCGGATCCGCGAAGATCTCGGCGATGGAGCATCCCTCGGCATCCTCGATGTAGCTGTCCAGGTCGGTGAACACCCTCCCCAGCATTCCCGCCAGGATCGGCCCCACGGTGCTCTTGCCCGCCCCCATGAAGCCCGTCAGGAACACGTGCCTCCCCGGGGGGAGCGGAGGCAAGCCGCCTTCGGGGGCAGAGGCGGCACTGGCAGCAGGCGTTCCGGAATGCTTCCTGGAAAAAAATGACATCTGTTCGTCCTCGGTTGGCTTCTCCGGGGCGTCCACGGCGGCCCGTCCTGGGCTCCTTTGGCTAGCCTCCGGGTCCTCGTCCTGGCCAAGGGGGCTTGGCTGGCCCCAGCGGGGGGCTAGGCGGCCCGTCCTGGGCTCCTTTGGCTGGCCTCCGGGTCCTCGTCCTGGCCAAGGGGGCCTTGGCTGGCCCCAGCGGGAGGCTAGGCGGCCCGTCATGGGCTCCTTAGGCTGGGCCCCGTTTTTCCGGTCGGCCCATGAGACGGGGCCTTGGCTGGCTCCTGCGGGGCGTCCTTGAAGGTCAGTCCTGGCCTCCTCGGCTGGCCCCCGGGTCCTCGGGTCCTCGGTCGGGCCCAGGGGTCTTCGGCAGGGTCACGTGGTCCTTGGGTGGCAACTGCGGGGCGTCCTCGGCGGCCCGTCGTGGGCCTGTCGGCTGGATCCCGGCTAACCCCGGCCTGGCCAAGGGGTCCTTAGGCAGGTGCCTGCCGGGCCGTCCTCGGCGGCAAGCACTGGGCTCCTCGATATGCCCACAGGACTGCAGTTCGGAAATGCTGGCAACGGCAGATGCAGAAGAACATGGCATGAAAGCGCCTCCGGCCCTGGGGGCGGGAGGCGCGGGGAAAGGACGCGGGGTCAGGGGATTCCGGCGAGGGGGTGCCTGAGGGCGGGGATCCGGGGGGCACCGCGACCGGAGCCGGGATCGGCTCAGGCTGAAGGGGCCTGCGGCGCTGGAATCCGGGGGCCGCCGCAGGCGAATTTTGGCCGTCGCGACCGGATTAGGGCCGCCGAGGCCGCAACCGGGTCGCGGGGGCAGGGTGGCCAGTCCTAGGAGCCCGGGCGGTCCGTCTCGGCTCCCTCAAGGAAGGGGTCCAGGGGGATGTCGGTCAGGCCCGTCCAGCGGATGAAGGAGAGCCTGGCCTGGGAGGCCAGCATGTGGAGCCCGTCCCGGAAGGAGGCGCCTTTCGAGCGGGCGTGGGTCCTGAACCAGTTGTCGGCCCGGCCGTAGTTGAGATCCGCCATGAGGCCACCCGTCTCGATGTCCGGGCGGGGGGGATCCTGGCCGAGCTCCGCCGGGGAGGAGCCGGAGAGGGCGTTCACGACAAGGCTCCATGGGCCGCCGAAGTCCTGCCAGGGGGCGGTCTCGACCGGGCTCCGGTAGGCCACGGAGAACTCGGCGGCGAGCGCGGCGGCCTTCTCGGGGCGGCGGGCGGAGACGCATGGCTCGAAGCCCAGTGTGAGCAGGGCGTGCAGGACCGCGCGGGCCGCGCCCCCGGCGCCCAGGACGAGCGCGGGGCAGGGGTCCAGGTCCTTCACGAAGGCCTCCGCGAAGCCGGGGGCGTCGGTGTTGAAGCCCTCCCAGCCGGAGGGGCCGTTCAGGATGGTGTTCACCGCGCCTATGCGCCTGGCCTCCTCGGTGAGGGTCGACAGGTGCGGCATCACGGACTCTTTGAGGGGGACGGTGACGTTCAGGCCAGTGAAGCCCAGGGTCCGGAGGGCGGGGAGCACGGCCCCCAGGTCCTCAGCCTCCACGTGGAAGGGGAGGTACGCCCCTCTCAGGCCGGCCAGGGCCAGCGCGGCGGAGTGCATGAGGGGGGACGGGGAGAGGGTCACCCTGGGCCCGCCCAGGAGGCCCAGGTGCACCGGCCGGCTGCCGGGCACGGTCACGCCGGGGACGCCCGCCAGGTGATCTAGCCGCGGCACAGGGATTCCAGCTGGGCGTGGAAGCCCGGGTAAGAAATGGAGATGGACTCGGACCCCGTGATGGGAATCTTGGCCTTCGCAGCCTGGAGGGCCATGGACAGGGTCATGGCCAGGCGGTGGTCGGAGCCGGAGTCCAGTGTCGCGGGGATGATGAAGGATGTGGGGCCCTCCACCACCAGGTCGTCGCCCTCGACCTTGATCCTGGCGCCGAGCGCCCCGAGCTGGTGGCGGATGCTCATGAGGCGGTCGGTCTCCTTGATGCGGAGCTCGTCCACCTTCCTGAACACCGTCCTGCCCTGGGCCTGGGTCGCCGCCAGGGCCAGCACCGGGACCTCGTCTATCATGGAGGGGATCTCCTCGGGGGCTATCTCCACCCCCTTAAGCGCACCCGAGAACTCCACCGTGGCCTCGCCCACCGGCTCCGGGGTGTCGGAGGTGAGAGTTATGGAGACGTTCGCGCCCATCCGGTCCAGCACCCGCAGGAAGCCCGTGCGGCCGGGGGAGAGCAGGATGTTCTCGGCGGTCACGCGGCTGTCCGGGATGATGGCGGCCCCGGCCAGGAAGAAGGCCGCGGAGGACGGGTCGGAGGGGGCCAGGAATCTCTCGGAGAGCTCCAGGGTTCCGGGCCATACGGAGATCCTGAGCCCGTCCACCTGGACCCTGCCCTTGAAGAAGTCGACGAGCCTCTCCGTGTGGGCGCGGGTGGCCGCCCTCTCGGTGACTATGGTGGGCCCGGCGTCGTTCGCGGACATGCCGGCCATGAGCACCGCCCCCTTCACCTGGGCGGAGGCGTCCTTCAGGTGGTAGTCCACCGAGCTCACGGTGCCGCCCTCTATGGTCACGGGGGGCTTTCCGGCCACGGTGGAGACCCTGGCACCCATGAGCCTCAGCGGCTCGGCCACACGTTCCATGGGCCTCCGGGAGAGCTGGGCGTCCCCGGTAAGCACGTAGCGGCCCGGGGCGCCGGCCAGGATCCCCGTGAGGAGCCTCATCGTGGTCCCGGAATTGCCGCAGTCCAGGTCGATCTCCCCGGACCCCGGCATGGCGGGCCAGGCCCTCGCTAGGCCGGTGATCCTTATCCCGTCCTGCTCCTCCGCGGCCTTCCCGCCCAGGGCGCGGAAGCACCTCAGGCTGGAGGCCACGTCGTCGCAGTCCGAGAGGCCCCGGACCAGCATGTCGCCCTTGGCCAGCAGGGCCAGGAGGACGAGGCGGTGGCTCACGGACTTGTCGCCAGGCGGCGTGAAACGGCCTCTCAAGGGCATAGCGGCACCTTCGAAAAAGTAGCTTGCGGGGGGTCGCCCCGGAAAAGGCCCCCCCGGAAAGGTCCCGGCGCGGGTATGAGAGAATAGCAAAATCATTATGCATGATGCCATGCCCTGAGGCAAGCCAGGACGGAATCCCCGGAATCCCCCCGGATCCGGCATCCCGCGCAGCTGGAGGGCGCGGGCGAGGCTCTGGGTTCGGCGGGGCGGGCGGTCGGGACGGCATGCGGGATGGACGTCCTGGACGCCGGCCGGGCCGGCTGGTACTGCCCTGGGCCGGGCGGGGCGGCGGGCCCGGTCCGGCCGGACCGGAATGTCCGGGATTCGAAGCGGGGAGAGGTGTTGGCGCCAAGATCCTCGGCTGAGAATTTGGATCTGAAGGCAGCAAGGAGAAAACGGCTCATGGAGGTGCCTTGCTTCGGTCACGGTGGAGGGGCCGCCGCCGGGAAGCAGATTGGCAAGGTGGCCGGGATCCGGGAGGCCGTCCTTTCACGGGAGCCTCGAATGAAGAACATGGGCGACGGACTGGCTCTCAGACGTCCTGCGCCTCCGGAACCTGGGGTTCCAGAGAGCGGTCGGGACGTGAGGTGGCGGAAGCTGTCGAGGCGATGGCAGGAGCCAGGGACCGGGGGAACAGATGTGTGCCAGGGGCAGAGGGAGCTGGGAGAAGGGGGAGGTTGGTGGAGGCGGGTGCAGGCAGGGGCGGGGGGAGACAAGAGAAGGCAGGGGCTGAGTTGGGCGGGTAGACGGGGTCGGAGCCAGGCAGGAAGTGGTGGCAGGGCCAGGCAGGAAGAGGGTGGCTGAGCCAGGCTGGAAGAGGGGGCTGACCCGTGAGGGAAGACGGGGGCTGTGCAGCGCCGTGCAGCGAGGGACTCGGCGGGTCAGCGGCAGAGGGCGGGCAGGAATGACCGGGACATGCCGGATTATAGAGCGCCGGCGACGAGCGGGGCAGGGGCAAAAACGATCGGGGCGCGCGGCGTTGTCAGAGTGTGATGTGCTCGGGTCAGGCCAGGAAAGCCTTGTCCTGAACTTCCGGCAATTTTAATATGTTTGGGTTCCGAGAAACCTGCATGTCCGTGGCAAAATTTCGGTCGGGAAAATTGCGGTCTCCCCATGAGTCCCGCGTCGAAGGGCAGAAAGAAGTTGTTTCGCGCTGAAAAGTTACGCAAATGTTTAAAAGTGCATGATCTGAAGGGGGCACTCCTCAAGGACGCGCGAGAGAGGGCGGGCCTGTAAAAAATTGGCAGCGGCACTGTTGCGGCGAGGCCGTCATGTCGCCGCTGCGGCGTTCGCGGTTAGGCCGTAAGACGGCCCCGTGCGCCTTCTGGAGGGATCCGTAGAGGGATGGCAGGGCTCCGGAGGCGCGAAAAAGCATTGGGCGAGGGTGCCGGGCAGGGACGAGTCTGAGGGCCCGGAGGGGCGAAACCGGCCGCGAGGTGCCCGGTTCTGGTTCCGGGACGGTGCCGGAGCCGGTCACGGGAGACTTCTCTCCGTTCCCATTTTGAAGCGGGGCAAGGCATTGCGTGAGGGCGCTAGCGCCCTCGGGGGGGGCCGGATTAAATTCTTGACAGACGAGGGCATTCAAGAATAACCTGCAAATGCTGGAAAAAACCTCCCATATCCCATAATGCCCGACTCTCCCTGGCCTCGCCAGGGCCGGCACCCGGCTCCCGGCGGCGGGACGCCCCCTGACAGGGCGGCCTCCCCGCGTACGCGCGGGCCTCAATCCAGCCCGGCAGGCGCCGCGCGCCGCCGGTTATCTCGAAAGGACCATTCACATGGCAACACCCACTCAAGAAGCCCTGGGAAACCCCACTCCCCTGGGGCTCGTGACCTTCGGCCTCTCGACCCTCCTCCTGAGCTTCGCCTACATCGGCGTCTACCCCGCCTCCGGCGCCGCCGTCATCGGCCAGGCCCTGTTTGTCGGCGGCATCGTGCAGCTGATTGCCGGCATCATGGAGTTCGTCAAGGGCAACACCTTCGGAAGCGTGGTCTTCTCCTCGTTCGGCGGCTTCTGGATTACCGTCGGGGCCCTGGGCATCCTTCCCAAGACGGGCGGCGTGACCGAGGTGGCCAGCCCCGAGCTGGGCACCTTCCTCCTTCTCTGGGGCATCTACGTGTTCCTGCTTCTCACCGGCATCTACAAGGGGCTCAAGGCGCTGACCCTGGTCGTCTCCACTCTGTCCCTTCTTCTCATCGTGCTGGCCATAGCCGTGTACACCGGCTCCGCCGGCATCCTCAAGCTGGGCGGCATCATCGGCGTAGTGTGCGGCGGCTCGGCCCTGTACCTCGGCTGTGCCATCACACTGATGGAGACCAACGCCGGCAAGAAGGTCCTGCCTTTCGGCTGAGAGGCCCCGCTGGCCCGCGCGGCGGGCCGCCCCCGCCGTCTCTCCTGACATAGGGGGACGGGATCCCGCCCGCAAAAAACATAGCCCCCCTTCGGTGCGGGCCCTTCCAGGGTATCCGCCTCGGACGAAGGGGGGTTATTCATTTTGACGCCTGGCTGGCCGGGCCCCGCGTTGTCGGGCCAGGAGGGCGCGGACCGCGGTGATGCCGGGCCGGACTGTGGGGATACCGGCAGTGCCCTTGGAGCGGTTGGAGGAATGCCTGGCTCGGTCCTGGGACTTCGGGTGGCGCCCCCGTTCGCGGCCGGAGGGAGGCAGGGTTCGGTCCTGGTTCAGCGAGGAGCTCCCCCGTGAGCTCTCGGTGGGATGCAGGGTCAGGTTCTGGGACAGCAGGCGGCGACCCCGTGAGTTCTAAGTGGGTTGACGTGTCAGTTTCGGGGACAGAGACAGCGACCCCGTGAGCTCTCATTGGGATGCCGTGTAAGGTTCGGTGTAACTATTCAGGTACTGAACGGGGACACAGCAGGCGTTTAGGCTAGTTTACGCCGTACCCCCTTTTAACTGGCGGCGGCCCTGTAACAGGTCGCCGTCCGGGCTGGCGCGTCCCGCC
>JAISFP010000137.1 GCA_031263525.1 Deltaproteobacteria bacterium | reverse complement strand
GCGGCATCCAGACCCGCAGTCTCCACCCATGAACAGATACAAATCTTTGAACTCACACCGCACATGTCGGACGAGGTGTGAGTCGGATGCCTTCCAGTGGCAGAAATGCCACAATGCCTCCCTGAGAATCCTAAGCCTCCACCCCTCCGAGAACAGATACCCTGGGACTAAGCGTGTGACCATTTCTCCCTGGCCTCGGCGCTTCCCCTCTGGCAGGTATTGTTTTGGCCTGAATTGTGCAAAATGAAATCTTTGAACTCATACCGCACATGTCGGACGAGGTGTGATTCGGATGCCTTCCAGGGGCCTAAATGCCACAATGCCTACCTAGAATCCTAAGCCTCCACCCCCCCCCCGTGAACAGATACCTCTCGGGAAGGGTGGGACCCAGGGGGGGGTCGTCGCTCCCGAAGAAGTTCCGGGCCCCCGTGAATCCCGTTGCGCCTTCAGGGCCTCGGGCCGGTACAGGCAGCGCATGGCCGCGGTGTCGAAGCGTACCGAGGCGAGGCTCTCACTCATCTCCTTCCCTGTGAGACGCGAAGAAGGGATGCCCGCCGGCGAAGTGCGCCAGTATCTGCCTTGCCCTCCGGAGCGCCTGACCGGTGAGCCTGTCCGGCGGATCTCCATGGGGGCCTTGCCGGGGCAGCCGTGGCCCGCCGGCTCGTTCACGTGGACAAGCGCGGGCGCGTCGAGCTCAGAGGCTGTCGCCATGAGTGACTCCAGTCCGGTCCGGCACTGGGTAGGTCAGCACCTGGTCGCAGACGGACGGCTCTTCCACTCCGAAGCCCCCCTGCTCCAGGAACTACCCGGCGTGGCTCTCCGCGAAGGGGGCCCTGGGGTCGAAGGCCGCCATGGGCAGGGGGCTGTCCGTTTGTCGGGCGCACTCCTCCATGATCCAGCCGCTGAAGCGCCCCGCCCCCCCGCCCCGGAAGGGGAATCTGCCTGCCAGGGCCCTGTCGACGCCGTCCTTGTCTATGGTGTGGAGGAACCCGTCCGTGGAGTACACACTGGCGGACTCCTCCCCGTACAGGAGCTCCAGGGCGGGCTCCCCGCGCAGTGCGCCCTTCCGATCTTCGAGGGGGTAGGGGGGGCAGGTGTACGTGGACGTCAATGCGCATGGATAGGGGACCGGCGGCAGGGGTGCCGGGAACTGGCAATGTGCCGAACCGGATCAGGCCAGGACCTGGAGGGAGGCCCAGACAGGGGGCAGGGAGGCGGTCGGAATGGAAGGAGTCAGGAACGAAGCTGGGCACCGGAGACTGCAGAGAGGATGTCGGGACCGAGGCAGGGCCCCGGAGCCGGGAGGCGGTCGGAAGGGAAGGATTCAGGAACGGTAACTGTTCAGGTGAACCTCCAAGGTGAGCTCAACTGGGGGCCTTTACAAGCAAATGCCCTCTGTTGCAACTCTTTCCCCCCACATGAAGTATCCATTGTTGACTTTTAAGCCTTAAGAATTCCTCATCTGGGCTCTATTCCTCCGAAAAGACCCTCAATAGAGGGGCACCTGAACAGTTACCAGGAACGAAGCAGGGTACCGGAGTCTGCAGGGAGGATGCCAGGATCGAGGCAGGGCCCCGGAGCCGGGCGGGCGGCTGTCAGGACCGAGGCAGGGACCCGGAGACGGGCAGGCGGCTGTCAGGACCGAAGCAGGGACCCGGGGCCGGACGGGAGGGTGTCAGGACCGAGGCAGGGCTCCGGAACCGGACGGGAGGCAGTCAGGGCCGAAGCAGGGTCACGGGGCCGCCGGTCAGGACCGAAGCCGCCCGGGGTCGGACGGAAAGGAAGGGAAGAGCTGTGACGGTCTGACAGCGAAGGACAGTGGTAGCGTTCGCGGGAGGGCGACGTTCGTCGGGTGGGGGAAATCGGCGTCCGTCCAGGGGATAGCCGTTGCCGTCCGGAAGGTCAGGTCCGGGGCGGCCCTCACGGGGGGGCCGCATCCGTCTGGAGCGGGAAAGCTGTGAAAGTCCTGAAGAAGAGCCTGTTGTGGTCCGTAGTGCCAGTGAGGCACACTGGTTGAGGTGAGGGCGGTCCTGGCTGGCGGCGGGGCAGGCAAGAAGATGGCCGGGAGGCAGAGGCGGTCGTGGAGCCGGAGCAGGGCGGTCAGGCTCTGGAGGCAGTGCGGGTCTCGAGCCTTCCGTCTGGAAGGTCGGCTTCGGCGTACAGGGCGCCCTCTCTTTTCCCTTGAACGGGACCTCTCTCCGGGCCCTTGCGAGCCCCCTCGGGAACCCGGCCTGTCCTACTCAGGGCCCGGAGATTCTTCCTTGAACGGACATCTTTGCATCTATATCGTCTTTCTGTTAATATGACGGAGTTTTAAAGGGGCCGCTGTTCGCGAACATGGCGCTTCTGTTTCTGACGAAATCTGCATTTTCGGAATTACGCCCGGCCTTTTGCCTTTCAAAGTTTGTCTTCTCCAGGCTCTGACGGCAACATTGACCAGGACCCAAATCCATACAGACAGGCCAGAACGACATCTGTTTCAGAAACTGAGGATATTACCCGTCCATTTAAATGCCGGAATCTTCTTCCTTATTTTGGTGGCGGTTCATAATGAAATATATATGCTAGATTTGGGGGTTTGATCGCCCTTTCCGCCCCTGGACGGAAAGCCAAATTCCAACATTTAAATCGACGGGTAATATTTAAGCCCGATTCTTTAAGAGGCCACGACCATGATGCCGACAAGAAGTTTCAACACCACTGGCACGTGCTATCCTGACCAACACTACATGCTTCCGGCGTTGCCTCGGCTCCCGGATGTCAACGACATGATAGAGGGAAAATATTATTTCGTTCTTCATGCGCCGCGCCAGTCAGGCAAAACCACGTGTCTGGTTGAGCTGACCGAACAGATTATTTGCGAGGGCAAGTATTACGCTATCAATTGCTCTTTGGCTTCTTTACGAAATATGGAAGAAATAGACATCGCCATGAGCACTGTAGTCGACCGGATAGACAAAGGACTTAGAGATTCCAGTGTCGACAAGATCAGCAATCTGGCCTACTCCTTTACCGAAGAACCCTACATGAAAGCTCCTAGTTCAAAAGTTCAAAACATGTTGAATGACATTTGTCGCTCATTGGACAGGGAACTGGTAGTCTTCTTCGACGAGGCCGACTGTATGCATGAAGATCCCCTTATCACATTTCTGACACAGATTAGGGACGGCTATCTCTACCGTTACAATTCCCCGAAAACTGTGTTCCCAAGGTCAATGGCGCTTGTGGGCATGCGGGACCTAAGGGACTATCGGTACAGGGTCAGACCAGATGAACAGTCGGCAGGACTGGCCAGTCCTTTCAATGTCAAAAAGAAGTCGTTGACGCTGGCCAACTTCAGCAAGGAGGAAATCGAGTCCCTTTACGGCCAGCACACGGCGGACACGGGACAGATATTCGAGAAGGGTGCCGTCGAGAGGGCCTGGAACTGGACCGAGGGGCAGCCCTGGCTGGTCAACGCTCTTGCAGAAAATGTCATAGTTGACCAGTTCAAGAATGATTACGCCAGGATTGTCACGGCAAACGAAATCGACCTTGCGGTCCATGATCTCTTATTGCGCAACGACACCCATTTCGACACCCTAGCTGAACGGCTCAGGGAACCAAGGGTCAGAAGAGTTGTCGAGTCGGTCATCGTCGGGGCTGAATCATTTCCGAATGGAGTGTCGAGCGACGATGCAGGATACGTGGTCGTTCTCGGGATCCTGCAAGCCGATTCCGCAGAAAAAAAAATACTGGCCAGCCAACCCCGTCTACGGGGAGGTTATCGCAAGGCGCTTGACCTGGGACATCCAGAAGGAAATACCCGAATCTTTTGCCAACAAATGGATGGACGGAACAGGCATCGACATGAATGGCCTTCTCAAGGCGTTTCAAAAATACTGGCGCATAAACAGTAAGGCCTTGAAGAAAAAGAACAGATTAAAAAATCGTGTGGTTGCCGATATTAATGATGCTATGAACAGTTTAATACCTAATTATAAAACTCTAAAAAACAATATTAATGAAAATTTCGAAAAAGATATAATCAAAGCATCTGATAAACTTGTTGAAAATATCCGAAAAGATCTCACGAACCTGGCCAACGAGGCATTCGTTCACCTCGTTTTATTCGCTTTCCTGCAGAGGGTCCTGAACGGAGGTGCCAGCATTCAAAGAGATTGCGCCCTGTTAAACAAAAGGTGTGATATTGTCGTAGAGTACAAGGGGCTTCTCTATCTGCTGGAAATTAAAATCAAGGGTAACAAGCCTCTGAAAAAAGCCTATAAACAGCTGTATGGCTATATGGACATATCCGGTTCCTCTGTTGGTTGGCTTATAGTCTTCGACAAGAATCTCAAGAAATCTTGGAAAAGGAAAATCTTCTGGAAAACGAAAATTTTCAAGGGTAATACTATTCACCATATCGGTTGCTGACAGCAATGCCTGAATCATGTGTCTTGAAATCTCATAAAATGATTTAACACAATATGACACCTAATTTCTTTCCTTAACTAATATGGCAGTTTCTGTTTTAAATACATCAGCAGTATGATTACTTTAGAATTTTTTTTGTTTGAATATTTAATTTTCATATCTATTTGAATTTCCGTATAGAGCATGATATTACCCGTTTAGTTAAATGTCGGAATTTTGGCTATCAGCTCATAGGTGGAAAGGTTGGGCAAACCCTCAGCCTTGGTATCTACTTGCCATAATTCGCTCTCAAAACATGACAGAAGATTCCGACCTTTAATTAAATGGGTAATATAAGATTAGATGTGGAAAATTTAATTAAATTGTATTGTGTGACAACAACTTGATTCATCGCTGTTTATTTGCCAAATAATTAAATTAAATATAATTTAATAGATTGAAAAGAATGTTACATATACATTGTCATTTAGTAACTATTCAGGGGACTCCTCTATTAATGACCTCATCGGAGGATGAGTGCCCTGATGAGGAACCCTTTATATTGCAGAGCCAACTAGCGATACTTCATATGGAGAAAAATAGTTTCCGTAGAGGGTATTTGTTGGTAAGATCCCCCTGGAGAGTCCCCCTCGGACGAGTGCCTGAGTGGTTACAAACAATAAATAATATCTAACTGGAATTTTTAAAAAATTTTAAACCATAATCTATTTTTTCATAAACTAAACATACGAAGATTTTCCAGTAAATATTTTCAATATAAAATTTAATGAGACGTCAATTTGTCAATTGAAATCCACTATGCCAGCCATTACGCGGCTTGCGCTTTCGGAGACGCTGTCCACACATTCTGCATGAGTATTTTCCTAAAAGGCCTTTCCCCCTACACGGCAGGAACTCTCACGGTATGGTATTCCCCCGGAAAGTAAATCTGGACCTATGGGCCTTCTTCACTGTGAGCTAGTGTTCAATCGACTAAGTTCGTGATCATAGCCTCAGGCGGATGGCCCATATATATAGGGGAAGGCAATAATTGATCTGATCAACTCCACCTTAAGCTAATAGGTGATGACGACAACTCTAACATGAACCTGGAGGAAGAGTGGCCATGGACCTGGATGAATGTGGCCATGGACTTGGATGAAGGGGGCCATGGACCTGGAGTAGGGTGGCCATAGACTTGGGAGGAAAGGGTCCATGGTCATGGAGGTGGGTGGCCATCTACTTGGAGGAGGGGGTCCATGTTCATGGAGGAGGTGGGCCATGGACCTGATGAAGGGGACCATCCCGTCAGGGGCCTGAAGCTCCAGGCCGGAAGACGGAATGGTCCGTTCGGGACGCAGGAGGGTCTGCCACGATACAGGAGGGGCCGGGTCAATTATTTTCGCTGGCTGAGAACGGGCCCTGGGGGTCAGGTGTCTGGCGGTGAGCTCCGAGCCGCAGGCTCCCCCGGCTCAGTCATTCCCAGTTCCGTAGTCTCGGGGCTCACTGGAATCCTTCGGGCAGTCTTACTGACGGGCCCAGAGGCGAGGTCAGGAGGCCTGCAGGGCATGAGCTTCAGGCGTCCACGGCCCAGCCGCCCCCTTGTCATTCTGCCCCTTGGTTCGCCGTCCCTCCTTCCGTCTGCCGTCCGGAAGGCCCCGAGGTCCGGAGGCGCTCGGGGCCGCAGATCGCCCCGGCATACGTATGCACCAGTTGCTCACATTCGACATAATTTCTTGATTTTAAGTGATTTTCGACTTTCTGATATCTGCTTGTTGCTTGGAAGAGGCTTCGGGAAGCCTGGAGATGCCTCTGGCCTTCCCGTCGCCCCGGAGGAGAAGGGAGGAGGCATGGACCAAGGGCCTCAGAAATTCGGACGGTCCAGCCGAAGACCTTGCCGAAGCCTGGAGGATCGGTGCCCCTGAGACTCAGAACCCTTGCGGTCCGGAGGAACGGAGGATTCGGATGCTTGGAGCCCCGGAGGCCAGGAGGTTGGGGGGCCGGCAGGCCCTGAGCCTGGGTGACCAGGAAACCCGGATGCTTGGAGCCCCGGAGGCCAGGAGGAAGGGAGGCCAGACAGCCAGGAGGCTAGGAGACCTGCGAGGCTGGAGATCAGTCGAAGTGGATTCTGGAGATCCCCGGTCCTGCTGACTCAGGATACATCTTGAACCTTCGGGACTGCACTGGGTCCGGAGATGCATGATGACCCTGCGGGTAGTTCAGGAATCCGTCAACACTCGGATTTTTGGCTGCCCAGGCTTTTCCGGCTTTACTGCCTTCCGGCTTTACTGCCTTCCGGCTTTCTGTCTTTCCTGGCCTGGCCTGACAGAACTTACCAGCTTTCCGGACATCCGCCCGAAGCTTGGCAGCGCATCCTGGTAGCTCGGCGGCGCCCCTGGAGCATCCTGCCCAGGGGGAGACGGGCGGAGGAGATGTCCCTAAAGTTTCAGGAATTCCCTGGCCGCCTCGCCGAAGACCTGTTCCGTCTCCTCCGGGGCGAGGCCGGCGTCCCTGAAGTAGCTCTCGTAACGGGAGGGGGCCAGGAGGGGGTAGTCGCTCCCGTAAAGGAAGCTCCGGGCCCCCAGGAATCCGGCCGCGGCCTTCAGGGCCTCGGGCCGGTACAGGTAGGGCATGGCCGCGGTGTCGAAGCGTACCGAGGCGAGGCTCTCCCTCATCTCCTTCCTGAGAGACGCGAAGAAAGGAAGCCCGCCGCCGAAGTGCGCCAGTATCAGCCTCGCCCCTTTAGAGCGTCTGACCAGGGAGTCTATCTGGCGGATCTCCATGGGGGCCTTGCCGGGGTAGCTGTGGCCCACCGGCTCGTTCACGTGGACCAGCGCGGGCGCGTCGTGCTCCGCGGCAATCGCCATCAGCGACTCCAGGCGGTCCAGCACCGGGTCGGTCAGCCCCTGGTCGTAGACGCACAGCTCCCCCAGCCCGAAGCCCCCCTGCTCCAGGAACCACCTGGCGTGGTTCTCCGCGAAGGGGGCCCTGGGGTCGAAGGCCGCCATGGGCAGGATCCTGTCCGGGTGCCGGGCGCACTCCTCCAGGATCCAGCCGTTGAAGCGCCTCGCCCCCTCCTCGCCCCGGAAGGGGAATCCGCCAACCAGGGCCTTGTCGACGCCGCCCTCGTCCATGGAGCGGAGGAGCTCGTCCGTGGAGCACATCCTGGCGGACTCCTCCCCGTACAGGAGCTCCAGGGCGGGCTCCCCGCGCAGGGCGCCCTTCCGGTCTTCCAGGAGGTAGGGGGGGCTCAGGTGTACGTGGACGTCAATGCGCATGGATAGGGGACCGGCGGCAGGGGCGCCGGGTGGTGTGCCGGGCCGGGTCAGGACATGGAGGGAGGCCCAGACAGGGAGCCGGGAGGCGGTCGGAAGGGAAGGAGTCAGGACCGAGGCAGGGCCCCGGAGCCGGCAGGGAGGGTGGGTGTCATGACCGAGGCAGGGTCCCGGAGCCGGACGGGAGGGTGTCAGCACCGAGGCAGGGTCACGGGGCCGGACGGGGGGGTGTCAGGGCCGAGGCAGGGTCCTGGAGCTGGCAGGGAGGGTGTCAGCACCGATGCTGTGTCCTGGAGCGGCAAGGAAAGGGGCGTGCAGAACCAGGGCCCCGGAGCCGACAGGGAGTAAAAGGAAGAGCAGTGACGATCTGACAGGGATGGACCGTGGCAGCGTTCACGGGAGGGCGGCGTTCGTCGGGACCGGGGAAGCGGCGTCCCTCCGAGGGATAGGCGTTGCCGTCCGGAAGGGGTCCGCGGCAGCCCTCACGGGAGGGCGGCATCCGCAAGGAGCGGGAAAGCGGTGCAAGCCCTTAAGGAGAGCCTGTAGGGGTCCGGAAGGCCGGGGAGGCGTCCTCACTGAGGGGAGGGCGGTCCCGGAAGGGCCGGCGTGGCCTGGCAGGCCGGATGGAGGCAGAAGGAGGGCGGGAGGCGGAGGCGGTTCAGGTCGGTCAGGCCCTGGAGGCGGCGCGGGGTCCGGGCCTTCCGACGGGAAGGTCGGCTCCGGTGCATCGGGAGGCGGAGCCGGACAGGAAGGCGGGCGCGGTAAGGTCCGGGGTACGGACAGGCGGCAGGCCCTACTCGAGCACCGCCAGGACCGAGTCGGCCTCCACGGGGTCGCCCTCCTTCACCAGGAGGGATTTCACCGTGGTGGCCTCGGGGGCGGCTACCGGGATCTCCATCTTCATGGCCTCCATGATGATGAGCTCGTCGCCGGCCGACACCTTGTCGCCGACCTTTACGAGTATCTTCCAAATGTTGCCGCTCATGGGAGCCAGGAGGTCAGCCATAATTCTCATCCTTGAGCCCCCTCCCCTGCGGGGGGTGAAGGGCAGGTGGTTCGGGGGCGGCAGTCTACCGCACGTGCCTATGAAACTGTAAAAAGGTATAAAAGTCAAGCGCGGACGGATCCCGGGCGGGTTTCGCCGCTTCGCGGGCACCCTAACGGACGGGCGCGACGCCCCAACTTGCGCATTCGTCCCCCGGACTCGCCGAAGGACCGGTCCAGGGGCAGGAGTCCCGTCTGGGGTGGGCGGGAGCGAGTACATGTTGCCGGTCGGAATGGCACCGGACGGCAAGGCACCGGGCAACACGGTGCCGCACAGAACGGCACCGGGTAGCGCGGAGCCGGAGAGCACGGAGGTGGACAGAACGGCACCGTACGGCATGGTAGCGAAAGGAGGTGTCTGGTCCGGCGGGTGCTCAGGGTTTTGCCTGAGGGGAGGCTTGTGGCAGGACGGGTGCAACAAGTGAATCGCTTTTGATGCCAGCGAATCATCGTTGAATCAGTTTCTCATGGATTTCATGATGTTCCCGTGCGGAAAGTGCCGTGGGTAATGGGTATGCTTGAGCAGGCTTGCGGGGTCGTCAGGAGGCCAGAACTCCGTGTGCCCTGATGCCCTGAGGACTGGATGTCCTGAGGCTCTGAAGCCAGGAGGAAAGGAGGCTCGGAGTTTCGGAATCAGGATGAGCTGAGGTCCGGATGTCAAGAAGCCAGTTTGTCTAGAATCCCAGCTTTAGAAATTTTTAGACGCCCAAAATCCCCAAACTCCGAAGGATGGGAACCTCGGTGATTCGATGTCTCGGGAGTCGGAAGATTTTGAAGTCCAGATGTAGAGGTAGTTTGACACACAGAATCCCAAATACAGAATTTGGGGACGCTCAGGTGTCCTGACGCCCCGAGTCCCAGCAGCGAAGACGCCCCGAGTCCCAGAAGCGAAGAGGCCCCGAGCCCCAGACGCGAAGACGCCCCGAGCCCCAGAAGCGAAGAGGTCCCGAGCCTCAGAAGCGAAGACGCCCCGAGCCTCAGAAGCGAAGATGCCCCCGAGGCCCAGAGGCCCATAGGCCAAGACAGTCAGGGGCCCAGAGGCAGGCCTTGCGGGAAGCGTTTGGGTGGGTGGGCCATGCCCCCTGCGGCGTACTTTCTAGGTCACAGGGACGACCTTCATGTGGCACCAGTCCGCGAAGCACTTGATAAGGGCGGTAGCGGGGGAGATTGGAGATGTGTTACACCTTAGAGGGCCGCCGGGGCTGAAAACGGGCCCTTGCGACCGACCGGCGGCCCGGGGCGGGCAGGCGCTCCGGGCTTCCTGTTTCCGGGCCTCAAGCGGAGAACTTCCAGTGGGCCTTTCCGCCCGTCCTTCCTACCTTTCAGGCCCGGAGCTCATGCCGGGCTTCATCCCATGTCCGGGCCGGTCCAGTCCAGTGAGGGGTCAGGCCCCGTGTCTGCGGCGTGCCTTACCCGGGCCCGTACCGGGCTGGACAGCGTGTCCGAGCCTACCCTGTTCCCGTTCCCGTATCCAGCCGGACCCGGTGCCGGTTCGGCTGACCTCTTGCCGGACCCGATGCCGGTTCGGCTGACCTCATGCGGACCCGATGCCGGTTCGGGGGACCTCATGCCGCAGGGCCGGACCCGGTGCCGGTGCGGCAGACCCCCGTGTCCGTCACCTTCCCCTGACGTCCGCCCGGGGGCCGCCGGGCGCGGCTGGCCCGCGTCCTTCACTCTTCCGCCCCAGAGGCGTCAACCACCAGACCGCCCGCCTCAGGTCCAGGCACGGGGACACGGGGGGGCGCACTTAAGGCTTAGAGACAATGTCCACAAGCGCGAACGAAAGCCGTCCTGACGGGGCCGAGTCCCCCGGAGGCCAGGGCTCCCCCGCAGGACCTGCCGGGCCGAAGGAACTCAGGCGGCGGAAGCTCCTTCTCATAATGGCGATAGCCTCCAACCTCTCCGGGAACATGGGCTTCACGGCCCTAACCATAGCCGCCCCGGCTATCGAGAGGGACCTGCTCCTTTCCGCGGCGCAGGTGGGATGGCTCCTGCTGAGCGCCATGCTCGCCATGGCGGCGCTCTCCGCTCCGGTGGCGAGGCTCTCCGACATCGTGGGCAGGAGGAAGGTGACTATAGCGGGCCTCTACGTGGCGGCCGTAGGGTCGGCCCTGAACGCCATGTGCGGGTCCTTCCCGTCCTTCGTGGCAGCCAGGGTCATAACCGGGGCGGGGCTGGTGGCCTTCTTCACCACCGCCACCGCCATGGTGGCCGCAGCGTACCCCCGCGAGGAGAGGGGGAGGATCCTGGGGCTGGTCATAGGCTCCGTGTACCTGGCCCTGAGCCTGGGCCCCATAGTGGGGGGCTTCCTGGTGGAGGCCTTCGGGTGGAGCTCGCTTTTCTGGTTCGGCGCGGTGACCTTGGTTCCGCCCATAGTCCTCATCCACATGGTGGAGGGCGAGGACCCCACGGAGGACGTCCGGATGGACCGCTCGGGGTCGCTCCTGTGGATCCTGGCCGTGGCCCTGGGCTTCACGGGCTTCACGACTCTGGGGCACCCGCTCGCCCTGCCGCTCCTGGTGATCGGCATTGCCCTCTTCGCTGGCTTCGTGTGGAGGACGCTCAGGAGCCCCAGCCCCATGGTCGACCTGGCGCTCTTCCGCGACTCCAGGCGCTTCACTTTTTCCAGCCTGGCGGCCTACATAAGCTACGTGAGCTCGTTTAGCATCACCATGCTCCTCAGCCTCTACTTCCAGTACTCGAAGGGCCTCCCCCCGGCCGTGACGGGCTTCATCATGGTCTCCCAGCCCCTGGTCCAGACGGTCCTGACACCCATCGCCGGGAGGCTCTCCGACCGCTACGACGCGGGCCTCCTCTCATCCCTGGGCCTGGCCGTGATACTTGCGGGCATCCTTCTGCTGGCGATCTTCCTGGACGCCGCCGCCCCGCTCCCGCTGGTCATAGTGGCCATGAGCCTGTGCGGGGCCGGCTTCGCCCTCTTCGGCGCGCCCAACACCAACGCCATCATGAGTTCCGTGCCTCCGGCCCGCATAGGCCAGGCCTCGGGGGTGATAGCCGTGACCCGCCTCACGGGCCAGATAAGCTCCATCGCCCTCACCACCCTGGTCTTCGCCCAGGTGATAGGCCCCGGCGAGCTTACCCCGGACAAGTACCCGGCCTTCATCACCGCCGCGAAGATCCTGTTCTGGATATTCGCGCCCATGTGCCTCCTGGGCGTCTTCGCCTCCCGGGCGAGGGGCAGGGACGAGCGGCACGGGGGGGGTGCAGCGGCGCCAGCGGGGAAGGCGTGACAAGTTACGGGTCATACGGCGTTACCTCGCGAACGGCTTGACGAGCTACGGGACCTGTTGCGCCTCAAAGATGATGGCGTGAATAGTGACGGAACCCGCTTCGTCTCGTCGTGGGTGATCTGACTGGTGACGGGCCCTACTGTATCTCATTGCGGATAACGTGACGAGTAACCTGACGGACGGCGTCTCCTCGCTGATGGCGTGAAATTGACGGAACCTACCGCGCCTCATCGCTGATAACGTGACTAGTTATGGTACCAGCTGCATCTCGTCGCTGATAGCGTGACTAGTTATGTAATCTGCTACGTATCATCGTTGATGGCGTGACTAATTGCTGGACATACTGAATTATCTTGCTGATAGTGTGACTAGTGACGATACATACTGATTTTATCTCTGATGGTTTGACGAGATAAAGGATGTTTTCTGTATCATATCTAATTGCTCTACAAGATAGGAAATATGATATTGTTTATCTCTGATTAAATTACTAGTTACGTGACATAATGCTATTCCTAGCCGATGGCGTTCCGAGTGATGAGACCTGCAATGTATCTTCGCGGAAGGCATGACAGGTACTTTGATATTCGCTTGCTCCCGCCTCAGAAGCTTGAATCGAAGATGCACGGGGCGATGAGGCTTCCCTGTCGTCCGACATCTCAACATAGCGTGCTCAAACTATTAGGAGGCAGGATATCCTGAGTTATGTTTCAAGGCGGCCAGGCATTCTGCGAAATGTACAAAGGGGGAATGGCTTGCTGAATTTATGTCTAAAGACGGCATCGCATGGCACCTTATCTCCTTAAACGATACTATATGCTCTATTTTTTATTTAGGAGCATCCTATATTTTGACGCATCGACTGCCTCAAGTCCTGTCTCCCGGACTCCGGGCGTCACAACCCCCTGGTATCCGGCCATAGGGGCAGCCCAGCTCCCAGCCTTCAGGACGTCGGGCAACCCAGTTCCCCGCCTTCAGAACGTCGGGCAGCCCAGTTCCCCGTCTTCAGAACGTCGGGAGACCACTACCCTGCCTTCAGGACGTCTGCTTCCCAGCTTTCAGTATTCAGGTCGCCTGAGTTTTCGTGGCTTTTCAGTCCGCAACCGTCAGCAGGGAATCCAATATCGAAGATAATCGATCTTGATTGATTTAGAACGATATATCGTAAGGCTATGCACGGTAGGTTCTTCCGCTGTTTATTGCCTTGATGCAGAGGGATGGCGATTCGGAGGTTCAACGTTTTGCGCGTGCCTGGCTTTTGCCGGAGAGATTTAGAATTTTACTCTTTGTCAATATCAGATATTTATGGTAAAATAGTACAGTTCTGGAAGAGGATAAAGGTGCCAGACGCGCATTCTCCCGCCGGCGTCGCCAGACTCCGGCAGGTTCCCGTAGCCCCCGTGCCGAAGCGGACCGGTGCCGCGGGCGGGAGCGGGTTGCGTCAGGGAGCCCGGGCCGCCGGGCCGTCCAGCGAGCGCGGCGCGAGCGGGCCGCAGGAAAGGTCGGGCAAGTGAGGCTTCTCATCCTCGGGGACATATTCGGAAGGCCTGGCAGGACGGTGATAAAGGAGTTTCTCCCCGAGCTCGTGGAGAGCGAGGGGGTGGACGTCGTGCTCGCGAACGGCGAGAACGCCTCGGGCGGCAAGGGGCTTCTCCCCAAGGACGCCAAGACGCTCCTGGCCTCCGGGGTGGCCGCCCTCTCGGGTGGGAACCACAGCTTCCAGCACAAGGAGTCCTACCAGCTCTACGATGAGGACCAGAGGTTCGTGAGGCCGGCTAACTACCCAGACCCGTGCCCCGGCAGAGGCTGGACCGTGGTCGAGGGGCCCGGAGGGGAGAAGATAGGCTTCGGGAACCTCATTGGCAGGGTCTACATACCCTTCTCCCTGGACTGCCCATTCAGGGCGGCGGACAGGATGGCGACGGAGATGGCCCAGGCGGGCTGCTGGACCACCGTGATAGATTTCCACGCCGAGGCCACCGCCGAGAAGAAGGCCATGGGCATGCACCTGGACGGTCGTTGCGGCGCGGTTGTGGGCACCCACACCCACGTCCAGACCTCTGACTGCCAGATTCTCCCGGGCGGCACGGCCTACATCACCGACCTGGGCATGACCGGGCCCCACGACTCCATCATCGGCATGGAGTCCAAGGGTGTCCTGAAGTCCTGCATTCTGGGACGCCGCTTCAACTTCACCCCCTCCACCCGGATGGCGTCCATGCAGGGCGTCATCATAGACTTCGGCCCCGACGGAAAGGCCGCGCATATCCGGCCCGTGAACTTCCCGGAGATCTTCACCGGCAGCCCGCCCGTCACGGAGCTGAAAGGGCCCGTGACGGTGACCTTCACCGGCGGGAGCATCGGCGAGTCCGGTTCCGGCGGACTGTCCGGCAAGGATGCCCCGTCCGGCCGAGAGGTCGGGTCCGGCAAGGAGAGCACGTCCGCTCAGGACGTTTCGTCCTGTCAAGAGGACACGTCCGGCCAGGGTGGAGCACCTGGCAAAGCGAGCACGTCCGGCCATGAGGGCGCTTCTGGTCAGGAGATATTGACGGGTCAGGATGGCGTTTCCGGCCAGGAGGACTCGCCCGACCAGGAGGGAGCGCCTGGCAAGGAGGGCACGTCCGGTCAGGAGGGCGTTTCCGGCCAGGAGGTCTCGCCCGGCCAGGAGGGAGCACCTGGCAAGGAGGGCACGTCCGGTCAGGAGGGCTCTTCCGGCCATGATGTCTCGTCCGGTCAGGAGGGCTCTTCCGGCCATGATGTCTCGTCCGGTAAAGAGCGCTCATCCGGCCAGGATGCCTCGTCCGGTGAGGAGGGAGAGCTTGGCAAAGAAGGCGTGTCCGGTCAGGAGGGCGCTTCCGGCCAGGATGTCTCGTCCGATCTGGAGGGGGAGCCTGGCAACGAGGGCACGTCCGGCAAGGAGGACTCTTCCGGTCAGGAGGTTTCCTCCGGACAGGCGGGCTCTTCCGCTCTGGCGGGCTCGTCAGGTCTCGAGGGAGGGGCATCTGTCAAAAGGGCTCTTCCTGTCAGGAAGGCGCAAGGCAAGAAGGGCACTTCCGGCCAGGCGGGAGCGTCCGGGCAGGAGATTTTGCCCGGTCAGGCGGGAGTTTCCGGCCAGGAGATTTCGTCAGGCCAGGAGGGAGCTTCCGGGCAGGAGATCTCGCCCGATCAGGAGGGAGGGGCACCTGTCAAGAGGGCTCGCCCTGTCAGGAGGGGGCAAGGCGAGAAGGACTCTTCCGGTCTGGAGGACTCTTCCGGTCAGGAGGCCACGCCTGGTCAGGAAGAGGGGGCACCTGTCAAGAGGGCTCGCCCTGTCAGGAGGGGTCAAGGCGAGAAGGACTCGTCCGGTCTGGAGGACTCCTCCGGTCAGGAGGCCACGCCTGGTCAGGAAGAAGGGGCACCTGTCAAGAGGGCTCGTCCTGTCAGGAGGGGTCAAGGCGAGAAGGACTCTTCCGGTCAGCAGGCTACGCCTGGTCAGGAAGAAGGGGCACCTGTCAAGAGGTCTCGTCCTGTCAGGAGGGGGCGCGGCAATGAGGGCGCGCCCAGCCAGGAGGTCTCGCCCGCTCAGGAGGAGTCACCTGTCAAGAGGACTCGTCCGGTCAGGCGTGGGCAGGGCAAGAAGGGCGCGTCCAGCCAGGAGGACTAGCCTGGCCAGGAGGTCTCGCCCGATCAGGAGAAGGCGCCTGTCAAGAAGGATCTCCCGGTCAGGATGGGGCAGGGCAAGAAGGACTCGTCCGGTTCGGATGGGGATCCTGGCAAGTAGGGTAAGTCCGGTCCGGTGTGCCTGTCCGGGCAAGAGGGAGCGCTTGTGCAGGTAGGCCGGGCTGGTCCGGAGGGCAATTTGTGAAAATTTGATCGCCGGATTCGTCAGCTGACTGTCATGGAGGATTTGCCTTTCGGTCTCACGACACGTCAGCGCTGGTCTGGATACTCATGTCCAAGAAGTTCGAGAGACGTTTCTCGATAGACGCTCATGTCCCGCAGGGATGACTGGAGAGTTTTGCTCCAGATGTGTCCTGAATGAGACTCCTGACGGTAGCTCGAAGAAGAATTGATCTTAATGACATGCCCTAAAGTCAGACCGTTCAAGGTTAGAATCTTGAGCGGCGGCTGATTTGGAGGCAGGGCGGCAGAACGTCTGGTAGATTTGAAGGCGGCTAGGAGGGTGACCGGCAGATTTGAAGGCGGCAAGGAGGATGACCGGCAGAT
This sequence comes from Deltaproteobacteria bacterium, assembly GCA_031263525.1. Taxonomy (GTDB): domain Bacteria; phylum Desulfobacterota; class Desulfarculia; order Adiutricales; family Adiutricaceae; genus JAIRZX01. Next base: position 5,707 of record JAISFP010000137.1, on the reverse strand, counting down.
TAGAAGGTATCTAGCTGAACGGTTGGCGGGCTAACAGAAGGCAGTCTGAATGAAGAACAGACTGGCTTGCTGCCGGGGTCAAGGCAATGTGCTGAAGTAAGCACGTATCCGGCACTGATGATATTTTCTACGCTACAGGATGATCAATTTGTGAAACAGACAGAAGAATTGCGGAATGGGACGACCGGAAGAAGGACTGCCGCGGTGCATGTCAGGGAAGGGCTGGAGGGTTGGCGGGTGCTCGCCGTGAAGCGAACCGCTGGCCGTGATGCCTGTCTACGCCCGTGCGCCCTGCCTGGGGTCAGAATTCGAAACTGATCATGAAGGAGCCGGAGAACCCCTTGCGTCGGCCAATGTATCCCCTTGCCCCGAGCTCCAGGGTCAGGGGGACTGATTCCGACAGCCTCAAAGACGCGCCGATCTCGCCTATGCCCGTGCCTCCCCGCAGGGACGGCCTGCGGATGGGGAATCCGTAGGCCGAGGCGGCCATTTCCCCGTCGAACTCGTGCTCCCAGGCGGCCCCGGCGTAGAGGACGGCCCATCCGGAAGCCCTGTATGACAGCCTGAAGCCGGTCCGCGCCCGGCTCGAGTCCGCGTCGCCGAAGGTCACAAGATCTCCCGTGGAAAGCCTGACCGTCCCGCCCTTCTGCCGTGTCCAGAGGTACTTGGCGTAGATGTCGGCGGTCACCCTGTCGGAGACGTCCCAGACGTAGCCGATGCCCGCGTGTACGCCTCGGTAGGCGGTCTCCAGCCCGTAGGACGCCGCGACGCCCGCGGCGCTCCTCAGATCCTCTGACATGAAGTCGGTCCGGACCCGCCCCGCGCGCCCTGATGCCTCCAGATAGAGGCCGCCCGGTCCGGGGCCGTCGAAATCCATGCGGATCATGATGCCGCCTCCCGCGTGGCGGACATCCCCGCTTCCGCGGACCTGGGCGGATGAGACGAACGAGTTGAAGGTGTCGAAGGATCCCGTGCCGTATTCCACGAAAGGCGCCACGGTCAGGGTCCCGCTCTCGAGCCCGATTCCGAAGGATACTCCGGCCACCAGGACCATTCCGGAGACGTCCACGTGAGATCCGGTGTCATAGCGGGAACGCCCTGCGGAGGCTGCCGCGAAGGCGGAGACGCCGAACCCCGTGTTCGTCCCTCCTCGGGCGGCGCCGCGTGCTGCCGAGACCGCCGCCTCCATGCCCTGCCCGGAAACGAGGTCGGCTCCCTGGGCGGTCAGGGCGAGGCCGGTGAGCCGGCCGGCTGAGATGGACTTCGCCCGCTCGTCCGCCTCAGCAGGCATCGACGTGACGGAAGCCGTTAGGAGTCCTGCCGAGTTGTCTGCCGTGATTCCAAGGCCGTATTTCAGGGTCACGCCCAGCGTCAGACTCCCGCCGGAGGCGAGGGGATCCGGCGTTCCCTCGAGTTTTCCGGGATCCGTTTTGATAAGGAGGAATGTCTGGCCGGGGCCGAGTGGCGAGACGGCACCGTCGATGATGACTCTCACGGCAGAAGACGTCCCCTGGCCGTTTTCCAGTCTCGCGGTGCCGCCGGCCGAGATCTCGAGCGCGGGAACGCCTGCGGGAAGGGAGGCGGGCACGAAGAAGTTCAGCAGCTGGAAATTTTCGACTCCCCCGACTTTTACCCCCGCAGACTTGACGTTCAGCGTGTTGCCGGTGAACACGTCGCTTCCGGACGGGTTCAGAGTTCCCGCGCCTCCCATGATCCGGCTGGCGGGACTGAAAGTTCCCCCCAGTATGTTCACGGTGTTGAATGTTGCGGTCTCGAGAACAGCGCCTGAAACATTACCCCCAGTCACGTCGCCGCCGATGAACGCGTCTGCCGATATCGTGACGGTGTTTTGGGTTGACAGGGCCGTTCCGTCCGTCCCGGCAGTCAAGGATTCCCCGCCTGTCACGTCGGACTGGACAGAGCCGTCTACTGTCACCTCGTTGCCGTTCGAAGTGGCTGTTACCCCTGAGCCGTCTGCATAGGAATTGCCACCCATCACGAAAGAGACGACATTGCCTTTGACCACAAGCCCGTTGCCGTCTGCGGAAGCGGTTCCGTTATCACCGTCAGTTTCGGCGTAACCTCCAGTTATGGAGTAGGCTGAAGCTGTTTTTGAAAAATTGAGCATGTTGCCGCTCGAAAAGGCCGTAACATTTGAGCCGGTTGCTGAGGAATTGCCTCCCACGATGTAGTTGCTGACTTTGCCTCCGACAGTAAGCTGGTTACCGCCGGAGGAAGCGGTTCCTCCGTCCCCTTGCGATTGGGCGTAGCCTCCAGTTATCGTGACCGTTTCAGCGGTTTCTGAAAATGTGATATTGTTGGCGTCCGACGTGGCCATTCCTCCCTGGCCGGTTGTATTGGAATCGCCTCCCGTAAGAACATTGACTCTGCCTCCGACGGCCAGCACGTTGCCGTCTGCGGAAGCGGTTCCGTTGTCACCCCTCGCTTCGGCATCCCCACCGGTTATGGAGCTGGCTACAGCGTTTTCTGAAAATGTGATCCTGTTGCCGTTCGATGTCGCTGTACCCCGTGAACCATTTCCCGTATAAGAGATTCCTCCTGCCACGCTTTGATTTACTCTGCCCTCGACGGTCAGCACGTTGCCGTCGGCGGATGCGGTACCGTCATCCCCTTCCTGTCTGGCTCTCCCTCCGGTTATGTAGCCGGCTGTTGCTGGTTCAGAAAATTTGATCTTGTTGCCGACAGACGAGGCTGTTCCTTTTGAGCCATATGCAATAGTGTATCCTCCCGTCACTTGAGAATTTACCGTGCCCTCGACGGTCAGCGAGTTGGCATTGGCTGAAGCGGCACCTTCATCCCCTGAGGCTGTGGCTCTCCCTCCAGTCATGGAGGCAGCAATTGCGGTTTCTGAAAATTTGATCCTGTTGGCGCTCGACGTGGCCGCCGCCCGCGGGCTGTTAGAATACGATACCCCTCCCGTCACGCTGCCGTTGACAACATTGCCTTCGACGGTCACGGTGTTGGAACTGGCGGTCGCGCTTCCGGATTCAAAATTTATGATATAGGCGTATCCTCCTGTAACGTTATCGGCAGAACCTTGAGCGCTGACATCCGCGTGATTCTGCGTGACCTCGACAGAGTCGCCGGAGGATGAAGAATTGTCCTTTGTGACGTATCCGCCGTATATGTTTGCGGCACGACCGTCAATGATGACGATCGTGTTTCCGGACGCAAGCAGTTTCTCGGACACGGAAGTGCCGGAAAGATGGTAAGCGCCGAAAGCTAGATTTAACCCCAGATCGATGCCGTCGGTGATGATGAGAGTGTTTTCGTTCGGATCTTCAGTCGGGGAGTAGGGGTCGCCATCCGGGCTGTTGCCGTAGACATAGCCGGAGATCGGCCCGGTGTCGATAGTCACATTGTGATCTGCCGCGGACGTGTGCGTGAAAGCGAGCAAGGAGATGCAGAAGGCGAGAGCTGCGATGACGGCAGGCGAGAGTCGGGTCTTTTGCCGGGGGCCGGACATTTGTTCTCCTTTCCGCGGCCATTCTGGACCGGGCCGGTGCTCCTTGAAAAATGAACCATGGAAACGGCGTCGGGGACTGGAGGGAAGTGGACTTACGGGTGCGGGTCGGTCTTGTAAGGCGAGGAGGCTGCTGGAAAGGACCCGGCATCCGCCCGTCGGGCAGCCGGGTGAATGGGCGCTCTGGGTCTATTCCCATTAAGGTTGCATGAGGATGAAGGAAAAGCGACGCCTCGCAGAACACCACCCCTGGCGCATCATCTCGTCATTGGGAGTGATGTTGCGCAAGAGGCTGGGCATCGCGATTATCTGCATCGCACAGACAGATGGTTTACGGCTGTACGGACGAGGACAGGACGACGGGGACAGCAGCAACGCATAATAATCCGGATACGAGAAGTAGGAATGCCGGTGAGCCGGAACTGCCGTGCTTGAGTTGCCTGACGTGTTCCTTTAGAAAAGTTGCGGGCGGAATCCGGCTGAATCACGGGCGGTCAGCCCAGGTTGCCTGACTGGATTCTGTCGACCTCGGCCTGGCCGGTCTCGGCTAGGTTCTTGAACCTGCGCACGCTGTCCTGCATGGAGGCGACAGCGCCGTTCCTGAAGCGGTCTATCTCGTCGAAGGAGCTCATGACGTCCCGGAAGGACTCCTTCAGGCGCTCCACGGTGGCCTGGGAGGATCCGCCGCCGGGACCGGCGAAGGCGGCGCCCGCCGCTGCGGCGTTCGCGGCTGAGTCCAGCTCCTTCAGCTTCTTGAGCGCGATTTTCTGGTTGTACAGGGCACCCGCCACCGCTGCGGATGTCCTGAGGGCCGCGAGCGTGACCGTGAGCGCCCGGTCCACGCCCCTTATGAGTTCGGAATTGTTGCGGGAGACAACCTCCATGGCCACCAGGCCCTGGTTGTTCACGGCCAGGGTCTGCTGGAGGTCGATTATCCTCTGGCGCAGCGGGAACAGGACGTCCTGCTCTATGAAATGCACCCTGTCCGGGTCGGAGCCGGAGGCCTTAATGGGGTCCAAGCGCCTGCAAATCTCGTCGTCAAGGATGAGGCCCAGGGCTATCTCGCGTCTCAGGTTCTTGTTCGCCTCCATGAGCTTGGTCCGCTCCAGGTTGATTGTTATGTTGTCGTTCTTGAGCGAGCCCTGGCTCTGGGCCATGGAGCGGGAGAGCTCGGCTATAGTGTCGTCGAAGCCCCCGAACTTCTTGAAGTAGGCCTTGGCAGGGGAGAAGAAGCCAAGGAACCCCTTGGCGTCGAAGTCCACCTCCGCAGGGTCCAGCGAGCGGACGGCGTCCCCCAGGGCGCCCAGGGCCTGGGCGGCCATGCCGCCCCCCTCGCCGGCACGGGAGAGCTCACCGGTCGACGAGGTCAGGAGCTTCGCCTTCTCAGCGGAGAGCTTCATGGACTCCAGCCCGAACTTCTCGATGACGTTTATGATCTTCGTCCGGGAGTCGGGGTTCAGGGGGTCCGCCTGCACCACGAGCTCCGCGTTCCTGGCCGCCGCATCGGCCAGGGCCGGGTCGGCGGCCGCCGAGTCCCGGGCCTGCCTGCGGGCGGCCTCGGCCGGGTCGGCCTCCTGGGGGGCCGCGCCAATTTCCTTGCGGACATCCTCCGCGTCAGAGACCGTGAGAGAGAAGAGGGCCATGGAGCCTCGCTATCAGTTTTCGGGAGCATCCGTGCGTTGCGGGGGTCCCGTCTGCTGCGTCGTGTCTGGCCGTGATCGTCCTGTCTGGGGCGGCAGGCCCTTGCCGTGAAGGAGGCCTGCCCGGCTTCAGGCCAGGAATCCCCGCTTGCCGGCAGGGGGGTGAACTCGGTGAGCAAGCCAGGGGGGCCGGCCTGAATCCGGGGGGTGAGGCAGGGGAGCCCTCCAGGGGCTGAACTTGAGTCCGTGGGTGTTGAGCCACGGGTGCCCGCCAGGCGGCTTGTCTCAGAGTCCGTGGGGCGAGCCTCTGGAGCCAGCCAGGCGGCTGACTCCGAGTCTGGGGGGGGGCGAGCCTCTGGAGCCGGCCAGACAGCTGACTCCGAGTCAGGGGGGGCAAGCCATGGGAGCCTTCCAGGGGCTGACCCCGAGTCCGTGGGGGTGTTGAGCCGGGTGCCCGCCAGACGGCTGTCTCAGAGTCCGGGGGGCGAGCCTCTGGAGCCGGCCAGACAGCTGACTCCGAGTCTCGGGGGGCTCGCCAGGGAGAGCGAAACAGCACACCACTCAACTCCAGTCACGCTCACAA
>JAISFP010000086.1 GCA_031263525.1 Deltaproteobacteria bacterium | reverse complement strand
ACGCCCATCCTGCTGAACTTGGTGATCCCTGTGATGAACGCCATCTCGATTCTTGCTTCGGACGATTTGATCATCAAATAAAAATCCTGCATGGCGCTTCGTCTGGCGGACAGCAGTTCCGGATTGGATATTTTCTTGTGAGTTGACACTATGGCATCGATGACCGGTGCATCGTATTCATCTATTAAGAGAACAACTTCATTCCCGGTCGAATTGTAAACATCCGAAATAAGATTATAAAAAACATTTGCGATATTGGGACCATGCAGGGAAACATTGTGTCTCGCGGCATTTTCTCTTAAAATGTCCATGACGCTCGCTGACAAGTCAGCAATGGTGTCGCCAGGCACTGCTACGGACATGTCCAGGCGAATGACAGGGCGGGCAAGGAAATCCGGGGAGCGCATGTAGCTCTCGGCCGCGAGACCGCGGAAAAGTTCCTCTCTCCCTGAGAAGAAAGCGTCTAAGGCACTGAGAGTTAGAGACTTGCCGAAACGGCGGGGCCGTGCGCAAAAAATAAACTTGGGCTCCTTCAGCAAATCTAGGAAATACTTGGTCTTGTCGACGTAGACAAAATTTTTTCGTCTCAGTACCTCAAATGCGGACATCCCGAGATGCAACCCGGGGAAATCCTGAGGTGTCGTCGAATCCTGAGTCATGATGCTCCCTTCCGGCCACGGTCCTTCCTGAAACGAGGCCGTCAGCCAGCAGTGTCGGCTGCCCGTCAGCCATTCTGCCATGCTACCTAATGTATAGCATTCAGGAGTTTTAATCAATACCTTGGCTGAATCAGCCTTGACAGATTGCGGGAAAAGGCTTGAAAGCGGATTAGGACTTGCTTAAGCACACTAAATGCACTGTTAATACTCTGACTATCACAACATACAGCGAATCAGACGCTCTGCTGAGCCTGTCTTCCGTCAAAGGGCTGGAACGAAATTTCGACTTCTAAAAGATTCAGGCCGGCCAGGACGATAGAGACATAGCTCAAAGCAACAGGAACAGGCATATGAAAAGGAACAGGAATATCAGCACTTACAGAAACAGAAATAGGAACACTTACAGAAACAAGAACTGAGATGCAAGCATTTTCAAATCCAAAGACTCCAATCTCGGCATCGGCACCGTTACCCAATAGAGTCGTGAAACGTTTGTCTGAAGGACATCACCATTCAGGTACCCATCCATTTATGTGCCTGTCCACGCAGGCATTCGCTCAGGGCATGAAGGATGGCACTCTGCTCCCGAAGTGAAGCTGCCTGGCCTCAAAGAGCATCATCTGCCTGCGTGGGAGCGAGTTTCAACATGGTCTCAGCAGGGGAAGGCTTGCCATGGACCGCGAGGAACGCCGCCCTGAAAGTTCGGAGGCAGGCTCACCTGCTTCAGCTGTTTGCCCGTCGGAGGAAGTTGCCAAGGGAGAGACTAGTTCCCGTGGCCAGGGCAGGACCTAGGAGGGGTGAAAGATGTTTGCCAGTTGGGGAACCTGAATTGTCGCCAATTTTCAAAGAAATGAGATGGCTCTCCTGCAATGTTAAACCCTGGCTCATAAGTCGTTGCTCAGCCGCCGTTCCGTCATGCAAGGAGAGTGCACTGGAGAAGATGCCCTTCTCGCGCTTCTGGCATAAACGGATCCCTAAACGGTGCGTGTTCACTTCAACACCACGGCAACTACCAGGAACCATGCCCTTCAGGCAATGTTATATGACATTCCGCTACCCTGTGGACTCTGCAACATCCCTCCTGCTCACTGCCATTGAACAGCTGGCTGGGGAACGGAGGCAAGACAGGCCCTGAGAGCAGGCAATGCAACGTCCGGGAATGATACTTCATGCAAACTCCTTCATTCTCTGTGGCTCCATTTTTTGATAGTTTCTTAAACGATTTTACAAGTAATATTTAACATAAATTTTTTTTGCATGCCTTATTATATAAGCTATATTCAACACATATATTATCTATGTTATACGACTTAACATAATTTAATCTGATTTTTTCTTGAAACACTTGAACTGATGAATGAAAATATTATTTAAATTATAGACTGACTTGTTCAAGACCGATAGCAAGAGTGTTTTATAAATCAAACTAACTTGAATCCAAGATATCAATTGTAATTTTATAAAATTAAAAGCCACAGTTTCCGAAAAAAATTGTCTCGCAAAGGGTCATCAAAATTAACTGTAGTGAAGTGCTCTTTCGGATGCTTTCGCTCCGAAAGCTTCACCCGAAAATGATGAAGTCAGTCAGAACTGCTTAAATGGATTGTCTCTTCCAGAAATCAGTCCATCAGATCGCAGTTTTTTTCGGATTAAACTTTCGCTTACACTTTCGGACGAGATAAATATTACGAGTTCGGTTAAATGTTATAATTTCGGCTATTGTTCCATGGGTGAGAAATCAGCGCAAGGCCCCAGATTTGGTATCTCTTTGCCATGACTCGCTCCCATAATGTGGGAAAAGTTTTCAACATTTTCTAATATTTATCCGGAAGCGTAATAATATCGCTAAAACGCGAAAATGGGAACTGAATTTAAGTTTTCATTTTTTTTGTACAATTTTGAGATGCCGTATATGTCAGAGCCTTATAGTTGAATCGTACCAACCTCCCCTCCAAAACAATAATTTGACACACTATCGATTTCCCCAACCCGACGTGGGAAACTTCTCCAAGGAACGTCACCCGACTTCCCGGGGGCCTGCCGGCTCACCTGGCCTAAGGAGCACGGGCCACACCCGTTCCAGCTGGGTTTGTCGATGGACGAGATCAGGAAGAAGGCTTTTCAGAAGATCGAGGATGTCACCGGATAAAGGGCGATCTCCATCATCACGAGCAACAGGCCAGGCTACGAGAGCTCTTTGAACGGTCACGTGGCTCCGTCTGTCGGAGACCGCGTGCTGAAGCTCGGCTTCGCGCCCCGGCTCACGGCTGTGCTGGATACTGACTGCGGCGACTTTTCCGCCGGATGGACCATCGCGAACCACCAGAAGGATAACTGCAGGGAGCTCGCGGCAATTGTCCCGCGCGGGGCCCTGAGCGCTGGCGCCCTCGACTGCCTGGCCGCCAAGCCTCTGATCATGTCTCGGCCGGCCCACCCTGGCCCGTTCGGCCCCGCCCTGCTGGCGGATCTGGTTCAGCCCTCGCCCAAGGGGGACAGCCCCAGGCTCGCGGACATAAGGTCCTCGGATCTCCTTTCCGCAGAGCCCTTCGCTGCCAGGGCCAGGCGCCGCCCTGACAAGAAGTCCCCCGCCACGGCCACGCCGCAGAAGGTGGCGGAGGAGTCCGGCGCCGCGTCCGCGGGGGACACCGACACCCTCCGCCCCAACTCCGACGGCCCCGTCTCCCGCCGCTCCAGGCCGCCGAGACGGCTTCTCACGGTCTCGCCCAGGCAGCGTGTCGGGCAAGGCTGCCAACCCCGAGCGCCTTTCCGGATTTCCCGCAAGATTTCCAGGGTTCTCCAGGACGCGCGGCTGTCCCGGCAACGACCAGCGTCATGAATCAGACGACATCCCCCGAAGAGCTGGTCACCGGCCGAGCCGGGCCGATCTCCCCCCGGCCCCAGGCCGGGCTCAGGGCCTCTCCCACGGCCCCGCGATGTCCTCCTGCCCCGGAAACTGGCCAGGCTCCTTCTCCGTGACGTCCATATTGGCCTCGACCCTGACCTTGTCCAAGATGATCCTCTCGCAGTGCCTGGCGACTCCCTCCATCCCGGCGAACCATACGAATCCAAAAGCGCAGCTGTTCAGGCGTCTCTCTGTTTAGAGCCTTTTCGGAGGAAGAGAGCCCAGGTGCGGAACCTTTGAAGTTGAAGAGTCAACGGTGGATACTTCATATTGAGGGGAAGAGTTTCTGTAGAGGGTATTTTGGCTGGAAAGGCCTCCTGTTGATCTCCTCTTGGCGGGGCACCTGAACAGTTACCCAAAAGCAACGTAGCACCCTGCCCCCCGGAGAGTTTCCGGCAGACCGGGGGCGCAACCGAGCGCCGAAACGGCCCTCCGACTCCCTGGCTCCCCGCAACTCCGTCACGCCCGCTCCACGGCTTGAACTTTCCGACACTCCGGAACTCCGGCCTTTCCCCCGTCACAGAGCTTCAGCCCTCTCCGGCAGGCGGGGTGCCGGACGGGCCGGGGCGGCCTGCCGCCAGCTCCGCGGCCAGGCTCAGGGCCTCGTCCTCCAGCCTCGCTATGTCCTCCATCATCGGGAGCAGGCTCCGATCCTCGCCCAGGATGTCCAGGACCTCGTCCAGGAAGATCCTCTCGAAGGGGCCTATGGCCCCCTCCCTTCGGGAGAGGCGGACGAGCTCCAGGAGGACGGCGCGTCCGGCCCGGCCGGAGAGCTTCCTGGACAGGGGCGGCGCTCCCGAGCGCTCCCTGCGGTATTTCCGGCACTCCAGCTCGTCCCCGCCCAGAAGTATCGCCCTCGCCGTTTCCTTCAGGATGCGGGCCCTGGCAGCGCTGGCCCCCGGCGCCCCGCCCTCGGCCTTCCGGGCGGCGGTGCCCCGACCTGCGGGGCCACCGGCCCCCGGGGCGGCGACCGAACCTGCCGGGCCCCCGGCCTCAGGGACGGTGCCCGAGCCCGCCGGGTCCCCGGGCTCCCGGTCGGCGGCGCCAGGACCTGCGGGGCCCCCGGCCTCGGAGGCGGCACCCGAGCAGGCGGGGCCCCCGGCTTCATGAGCGGATCCCGAGCCGGCGGGGCCCCCAGCCCCCCGGGCGACGGCGCCCGACCCTGCCCTGCTCCAGGCGGTCCGTGCGCCCCGCGAGCGGCTCAGGAGCCTCATGACGGACACGCAGATGCTGTCCGCCTCCACGAGCCTGAACTTCGGGTCCGACCCGTGCCTGGCCAGATTGTCCAGGATACGGGGGCTCTCTATCAGCATGTTCGCGCCCTCGATGGCGCCCTCGGAGATGTCGGCCGTGACCCTCAGATACAGGTGCAGCCTCTCCAGCTCCCACCTGCTCGCCCTCCACTGCCCGCCCCCGTCCGGGGCAGTGTAGAGGGGGATCTCCGCCTCCCTGCTCTCTGCCACGGCAAGCGTGAAGGCCAGGGCGAAGAAGGACAGGCGGTCGTCGGGGCATGTCAGGTACTCGAGAAGCATGGCGTCGTCCTGCCGGCCCGGTCTGGGAAACCGTCCCCGGAGTCCGGAAACCGCCTCCGGAGTCCGGGTGCAGTCCCCGGAGTCCGGGAACCGCCTCCGGAGTCCGGGGGCCGCCTCCGGTGTGCGTTGGAACCGCCTCCGGAGTCGGTGCGCGTTGGAACCGCTGCCGGAGTCCGGGGGCCGCCTCCGGTGTGCGTTGGAACCGCCACCAGAGCGCGTCGGAACCGCCTCCGGAGTCCGGGGGCCGCCTCCTGTGTGCGTTGGAACCGCCTCCGGAGTCCGGGGAACCGCCTCCGGAGTCCGGGGGCCGTCCCCGGTGCCGCGGGAGACGGATCCGTCCGCCTCTCCATATTGACCAAACAGCCGGTTTCTGAGCGGGATTCTGCAAATGCCAGACACGGCAGGTGACGGAAAAACGCCCTCTGACGCCGGACAAGATTCGAAAACGTCCGGAAACGTCCGAAAATGCCCGAAAGCGCCCTGCGGGAGCGGGCCAGCCGTGCTGGGCCAGGCCCTAATGCAGCCTCGCCTCGCCATTGCCCGGCCCCTCCCTGCCTGTCCCGGGAACCCCGGGAACCCCGGGAACCCCGGAAGAGGCCGGAGTCCCGGAAATTACGGGCGCCTGTGGCGGGAGAGACGCCAGGCCGTCCTGAGCCCCCCCGCCCGACCCGGTCCTGGATCCGTCCAATCCGTCCGGAACGCCGCCGTAAGCGGCAACAGACTGCGTGACCCCTGCATCTCGGGCATCAATTGCTGCGTCCGACAGCCGGACAGCGCTTTCCGCAAGCTCGCCCGCGCCGTCCGCAAAAGGCTCTCCTGCCCCCGCGGCCCCGCGGGAGCCGTCCGAAAGCTGGAAAGCGCCCTCCCGCGCCTCCGTCGCGGCGTCCGAAAGGTCCGAAAGCCGGGCGGAAGGGTCCGAAAGCCGGGCAGAAGGGTCCGAAAGCCGGGCCCCGGCCTCCGCCGCCCTGCGGGAGCAGACCGAAAGCTGCGGGACGCCCCCGGGCTCCCCCCCCGCAGAGTCCGGAAGCGGGCCCGCTCCCTCCGGCGCCCCGCTGGAGGCGTCCGGGAGCCGGGCCGGGACGGAAGCAACGTCCCGCGAGGCCCCCATCCCGGAGCGGGCCACGCTCATGAGAAGCTTTATGCGGTTCAGCTGGTTCACCTCGCTCGCGCCCGGGTCGTAGTCCACGGCGGCGATGTTGGCGCCCCGGTACCGGCGTTTCAGCTCCTTCACTATGCCCTTGCCGGTTATGTGGTTGGGCAGGCAGCCGAAGGGCTGGAGGCAGAGGATGTTCCTTATGCCCTTCTCGAGCATGAGGGCCATGTCGGCGGCGAGGTACCAGCCCTCCCCGGACTGGCAGCCGAGGCTCACCAGCCTCTCGCCGGCCTCCCTGAGCTCCGCGAAGCGGTTCAGGTGCCCGAAACGGGGGTGGCGGGCCAGCGCCTCGCGCATGGGGACGCGCCACTTCTCCATAACGCGTATGAACCAGAGCCCCAGCCACTTGCGGATGCGGCCCCCGCCCATGGCGTCGGCGCGGAACACGTCGTCGTGGAAGCAGTAGAGGAAGAAGTCCGCGAGCTCCGGGAGCACGGCCTGGCCGCCCTCGGACTCCAGGACGGCCACGGCCTGGTTGTTGGCCTCGGGGTGGAAGTTTATGAGTATCTCGCCCACGACCCCGACCCTGGGCCTGTCGGGGGGCATGAGGCCCAGGGAGGCGAACTCGTCCGTCATCCGGGCAATCATGCCGGGGAAGCTCCCCCTGTCGCCCCGGCGCACCGCGTCGGCGCACCTGGCGACCCACTCCTCGCACAGCCCCTCGGCGTCGCCCCGGGTCCGCTCGTAGGGCCTCGACGCCAGGACCAGCCTCTGGAGCATGTCGCCGAAGAGGAGGCCCAGCACCGCCCGCCCGTAGGCCGCGCGGTCGAGCTTCAGGCCCTTCTCCGTGGCCGAGCCCGAGAGGCCCAGGGGCCACACGGGCACCTGGGGCATGCCGGACTCGGACAGGGCGCGCCTCAGGAAGGCCACGTAGTTCGACGCGCGGCACCCGCCCCCTGTCTGGCTCATGAGCACCGCGGTGCGGGAAAGGTCGTGCCGGCCGCCCTTGAGCTCGCTTATTATCTGGCCTATGGACACCAGCGCGGGGTAGCAGGCGTCGTTGTTCACGTACCTCAGCCCCTCCTCGACCGCCCCGGGCCCGAGGTGCGGGAGTATCTCGAGCCGGAGGCCCATGGGCTCCATGGCCGGGCCCAGGAACCTCCAGTGCAGGGGGGACATCTGGGGGCACAGGAGGGTGTAGCCGGGCGCGTCCCTCGGGCTCAGCCTCGGGGGCGTGAAGGAGTAGGGGGCGGAGGCGGCGTTGCGGGCGCGGAGCCTCCCCCGGTCGCGCATGGCCGCGAGAAGCGACCTGACCCTTATGCGGGCGGCGCCGAGGTTCGCGCCCTCGTCGATCTTGAGAAGCGTGTAGACCTTGCCGGCGCCCTTGATTATCTCGGAGACCTGGTCGGTGGTGACGGCGTCCAGCCCGCATCCGAAGGAGTTCAGCTGGACAAGCTCCAGCTCCTCGCGCGAGGCGCAGACGGCGGCCGCGCGGTAGAGCCTCGCGTGGGGGATCCACTGGTCCCTCACGCGCAGGGCCATGGAGGGCGGCGCCAGGTGGTCTATCGAGTCCGCGGGGAGAACCCCCAGCCCGTTCGCGGTTATGAGATCCGGTATGCCGTGGTGGATGCCCGGGTCGAGATGGTACGGGTGGCCGGCAAGCACGATGGCCCTGCGCCCGGACTTCCCGAGCCTCGCGAGCGCCCTCTCGCCCGCCTTCCTCACGTCCGCCCGGTACAGCCTCTGCGCCTCGTAGCCGTCCCGGAGCGCCTGGCGGATCTCGCCGGTGGAGAGCCTCAGGAACCCGAGCTCCGCCTTGAGCCGCGCGGCGAGCCGTCCGGCGGACGACCCCAGGTCCAGAAACGGGCTCACGAGCCTCACCCCCGAGTCGCCTATGGCGTCCAGGTTGAGCCTTATGAGTTCCGGGTATGTGCCCACGAGGGGGCAGTTGTAGCGGTCCTCCGTCCTGTAGACGGCGGGGAGCTCCAGGGGCGTGCAGGGGAAGAACACGAAGTCCGGCCGCTCGGCCAGGAGCGCCAGGATGTGCCCGTGGACCATCTTCGCGGGATAGCACACCGTCTGGCTAGGGATGGTCTCCAGAGCCGAGTTGAACAGCTCCTTCGTGCTCGGCGGGGAGAGCTCCACCCTGAGCCCGAGGGAATGGAAGAAGGCGTGCCAGAACGGGTACGTCTCGAACATGCCCAGCGCCCTGGGTATGCCCACCCTGGCCCTGCACCCGGAAAGGGGCGCCGGCTGGGGCATGCCCATGAGCCTGCGGTAGTTCCAGGCGAAGAGGTTGGGCGGGGTCTCGGAGTCCTCCGCGCGCTCCTCCAGGGACCCCAGCGCCGGGAGCCGCGCGAGGGTGTCGGAAATGTCCCCGAGCCCGGCCCTTCTTGCCAGCGCGTCTATCCTGTCCGCGGCGGGGCTCTTGGACGCGGCGCCCCTCTCGCAGCGGTTCCCGGAGACGAACAGCCTCCCGTCCGAGAAGCGGTTTATGGTGAGCAGGCAGCGGTTCTCGCACTTGCGGCAGCGGGTGTTGGAGCTCCTGACCGAGAAGCGGGCGAGCTCCTCCTTCCCGATGATGCCGGACAGGGGCGGCACGGCAGGAGCGCCCTGCCCTTCCGGCACGGAAGCCATTGATCCTTCGGCCTTTCCCGACCCCGAAGCCTCGGCCGCCGGGGAAGGACGCCCCGCCCGAAAATCCCGTGCCGGCCGTTCCGTAGGGGAATCCCGGACCGGACGATCCTGATGGTCCGGACGATCCTGATGCTCCTGATGCTCCTGACGATCCGGGCGATCCGTCAGGGAAGACAGGGCATCCCGGCCGGTCACGGATTCCGCTGCAGAATGATCCGTCACTGAATTCTGGACCGTCTCGTCCGTCTCGGAAGCCTGGCCCGGCCGATCGGCCGGGGAAGTCCGGACGTCCCGCTGGTCAGAGGCGTCCCGGTCCGCCTGACGGGACGGCTGTTCACGGACCGTCACGGAATCCCGGACCGTGCCCGGCTCCGCGCGGCCTTCCGCGACGCTGTCCGCCCCGCCGCCGGGATCGCCTTCCGTCCGGCCGCCTTCGGAAAGCGCGTCGCGCCACTCCTCGCAGGCGAGGAGCGCCGCGCCGAACGCGCCCATGAGGCCGGCTATGTCGGGACGGACCACGTCGCGGCCTATGGAGAGCTCGAAGGACCTGAGCACGGCGTCGTTGAAGAAGGTGCCGCCCTGGACCACTATCCTCTCGCCAAGCTCCTCGGCGCGGGTGATGCGGATGACCTTGTAGAGGGCGTTCCGCACGACCGAGTAGGAGAGCCCGGCGGAGATGTCCCCCACTGGCGCGCCCTCCTTCTGGGCCTGCTTCACCTTGGAGTTCATGAAGACCGTGCATCGGCTGCCCAGGTCCGCAGGGTGCGAGGCGAGGAGCGCCTCGGAGGCGAAGCCCGCGGCGTCCAGGCTCAGGGTCGACGCGAAGGTCTCCAGGAACGACCCGCAGCCCGAGGAGCAGGCCTCGTTGAGCATCAGCCTCTCTATTATGCCGTTCCTCACGGACAGGCACTTTATGTCCTGGCCGCCTATGTCCACTATGAAGGACACGTCCGGCACGAAGCGGGCCGCGGCCTTGTAGTGGGCGACGGTCTCCACCTCGCCCAGGTCGAAGCCCAGCGCCGCCTGGATGAGCGCCTCCCCGTACCCCGTGACGCCCGCCCTGGCCACCCTGGCGCCGGGCGGCAGGGCCTCGTAGAAGCCGGAGAGCGCCCCCATGGCGGACTGCAGGGGGTTGCCGTGGTTGTGGCCGTAGAAGGAGTGGAGGAGCCTCGCCTCGGAATCCAGCGCCACCAGCTTGGTGGTGGTGCTCCCCGCGTCCAGGCCCAGGAAGACCAGCCCGTCGGACGGCCAGCCGGCCCTGGGGAGCCGGGCGCGGGCGTGGCGCTCCTGGAAGGCCTTGAGCTCCTCCAGGCTCGTGAAGAGCGGCGGGAGCGGCCTTATCTCCGGCGGCAGGGCCGCGGACTTCAGGTCCCGCGCCCGGCCCGCCAGATCCGAGAGCATGGCCGGGGCGCCCCCCGCGCTCACCAGCGCCGCCCCCATGGCCACGAAGAGCTCGGCGCAGGGCGGGCAGACGGCCTCGGACGGCAGGAGCTTCAGCGTCTCCGTGAAGCGCCTCCTCAGCTCGGAGAGGAAATGGAGCGGCCCGCCGAGGAAGGCCACCCTGCCGGCGATGCGCCTCCCGCAGGCCAGCCCGCCCACCGTCTGGTCCACCACGGACTGGAAGATGGACGCCGCTATGTCCTCCTTCGCCGCCCCCTCGTTCAAGAGGGGCAGGATGTCCGCCTTGGCGAAGACCCCGCACCTGGCCGCTATCGGATGTATCGTCCGGTGCGACTTGGCGAGCTCGTTCAGGCCATCCGCGTCGGTGGACAGGAAGGTCGCCATCTGGTCGATGAAGGCCCCCGTGCCGCCAGCGCAGGTCTCGTTCATGCGCTGGTCGATGCCCGCGTCGAAGAAGGTGAGCTTCGCGTCCTCGCCGCCCAGCTCGACCGCGACGTTGGTGCGGGGCAGGAAGCGCCTTATCGCCTCGGCCCCGGCCACCACCTCCTGCACGAAGGCGAGGCCCAGGAGCTCCGCCGTGCGGATCCCCCCCGACCCGGCCACCGCCACGGTGGCCTCCCGCCCCGGGAATCGTTCCGCCGCGGCTATCACCGCGTCAGACACGGTCTTCCTCACGTCGGAATAGTGCCGCTCGTAGCTCCGGTACAGGAGCTCGTCGGCCCCGTCCAGAACCGCTACCTTCACCGTCGTGGAGCCGATGTCCAGCCCCACCTTCAGTACGTCCTCTCGCTCTGCCATGACCTCGTATTGTTCCCGCGGGGGGGGGCACGTGCTGTCCGGGGCCCGCGTCATGACGGGCCCGGCATGCCCCCCGAAGGGCCGGGCGCCCGCTGGGGCCCCGCCGGAGAGGCTTCCCCGGCCCGGGCCAGGGCCGTCCCCGGCCGGGGCCCCGGCCCGGAAAGCCGGAAGGCCCTCCAGGGGCCGGATGTCGACGTGCCGGCCGTCCGGGGATCCCGCGGCGCCCGTGGGAGCGCGCGGCCCCGGGGGCCAGGCGGAACAGCAGGTCAGGGGCGATGGCGTCCCGGCTGGACGCGGACGGTCCGGGGGGCGGGACGGAAGGCGGCGGCAGGGAAGGCCGGAAGGCGGAAAGTCCGAAAGCGAAGGGAACCCCGGAGGCCTGCGGCCATGAGGACGAAAGCGGAAAGCGGAAGGCGGACAGGCCGAAAGGCAGGCCGTCCGACACGTTCGAGCCAGTCTTCTGGCGCCCCGCAAGTCAAGGCGGCGCCGCACGCCTCACCTTCCCGGCCCGCCCCTGCCCCCGTCCAGGAGGCTCTCGGCCGCGGCCAGGGCCTCGGCAGGGCCGGGGATGCCGCAGGCCTCCCAGGGCGCCGCTCCGGGAGGCGGCTCGAGGGGGAGGCCGTGGCGCTTGAGGCCCCAATTATAGCACAGGAGCCGGATCCTGTCGGCCATGGGCGTCCAGAGGGCGGGGCTCGAGGCTGTGTAGACCACCATGAGCGGCGTCCCGGCCAGGGCCGCCAGGTGGGCCGACCCGGTGTCGACCGAAAGGTACAGGTCAAGCATCCCGCACAGGGCGCGGAAGCCACCGAGCGTGGTCCTGCCCGTGAAGTCCGCCATGGGGGCCTCCGTCATGGCCATGAGCGTCCTCGCGGCCGCGCCGTCGCCCGGCCCCCCGGTCACGCAGAAGCACGCGCCCCGGGACCTGTGGAGCCCCTCGCAAACCGCCTTCCAGTTCAGGAGATGCCAGGACTTCTCCGGCTGGCGGCCCGACAGGCACAGCCCTGCCAGGGGCCCGTCGCCGGGGATCTCCGAAAGGAGCCTGAAGGCCTCCTCCTCCGCCTGGCGCGACGGGGCGGGGAGCTCCGGGCGCATGAGCCTTCCCGGCCCGTCCCGGTAGTCCGTACCCAGGGCCGCCGCACAGAGCCTGGCCTGGTGCTCGGCCATGTGGACGAGTCCCGGCGGCAGGGTCCCGGCCGAGCCTCCGGAGGCGCCCTCCCCTTCCCGTCCGCGTCCCCCGGCCCCTGCTCCGGAGGCGCCCTCCCCTTCCCGACCGCGTCCCGCGGCCCTTGCCCCGGAGGCGCCCTTCTCTTCCGGGCCGCGTCCCGCACCCATTCCTCCCGAGCCGCCGCCCCGTTCCGGGCCGCGTCCCGAGTCCGGGCCCGCCCCGGCGTCCCCGACCGTCCCCTCCGTCACGGCGACGGTCTTCCAGGGCCAGGTGGGGGGCTCGTAGCCCGGCACGGGGGACGAGAGCCGCGTCCTCTGGCCGGCCAGGAGGCTCAGTATTCCGGAACGGGCCTTGTGATCGAAGCCCAGGGCCGTGTCCCAGCCCCCGCGCCTGATCTCCCTCGCCAGCCTGAAGGTGGCCGAGAGACCCAGCCCCTCCCCGGCGCCCGGCGCCACGTAGAGCGCGTCCACGGCCGGGCTCCCCTCTATGAGCTCGGCGGCGGCCTTACGCGTGACCAGCGCGGTCCTGGCCCCTGGCACGAGTCGCTTTATCATGGAGAGCCCGGGCAGGCACATCAGGGCGTCGCCGATGTTCTTGAGCTGGTAGCCTATGAATCCCGGAGCGTCCCGGGATCCCCGGCCCGCAGGCTCCGAGCCGGACCCATCAGGCGCCGGGCCCGCAGGCTCGACTCCGGCGCCGCCCTGCCCTGCCCGGGCCGGACGGATCTCCGGGGGCCCCAGGGACTCCCAGGGGTCAGTTCCGTCTCCCCGCCCGCTCACTCCCCTCCGGCCCCCCCGGCGCGGCCAGCGGCCGCGGCCCTGGCGGCCCCGGCCAGCCCGCGGAAGAGCGCGAGGGCGGCCGGGTCCGTGCGGGCCAGGCCCTCGGGATGCCCCTGGACCCCCAGCACGAAGGGCCGGTCCGGGAGCTCCGCCGCCTCGCAGAGCCCGTCCGGGGCGGTGCCCGTGACGGCCAGGCCCTTTCCGAGAAACCTCACCCCCTGGTGGTGGCCCGAGTTGACATGGATCTCCAGGGACCCGGACAGCCGGGCCATGAGGCTCCCCGGGACGAGGCTCACGGCATGCCCGGGGCAGGTGCGGGGAAGGCGCTGGCGGTGCTCGACCGCGCCCTCGACCATGGAGTCGATGTCCTCCCAGAGGGTGCCGCCCAGCGCCACGTTCATCAGCTGCAGGCCCCTGCAGACGCCCAGGACCGGGAGATCCGCCTCCAGCGCCGCGAAAAGGAGCGCCGCCTCCCAGCGGTCGCGGGCCTTGTCCTGGTCGGCCAGGGCCTGCGGGAGGCCGGGCTTGTCCCTCGGGTCGGCCCCCACGTCGCCCCCGCCGGACAGGAGTATCCCCGAGATGCCGCCCGACAGGCACTCCCGGGCGAGGGGCATGTAGGGCTCGGTCCCGTCCACGCCGCCGCCCGTGGTGCCCGGAGGCACGCGGCCCTTGCCCACCAGGTAGCCCTTGGGGGGCCAGCCCCCGGCGGGCCTGCGGAACGGGCGGGTCTCCTCGCCGTCCTCGCGGGGCGGAGGGGCCGCCCCGTCCGCGAAGAACAGGGGATCGAGCCCCGGCGTGGGGAGAAGGGCCGGGGCCGCCCCCGCCAGGTAGAGTGC
The DNA here is from genome assembly GCA_031263525.1 of Deltaproteobacteria bacterium. Classification (GTDB taxonomy): domain Bacteria; phylum Desulfobacterota; class Desulfarculia; order Adiutricales; family Adiutricaceae; genus JAIRZX01. The sequence goes on along the minus strand of JAISFP010000086.1, from coordinate 17,520 downwards.
GTCGGCGTAGTTGGAGTTGAGCCGCGCCTGGGGGAGCGTCCAGCGGTCGTCCCAGTCCTGGGCGGCGCCGTTGGCGCAGCTGACGCCTATCAGGGGCCTGGACGCCAAGGCTGTCTCCTTTCGGGATGCGGGGAAGGATCTGGGGAAAGATCGGGGGAAGGCCGGGCTGAAAAAGCTCTGCCTGGCCGAGGCCGGGAGGCGCTTGGCCAGGGAGCAGGGCAGGTCCGGAGGCGCTTGGCCAGGGCGCAGGGCAGGTCCGGAGGCGCTTGCCCAGGGCTCGGGGCAGGTCCGGAGGCGCATGGCCCGGCTCAGGGATGGCCCTGAGGCGCAAAAATTTTAGGGCCGCTAATACCCTGGACCCGGAAACCGGTACGCCGGAAGATGTCAGCCGGTCCCGTCCGGGGTCAGCGGCCCGCGGCCGGCCGGAACAGGATCACGGCCTCGCCGTCCAGCACCTGGCCCCCCCTCTCGACGCGGGCGGTGGTGCGCAGGAGGACCCTGGCGGAGGACTCGTCCTTCCGGGCTATCTCGGCGCGGACGACCACCGTGTCGCCTATGAAGACGGGGGCCTTGAATACGAGGGTCTGGGAAAGGTACACGGTCCCGGGGCCGGGGAGCAGGGTGCCCAGCACCGCCCCCACCACGGCTGCCGGGAGCATGCCGTGGGCCACCCTCCTGCCGAAGACCGAGAGGGAGGAGTACTCCTCGTCCATGTGCATGGGGTTGAAGTCCCCCGACACGGCGGCGAAGGCCGACAGGAGCTCCTCCGTCACCACCACGGCCTTCTCGGCGAAGTCGCCCTCCCTCATCTCGCTTAAGCTCGGCACCTTACCTCCGCAAAACATCCATATTAGTGGACGGCCCGGGGAAATTCAAGAAGACGGACGTTGCACGGGGACTGCGGTGCCCGAGATCTCACGGGATCACGCCCCGGCACACCGGTCCCCGGATAGCTCCGGGATCCCCAGCCGGCCCCCTGCACGTGCGCCGGACGGGCACGTCCCCCCCCGTGCAATCGCGATCGGCCGGCGCAGAGGCGGAGGGAGGGGAGCCTGGCAAGGCTGGCAGGACGAAACGAAACCGGGCGAGACGGACCGGAAGGACCGGGCGGATCGGAACCGGGCCCGACAGAGGGGAGCAGGGCGAACCGGCCCTGACAGAGGGGAGCAGGGCGAACCGGCCCTGACAGAGGGGAACAGGGCGAACCGGGCCCGACAGAGTGGAGCTGGGCCGTGCCCCAGCAGGAGCCCGGGCTCCGGGCAAGGCCCAGGGCGGAAGCTTTTTCTCACTTTTCTGTTGTCTTTACAGCAGGCACCCTTAAAAATCTTGTTAATCACAATATTATAAAGCATAAACTATTAAAGGTATGATTATGACAATAATACTACTGCATATTGGATCAATGCATCACATATCTTCCAAGCCCCAGAGTATTGCCATGCAATAATATTTACAAATGACTGATTCTACAACTATATATTGATTAATTATGCTATTGCAGCAATGACGGATTGCTCCGCACCTGACATGCCCAGAAACGCGAACGCCCGCGGAGGTCCGCGGGCGTCCGGGCTGCGCCCCGCCAACCCTGTCGGTCGGCAAGGGGCGGCGTGCCAGGTCCTGCAGGCCGCAGGCGGCGGGCTAGCGGCGACGGGCGCCTCCCGCCGAGCGGGCGCAGCCGGAAGGCCGTGACCCGGCGGACGCGGTACGCTTCACGGCCTTCCCAGTGCCCGCCCGCTTCACGCCGCCGGCCGGCCCCTTAATCCGGCCGTTCCCCTTCCCGGCGGCTCCGGCCGGCGAGGCGCCCTGCCCCCCGGCCCCGCCCCTGCCGTTTCCTGACCCCCTGGCGCAGGAGGAGGCCCGCTTCGTGCCCGGAGCCTTGCCGGGAACGGCCCCTGGCCCGGCTCCTCTCCCGCTTGCGTCCCCTCCCCCCGATCTTCCGGGAGCCGAGGATGTCTGCTTCCCCATCCTGGCGGCACCCGCCGGCGCCGCTCCCTGCCCACCGGCCGCGCCCTGGCCGTTGCAGGGCCCCGGGACGCCTCGAGAGGCCGACTTCTTGCCAGTATGCCTGCCGGGAACGGCCACTGGCCCGGATCCGCGCCCGCAGGCCTCCCCGCCCCCGGAACTCAAGCCGGACACGCCGGATTTCCCGTGAGCCGCGCTGTTCACGCCGTCGGCCCCGCCGCGCTCTGCCCAGCTGGCGGATCCCCGCCCCCCCGCGCGGGCGGTCACGGCCTTCCCCGGGGACCCGGCCTCGGGGGGCCCGGACCCTACGGCTGCCGCCTCCCCCGTCCCTGTCTCCCGGGCTTCGACGCCGGGCCTGATGTAGGCGAAGGGGCTCCTCGCGTACCAGGACTCCCGGAATGGGAGCGGCCTCCGGGCGGCGAGGTTGCGGTTGAAGGCGCCGTTCGAGAGGATCCGCCTGAGCCTCCTCGCGGCCTCGAAGGCGCCGAGATAGGCGAGGTAGGGGTAGGCGTTGCTGAAGAGGGGCATTACGGGGATCCCGAGCCTGGCGGTCACGTTGTTTCCGCCGGCATGCCCCACGAAGACGTCCGGGCTGAGCCTTTTCACGAGGTTAACGTGCTCGAAGGGCTGCTGGGTGGCCACGAGGAGCACCCTGCCGTCCCCGTCAAGCTGCTCCAGGGCGGGAAGCGCGAACTCGTCGAAATGGTGGCCCTTCATGCCGGCCACCGAGAGGCCCAGGTACTCCAGGAGCTCGGCGGTGACTATCACCCTGAGCTCGCCCCCGGCCAGGAAGGCCGTCTTCCCCCTGAACCCCTCGCGGAACGGCGCGACGGCCTCCTCCAGGGCCGCCTCCTCCTCCCGTATGACGGCCTCGGCCAGCTCCCCCCTCTCGAAGAACCCCGCGATTCTCCTGAGCCACCTGGCAGTGTTGCGCGGGCCGATGGGCATGGTGTCTATGAGGTACGGCACCCCGTAGGCCTCCGCCACGTGCCTGAGGAAGTAGTCGTCGTGGGTCCCGCAGACGCTCACGTTGAGCCCGCTCGAGAGGCTCTCGCGGATGCCGCGCCCCGAGGCGTAGCACACGACGATCCTGGCCTCAAGGTCCAGGGCGTTCACGAGCCGGACCAGCTCCAGCTCGTCGGCCCTGGAAAGCGACGTCACGTTCATGATGTTCACCGTGCGCGTCCCGGCCGCCTCCCTGAGCCTCTCCTCCTCGGCGTCCGCGTCCTTCGTCCCTGGCAGCCCCGGCGGGAGCACCCTCGTGATTATTCCGTGGTAGACGTCGTCGTAGGCGGTCGCCATCACCCTGCTCCGGAACCCCGCGCAGTGGACAGGGACCACCCTGGCGGATATCTCCCCCCCGAGCCTGTCCGCCACGGCGTCCACGTCGTCGCCGATTATGGAGGGCACGCACCCCACGGCAACCATGACGAGCTCCGGCCGGAACTCGCGGTCGGCGTACCGTATGGCCTCCTCCAGGCGCCTCTCGCCGCCCCCGATCACGTCCGACTCGGAGAGGTTGGTGCTCAGGAAGACCAGACCTTCCGAACCTGGGGACCTCAGCCTCTTGAAGGACTTCATGGCCCCCACGTGGGCTATGGAGCAGGTCCCGCATCCCACGGGCCCGTGGAGGATCACCACCGCCTTCAGGAACGTGTTCAGGAGAGCCAGGCTCAAGGTGAACTGGCAGCCCGACGTCTGGGTGAAGGACCGGGAGGCCAGGTGCAGGCACCCGCCCTCGAAGTCCCTGACAACGCTCTGCGCCGTGCCGTGGGCCGCGATGCCCGCCCTCAGGCGGATCTCGCGGACGGGCGCGGCCTTTTCGAGTGTGTGGATCATGACTGTTCCGCTGGCGCCCCCGGCGGGGCGCCGGAAAACCCGTGATTTCTGCTGTCCGTCCGGGTGCCGCGCCCGGAGGCTTTGGAAGGCCGGCATGTCTCGCGAAACGCGCCGGCGGCAGGAGGCGCGGGACGGCCGACGGGCCGCCGAAGGCGGGAGGACGGCAACGGGGCCGGCGAGGAGGGGGATCTCGGAAGCCGCATGTGGCGGCGAGGAGGTGAATCCCGGAAGACAGCCGCGGGGCGGCGAGGAGGTGAATCCCGGAAGACAGCTGCGGGGCGGCGAGGAGGTGAATCCCGGAAGACAGCCGCGGGGCGGCGAGAAGGGGAAGCCAGGAAGCCTGCCGCGGGGCGGCGAGGAGGTGAATCCCGGAAGACAGCCACAGGGCGGCGAGGAGGGGAAGCCAGTCTCGAGGAGGCGAGGAGGGGAAGCCAGCCTCGAGGAGGCGAGGAGGGGAAGACCGGCGGACGGGGCGCGAGTCTGTCAGGGCCTGCCCGTCCTGTCTGACATATCCAGCATAAACGTCAGGACAATGACCGACATCTTGACCTATCTTCCGGAAACAAGAGTGGTAAGCAGATCCGACACGAAACTGAGTCCGCCGTTGTAACCGGCCCTGGCCTCCTGGAAGATCACCCTGTTGGTCGCCGGGAACGACTGGACCGACAGCGCCCATCCGGCCTCCTCGGCGAGCTCGCGCTCGTAGACGCTCCCCACGACCGCGCCGGGGGTGAAGGAATCCCTGTAGCGGCCGCTCTCCCGGCACGTGCCGGCTATCTCCCGCCAGGCCCCGGAGATGTCCGATGCGCCCGTGAGGAAGCGCACCTGCGGCGCCGGGCAGCCCTCCGGGGTCCTGAATGCCGAAAGCGTATCCTCCGTGGCGGCCGGTCCGAGGGGATCGGTCACCGCGGCCATGACCGGGATCCAGCCCAGCTCCTCGGCAAGGAACCTCGCGTACGCCGGGGCGTAGCAGGCGTCCGCAACGACCGCGGCGTAGCGCTGGAGGTCGATGTCGTTCGCTATGTCGGCGACCCTCTCCAGGTAGTCGTAGTAGCGGGCCTCCTCCCTGGCCGCGAGTCTCGCGGCCTTCCTGGGGTCGACGCCCGAGGCTCGGGCCACCGCCCGCAGGAACTCGCCGGTCTGCACGGCTCCGACCGGGAGGGGGACGGCGATTTCGGGGACGCCCCTCTCTTCTCTCAGAAATGCCGCGGCCTCACGCCCGCATGCCGGCGAGAGACGGACGGTGAGGCCGGCCCTCCCGGCCCTCGCGAAGCTGTCCAGGCCCTCGCCGTCCCCGAAGAAGGTGTTCGCGCGGAGCCCCAGCTCGCCCAGGAGCCGCGACAGCTCTACGAGGTTCCCCCTGAAGAACAGGTCCTGGCCTGGCGCGAGCCCCAGGAGGTTCACGGAGGCCCGCTCCCGCCGGCCTCCCTTGCGGGAGAGACCCTCGAAAAGCCCCCTCATCACCATGTCGTATCCGGAAAGCGAGTTTCCGCTGAAGCTGGGGGTTGGAACCGCCAGGAGCGGCGCGGGGGGATCGGCTATCTCGCCTGCGACGCGGGCTATGTCGTCGCCGATCATCTCGACCATGCATCCCGAGAGGACCACGTAGAGATCGCCGTCCATCACCTCGAACGTGGAGAGGATCTGCTCCCGGAGACGTCCCTCGCCCCCGAAGACAATCTCGCGCTCCGTCACGTTGGAGCTGGGCCAGCAGGCGCCCCCGCACCAGCCGCCGCCCAGGTGCCCCGCCCCGGCGTTCACGGCATTGAACACGTTGAATCCGCAGCCCGGAGAGGCGTGTATGACGGGCACCACCCTGGGGAGGGCCCTCAGCGCGTAGAGCGCCCCCCCGAGGGCGCAGGTGTGGCGCGGCCTGTCTATGAAGCCGCCCTGCCCCGGCTCGTCCGCCGGCAAATGCCTTGCCGCCATCAGAAATCCTCCTCGCGTCCCGTCGCCCCGCGCCAGGCGGGTCAGGGGTTCAAATTTAAATGTTCCTGCGCCGCGGAGGCGGCGCCCCGGAGCGGGGAGCAAGTCCCGGAGAGAGGGTCCCGGCCGGGCGGGGCCCGCGGCCCGGGGAGAAGCCGCGCGACCGGTGCGGGCCCGTGACCTCAGGGAAGCCGGAAGCCTGAAAGCCGACGGCCAACCTGGCGCCGGGGGAAGCCGAACGACCGGTCGGGACCCGCGGCCCTGGGAGAAGCCGAGCGGCCGGTCGGGACCCGCGGCGCATGGAGAAGCCGCGCGACCGGTCCGGGACCGTGACTGCGGGGAAGGCGCGGGGCCGACGGGGACACTGGTCCGGGAGGAAGCCGCGGTACCGGTCCGGGCCCGTGGCAACGGGGAAGCTTCGGGGCCGACGGGGACCCTGGTCCGGGGGTAAGCCGCGCGACCGGTCCGGGCCAGTGACAACGGGGAAGCTCCGGGGCCGACGGGGACCCTGGTCCGGACGGAAGCCGCGCGACCGGTACGGACCCGTGACAAAGGGTAAGCCGGGGCCGAGACGGCCAAAGGTCCAGCAGGAAGCCGCAGGGCCGGAAGGTGCCAGAGGCCCATGCTGAAGCAGCGAGGCCGGGAGGAGAGCCGGGTCGGAGAAGTGCGGCGGGAGCCGCGGGGCCGAGACGCGCCTGATGGCCGGAAGGAGCCCTGAGTCCGGGATTGCCGGGCAGACGGCGGCTGGCGGGATCAGGCGGTCCGCTCCCGGCCCGCCTGTGATTCCCGTCCCCGGAAACCGGGAGAGCCCGGCTCACGCGCTCTTCGCCAGGATCAGGGCATGGAGGTCCTCCAGGAGTTCCAGGCCCCCCTGGTAGCCCAGGTAGCTCTTGCTCATGACGAGCCTGTCGTAGACGGGGAGGCTCACGCGAAGGAGCACGGAGTCGGTTGCCTCGGCAATCTCCCTCTCCCATGTGGACCCGAAGATCATGACGCCGGGCTCCCTTCCCGCGTCCTCGGCCAGGATTTCCGCGGCCCGGCCCCCGTCTGTCTCGAACACCGGGGTCACGGAGACGCCGTCGAGGTTCCGGAAGAACGAGACTATTCCGTCCCTTGCCCAGTCAGGGGGATCGTCTGTAATCACCACGCTGCCGGGAGTGAAGCCCATCTCGTTTACGAGGAAACCCGCGAGCGACATGGCCCTGCCGCTGTCGGCCGCGACGAGGAAACGGTACGGGATGGCGTTCCGGGACTCTGTCAGGTACTCGGCGGCAGTCACCATGTAGTCGTAGAAGCGCTCCTCCTCGAAGGCAACGGTCTTTTTCAACCTTCTCGCGCCAACTCCGGCCGCCTCCGCCAGCGCCGTAAGGAACCTGGTCGTCTGGACCGCGCCTGTCGGGGCTTCAGGGAGATGCGCCACGGGCACCCCGAAACGCCCGCGCACCGCCTCGGCGGCGCCCAGGTCCGTCCACGGGGTCACGACCAGCGACAGCTCGGCCTCCGGGATGGCCTTCCATGCGGCGAGCCCCCGCGAGTCCTGGCCGTAGAGGATGTTGGGGACAAGCCCCAGGCTCTCGACGAGGCCCTTCAGGACCCTCAGGTCCCCCCGCCAGAAGGGGTTCTGGAACGGGACGCCGGGGAACACGTTCACGAGGCCCTTCCTGGCCGCCCTTTTCCCGTCCGGCACGAGATCCGCTATTATTGCCTCGACGGCGCTCCCGTGGCCCTGGTAGTTCGTGCCCTTGAACCCGCCGGTCTCCGCCGAGGCGACTGGGTGCCCCCTCGCCCTGAACTCCCTCGCCACCGAGGCCGCGTCGTCACCCACTATGTCAGGGGCGCATCCGGTCAAGATCACGAAGAGCTCGCCTTTCATGACCTTGAGGGTCCCCTCCACGGTCTCACGGAGCTTCGCCTCACCCCCGAAGACGACCTCGTTCTCGGAAAAGTTGGTGGACGGGACGTTGGCGCCGCCGGCCCAGCCGCCCCCCTGGAGTCCGGAGGCGTCGTTGAGCGTGGCCGCAAGCTTGGAGGAGCAGCCCGGGCCGGCATGCACTATGGGAATGCCTCCCCTTATGGCAAGCACAGTGTGCTGGGCGCCCAGGGCGCACACGTGACGCGGCTTCTCCACCACGCAGGCCGACGATGCGGGACCCGCAGCCTGCCCGCCGTCGCAGCCTTCCCCGAAAGCCCCGGAAAAGCCCGGCTCTCCGGTGCCCGCCAAAGCCCCGGAAAAGCCCGGCTCCCCGGGACCCGCCAAAGCCCCGGAAAAGCCCGGCTCCCCGGAACCCGCGAGAGCCCCGGAAAAGCCCGGCTCCCCGGAACCAGCGAGAGCCCCGGACGAGCCAGGCGCACCGTCATTGCCTGTAGCAGATGAATCCATCGAGGTTCCTGCCTTTCAAAAAAAGTCAATTGTTCAAGTTGCGGAACTTGCGAAATGTTCTAACGCTCCCGCATGGCCGGAGCATGCAGATGAAGTCGCGTCCTGTTTCCTCCTAGCCCGGACGCCCGGAGCTCAGGAGTTCCGGAACTCCTTGGGCACGCGGGCCAGCAGGGCCCGGAATCGCGTTAAAGGCAGCTCGACGCGGCCTTTCTGAAACGGAACGTGTCCGGCTCCGACATCCACCAGGAGGTGTAGGGGAAGCTGGCATGGGAGCTTATGTTCCTGACGAAATTCCTCTGCCCCAGAATCCGGACGATCCTCCTCCCGACGTTAAGGAGCCCGTCGTATCCGGCGATGACGTTGGCGTCCCCCGCGAAGAAGGTGGGGATGCCGAGCTTCACTGCGTTCACGGGAAGGCTCCCGTGACGGGACATCACGATGTCGGGCCTTGCCTCCATGAGAAGCTTGACCAGCTGGTAGGGCTGCTTGTTGCAGACGGCAAGACCCCCGAACCCTCCCGTCCTCCCGTGGATGTTCTTTATGCTCACGATCTCCGGGTGAGGGTTGTCGAAGGTCATGTCGTGATGGTAGCCCATCATGCCGGCGATCTTCAGGCCGAGATCTGCGGCGATAGCCAGCATGTTGTGGCAGAACGACGCACCCCCGAAGGCGTAGACTGTCTTCCCCGCGAGCCTGGCCCGAATGGCGTCGAGCTCGGGCGCGATCCTGGCCCTCTCCGCAACCACGGTCCTCTCCGCCTCCTCCTCCCTGCCGGTGACCCTGCCTATCTCGCGGAGCCAGCGGTCGGTCCACAGGAGCCCGAAGGGAGGCGGGCTCCGGAGCTCGGGGACCCCGTGGACCTGCTCCAGTGCGGCGGCCACGTAGGTTCCCAGCGTCTCGCAGATGTGGGTGGAAGCAGCCGACTCGCTCATGGTGGCGAGCTCGTCCACGCTCGCCTGGTGGACGAAGTAGCGGGGCGTCACGCCCATCTTCGCCAGGAGGGGCGTGAAGGCGCGGTAGTTTGAAAAGTTGAAGACGTTTATCTGGTCCGAGCGTCTGCGGGCAGGTGGCCGGACGAGCCTGCGGACTATCCCGTGATAGGCGGCGTCGAAGCCGGTGGTCCACACCATGGACTTGAACCCCTCGCAGTACACGGGCACCACCGGTATCCCGATGGCTGCCTCGCACGTGGCGCAGGCCTCCTCCATGTCGTCCCCGATGATGCCGGATGCGCACGACGCCGCCACGAAGACTGCCCTGGGAGAGAAACGGCGGTTGGCCTCGTGCACGGCCTCCGCCAGGCGCGCTCCGCCCCCCATGACGATGTCCCTCTCCCGGAGATTCGACGAGAGTGCCTGCACGTTGCGGGGCTCCATGCCCTTTATCTTCAGGCCCCTGCGGTTCTGGGCGTTGAACCAGGGGAAGTCTGCGGAGCATCCCAGGGGCGCGTGGCTCACCAGGGCCGCGTCCCTTATCTGCGCAAGCGGGAGCATCGCCCTCTGTGCCGAACAGTCCCCGCACTGGTTGAAGCTGTTGTCGCGGCAGCATCCGGCGGGGTTCTCGTCACCCAGCCGTATGAGTTCCGGTGAGCTCCCCTCGAATGTCAGAAGCGACCCGAGCCTTCTCTCCCGGATCACTGCCTCGTGCCCCATGAAGTTCTGCATGAATGTGGTGGCCTCTCCAGGCGGCCGGAGTCCCGGCTCGGAACTGACGGCCGGCGCAATACAGTCGACTAGCGATGAAATGGATCACTTCAAAGACGTTAAAAATTAATTTAAACATTATATATTTGATAAACATTTTTTCAAAACAATATTTTAAATTTTCAGATGTTTATAAAACAATAGAATGTTAAAATTCTTGTCAATTTTATATTAAATGATAAAGCAAAAACAATTTATTAACGGACAAACAGTTCGAGAGCTCTCCACGGAAATCCGGCTTTCACACGATGAACGGTCCAAATGAATTCCGTCCGAGAAGTCGGAACATGGCTGCCGATGGCAAGGAAAAATTTCGCAGCTGGCTGACGTCATCAGGAAAAGAAATTAACTTTCCGTTCACGCGCCGCTCCCAGCACGGCTCTCCCTCCTGAACAGGAACGGATCCCTGCCCTTCATCCACCAGTCCGTGTAGGGGAACCTGGCATGCGCCGCCACGTTCCTCACGAAGTTTACTGCCCTGAGAGCCCGGAGCGTCTTGCGCCCGAGCGCCACCACCCCCTCGTATCCGGCGGCGAGGTTCGCGTCACCGGCAAAGAATGTCGGGATCCCGAGTTTCACTGCCTGGACCGGAAGGCTCTCGTGGCGGGAGAGAATCACGTCGGGCCTGAGGTCCATGAGGATCTTGACCAGCTGGTAAGGCTGCTTGTTGCAGACGGACACCCGGGGCATGCCTCCCGTGAGGCCGTGGATGTTCTTGATGCTCTTTATCTCCTCGAAGCCGTTGTCGAAGGTCATGTCGTGGTGGAAGCCCATCATGCCGGCCGTCTCGAGCCCGAGATCGCGGGCCGCGGCGAGCATGTTGTGGCAGTACGAGGCACCCCCGAAGGCGTAGACCCGGAGACCGCCGAGCTCCTTCCGGAGGCTGTCGAGCTCGGGGGCCACCCTCTCCCTCCCGGCCCTTATGGCCCTCTCCGCCTGCCGCTCGCGTCCGGTGAGCCGTCCCAGCTCCCTGAGCCATCCGTCTGTCCACTCGAGCCCGTAGGGCGGCGGGCACCTCACCTCCGGAACGCCCCAGAGCCGCTCGAGCGCGGCCGCGACGTAGGTGCCAAGCGTCTCGCAGATGTGGGCCGAGGCTACTGACTCGGACATGGTCCCGAGCTCGTCCACGGTCGCCTGATGGACGAGGTAGCGGGGCGCGAGGCCCATCTCGGCCAGGAGCGGGGTGAAGGTGCGGATGTTCGAGAAGTTGAACAGGTTCACCTCGCCGACGCGGCGCCTTGCCGGAGGCTTCACGAGCTTCCTCACGATGCCGTGGTATGCCGCGTCGAAACCCGTGGTCCACACCATGGACTTGAACCCCTCGCAGTACACCGGCACCACCGGAATCCCGAGACGCCGCTGGGCGCTCTCCGCCTCCTCCTCGATGTCGTCTCCGATGATTCCGGAGACGCAGGAGGACGTGACAAAGATGGCCCTGGGAGAGAATCTCCGGTGCGCCTCGTCCAGCGCCGCGGCGAGCTTCGCCCCGCCGCCCATGATGAGGTCATTCTCCGTCATGTTCGAGGACAGCGCCTTCATGTCGGACGCGGGAAGGCCCATGGCGGCGAGCCCCCTCCGGTGCGACGCGTTGAACTGGACGAGGTCGGCGGCGCATCCTATCGGCGCGTGATTCACCATGGCCGTGTCGCGGATCTGCGAGACGGTGAGCATGGCCCTCTGTCCGGAGCAGTCCCCGCACTGGTTGAAGGTGTTGTCGCGGCAGCATCCCGGAGGGTTGGCGTCGCCCAGCTCCGCGAGCTCGCCGGAACTCCCGCTGAAGGTGAGGAGCGACCCGAGCCTGCGCTCGCGTATCACCGCCTCCTGGCCTATCATGTCCGCCGCGTCACGGAACCCGCAGTTCCCGTCGGGAATCCGGGAAGCCTCAACGTTACCGTCCCCCCCGGAGCCTGTCCCGTGAAGGTAGCCGCAATCCGCCGCCCCGCAGGACGTCCCGCCCCCGCAACCGCCGTAAGCCCGCTTGCGGGCCGCCCCGCCTGTCATGACGCGATCTCCTTGAATCCCGCGACGCGAGACGCCGAGGATTGGATTTCCGCAGAGCAAGCCGCCGCGGAAACGGAAAAAGCCGAACCCCCTGCGGGATCCGGCTTTCAGAACTTCCCTGATCAGCTGGACGGACGTCAGCCGGACCGCGCCGAGCGCGTGAGGCCGGCTTGCGACATCGCGTGAAAGGATGTTACCAGCTGGAGGGTCACGCTGTCAACACGGCATCCGCGAATCTAATTTCTTTTCACCAAACATTCTTGCCTGTTCCTGGACTGTCAGCTTCAGGACTACCTGCCGGAATCTCGATCGCCCTCCGATGTCTCTCGCGCCACTCGTCGCCCCCGGCTTCATCCGGTTCCATATGCCGTCAGCCCACGCGCCTTTCCCCGGACGTCTCCGGCGTCATCCCCGCACGCAACATCTCTGCCGATCTGCCGAATTTTCAGTTTCCTTCCCACTCAATCACTCTGCCGGCCGTAAAGCCTCACGAGAGCTGACTCCATCTGCCGACAGTAAAGCCTCACGAGAGCTGACTCCATCTGCCGTCTGTCAAGCCTCACGAGAGCTGTCTCCATCTGCCGTCTGTCAAGCCTCACGAGAGCTGACTCCATCTGCCGTCTGTCAAGCCTCATGAGAGCTGACTCCATCTGCCGTCTGTCAAGCCTCACGAGAGCTGATTCCATCTGCCGCCTGTCAAGCCTCACAAGCGCGGACTCCATCTGCCGCTGTCAAGCCTCACAAGCGCTGATTCCATCTGCCGCCTGTCAATCCTCACAAGCGCTGATTCCATCTGCCGCCTGTCAAGCCTCACACGCGCGGACTCCATCTGCCGCTGTCAAGCCTCACAAGCGCTGATTCCATCTGCCGCCTGTCAAGCCTCACAAGCGCTGATTCCATCTCCCGCCTGTCAAGCCTCACAAGCGCTGATTCCATCTCCCGCCTGTCAAGCCTCACAAGCGCTGATTCCATCTCCCGCCTGTCAAGCCTCTCCCTCGCACCTTGCGCCAGCCGCCTGACGTCACAGCACACGCCTTCCGTTCAGTGCCACCCTGCCTTCCCTTTCGTCTCCATCCTGATTTCCCGACTCTCTGCCCCTTAAATTTTCTCAGCATCTCTCCAATCGCTTCTTCCGCGCCTGGCCATTTCTTCAGCAACATGGCATTTGTTACGTAGCGTCGAATTCCACCGGCAACGCAGAGCTCTCACTTTTCGGGTGGCAACTTTTCCTGAGCCTCCATGAGTTTCCGGACAGTCACGCCGTTATTGTCCGTCAGCTCCATGTTTTTCAGATGCTGTGGCAGTATGCCTCTCACGGCAGCCTCGTGCGCCACTGTCCATCCGTTCTCGTCGTCCAGATTCCAGTGTTCGAAATTTTCAGGCAGTCTCCCGGCCCTCGCTGCCTCGTGCGCGACCGTCCAGCCTTTAAAGTCCGCAAGAGTCCAGAGTCTGTAGTTATCCGGAAGACAGCCTTTCCTGGCCGCCACGTGGGCGACCGTGGTCCCGTTTTCGTCGGACATCTTCCATTCCTCGAAATCGGACGGAAGCTCCCTGCGGGCCGCGGCCACGTGGGCGACGGTCCTGCCCTTCGAGTCCGCGAGCGTCCACCTGTCGAACCCGTCGGGCAGAAAGCCCTTTTTCGCCGCAACGTGCGCCACGGTCGTCCCTTCGGTGTCCGCGAGCCACCAAAGATCGAACCCTTCCGGCATCCGGCCTCGTTTCGCGGCGACGTGGGCCACCGTGACGCCGCCGTCCCAGGCAATACTCCATTTCCGGAACCCTGCGGGAAGCTTTCCGTGAACGGCGGCCTCGTGGGCGACCGTCCATCTCTTGCCGTCCGCTATCTCCCAGAGATCGAACCAGTCAGGCAGGACGCCTTGCGCGGCCGCCTCGTGCGCGGGCGTCCTGGCCCCGTTCGCGCCGATGGCCCAGCCGCCGAAGCCGGGCGGGATGGTCCCCGCAACGGCCGCGACCATCGCGACGGTCATCCCTTGCCTGTCCGTCACGTCCCATCCGTCAAAATCTGCGGGAAGCCGCACCCTCGCTGCCGCCAGGTGCGCCACGGTCCGCCCCTTCCGGTCCGTGAGCCTCCAATCCCCGAATCCTTCGGGAAGCGTTCCGGCCCGTGCCGCCTCGTGCGCGACCGTGACTCCGGCCCCGTCCGTCAGATCCCACCCAGCGAACCCTTCCGGGAGCGCGCCGCCCAGCGCGGCCTCGTGGGCGACCGTGCGTCCCGATCCGTCCCGCCTTTCCCAGCACTCGAAACCTGGCGGAAGCCGGCCGGCCCTCGCCGCCAGGTGGGCGACCGTCACGCCTGAACTGTCCTCGATGTCCCACATGTCGAAACCCTCCGGAAGCGTGCCGGCCCCGACGGCCTCGTGGGCGACGGTCCTCCCGATCCCGTCCCTCGCGGACCAGAAGCCGGGGTCGCGCGGCAGGTCCGCCGCGGACATGGGACGTCCGGGCGTGACCTTCCCTGTCGGCACGAGGAGGCTCCAGCTCCACGGCGCGGACCCCTCCCGCCTGAACCGTCTCGAAACTGTCACCCTCGCCAAGGTCCTGCCCGAGGCGTCCCGGACGCCCCAGCGCCAGATCCCCGCCCTGGGCGACGTTTCCGCGCCGTCGTCCGGCACCATGCTCCAGCCGGCCCGGGCCGCGAGCTCCCACAGCTCCCGTCCGGCGGGAAGGTGCCCGTGCCGTGCAGCCACGTCGGCCACGGTGGTCCCGTCTCCCGACGTTATGGCCCAGTCCGCGAACCCTCCGGGGAGCGGGCCTCGCCTGGCTGCCTCGTGGGCGACGCTCCAGCCACGGCAGTCGGCCATGTCCCACGATCCGTACCCATCGGGGAGATTGCCCCCGGCGGCTGCCTCGTGCCCCACGGACCGCCCGTGCCGGTCGGCTATCCCCCACCTCGCGAAGCCGGGCGGCAGAGTGCCCGCCTTGGCCGCGACGTGCGCCGTGGTTCGTCCGGAACTGTCGCACACCTCCCAGAGATCGAACCCTTCCGGCCTCCTGCCAGCCCAGGCAGGCAAATTCACGACGCTCTCGCCATTCTGGTCCCTGAGCTCCCAGACGTCGAAATCGTCGGGGAGCATGCCGGCCTTGGCACGCGCGAAAAGCGCCTTCACGGCACGGGGGCCCAGGATGAAGTGGGGCATCCGCTTCCCGCACCCGCCGAACTCGCCCCGGGCGGAGACCTCCTCCTCACCCTGGAAATCATCCCTGCCGTCAACGCTCGCGTCGGCCCACACCCCGGCATCCTGCCCCGGCGGCACGTAAGCTTTCCCGCCAGCCTTCCCTGCGGAAGGCGGCTTCCAGGAGGGTACCGAGCCCGCCCCGGACTTCCGGACTCTCTTCCCGGACTTGCCAGTGCCAGCCGTTGCCTTCATTCCCAGAACCGGCCCCCCGGCACCCGCTCTCGCGTCGGCCCCGGACCCGGCCTCGCCCGGCCCCGGCACACCCAGGAATCCCCGGACACTTATGCCTCCGCCCGTGCCCGGCTGCCGATCGCGGCCCTTCCCCTTCCCCGTCACCTTTCCCAGGACCGGCTTTCCGGCACCCGCCCTGCCCCGGATTTTCTCGCCGTCACTCGCCTTGCCCTTTCCAGTCCCGACAACCGCCACCTTTCCCTGGACAGGCTCACTGCCGCCGCCCTTGCTCCGGACCGGATCCTGGCCCCTGTCCGAACAGGGCACGGGCACCTTTCCCTGGACAGAATCATGGCCATTCTCTTCAGCCTGACCCCTGCCCGGACCACGTGCCGGATTCCCGCCGGGGGGTTCTCCGTTTCCTCTCATAGCATCCCGTCCTGTCCCCCCGGACCCTTGCCCCGGTTCCTCGCCGGCCCCTTCACGTCGTCCGCACCCCCGGGCTCCCCGGCATCCGTGCCCGCGCCCTTTCCCGGCCTGCCCGCGTGGTTCCTCGCCTCCGGCCTCGAAAGGGCCCTGCCCGGAGCCTTCCCGGGCCTTTCGTCCCCGCGCTTCGGCTGCCCCTTCATCCTGGCCGACGGGCCGGACTCGGCCGGCCCGCCGGGCGAGGCGCCTTCGAGGGCGTTGCGGGTCCGTGCGATGTAGTCCGCGGCCTCGTCCGCCACGGTCACCCCGTCAGCGTCCCTGAGGCTCCACAGGCGCAAGCCCTTCGGGAGCGCCCCTAAGCGGGCCGCCTCGTGGGCGACCGTTCTCCCGCGCCTGTCCGCCAGCTCCCACATGACGAAGTCGGAGGGAAGGGTCCCGCGTGACACCGCCACGTGCGCGACCGTGGTGCCGCTGAAGGTCGCGAGCTGCCAGAGCCCGAAATCTTCCGGCAGGCAGTCGGCCAGTGCCGCGGCGTGCGCGACGGTCCATCCGCGCGCGTCCGCCAGCGACCAGTCCTCGAACGCGGCCGGAAGGCCCCCGTGGGACGCGGCGACGTGGGCCACGGTGGTGCCGTCGCCGCGCGCTATGTCCCAGCGGAAGAACCCCTCCGGAAGCTTGCCGGCCTCCGCTGCCTCGTGGGCGACGCTCCAGCCGCCGCCAAGGGAGAGGTCCCAGTCGCCGAAGTCGTGGGGAAGAAGCCCCTTGGACGCGGCCAGGTGGGCGACGGTCTTGCCGAACTCGCTTCCCAGGCGCCACTTGTCGAAGCCGCCAGGCAGGTTGCCCGACCTCACGGCCTCGTGGGCGACAGTCCACCCCTTGCGGTAGGAGAGCTCCCAGCTGGCGAACCCTTCGGGAAGGGCCCCCCTGGACACGGCAACGTGGGCGACGGAGCGGCCCTTGCCGTCCGTGAGATCCCACCTGGTGAACCCGTGAGGCAGGGTCCCGCTCCGCGCCGCTTCGTGCGCGACTGTCCAGCCGGCGGAGTCGGTGGTCCCCCATGACGCGAAAGACACGGGGAGAGTCCCGGCACGTGCCGCGGCATGCGCCACCGTGAACCCGCGCCAGTCGGCGAGCCACCACCTGTCGAAGCCTTCCGGGAGCCTGCCTGCGCACGCCGCCCAGTGGGCGGGTGTGCGGCCCTTCGCGTCCTCCGCCTCCCAGAACGACTCGTCCGGGGGGAGGCTGTCCCAGCCGCCTGACACGGTCCACTGCAGCTCCCCCATGTCGTCCTCGAGCCGCCACACCCAGCGGGGGGACTCCCCGTCGAGGGACCCGGCCATGGCCGTCACGTTCGCCACCCTGGAGCGCGAGCTGTCCGAGACGTTCCAGCTCCAGACGTAGGGGGGCGCGTCCTTCTCGGTCGCCGACTCGAGGTTCCAGGAGGCCCTGGCCGCGAGCTCCCACAGCTCCCTCGCCGCCGGGAGCTTCCCTGCCCTGGCCGCGGCCTGGGCGACGCTCGTCCCGTCGGCTCCCGCGAGCTCCCACCCGTCGAAGTCGTGGGGGAGGATCCCCTCCCTCGCGGCCAACATGGCGTCGTCCAGGCTCATATCCCCGGCCCGGGGCTCCCGGGCCCCGCCGGAGACCGCCCCGGAGACCCTGTTCTCCTCCCCGGGCCTCCAGACACCCCCGGACTTCCCGACGACCTTCATCAAGGAGCCCTCGTCACCCGAGGCGACGGCCCCGGCCCCGGACTTCAGGCCGGCCATCTTCGGGGAGCCATCGTCACCCGAGGGGACGGCCCCGGCCCCGGACTTCAGGCCGGCCTTCTTCGGGGAGCCCTCGTCACCCGAGGGGACGGACCCGGCCCCGGACTTCAGGCCGGCCTTCTTCGCGGAGCCCTCGTCACCCGAGG
>JAISFP010000064.1 GCA_031263525.1 Deltaproteobacteria bacterium | reverse complement strand
TCTCAGGTCCCGGCCCATGACCGCCTCCGAGGCCTCTCCGGGGTAAGGGCCAGGTCCGCTCGGAGGTCCCGGCCCCTGGCCGCTCCCGAGGCCGGGTCCCTGGCTTTGGTCAGCTCCGCTCCCAGGTCCCGGCCCCTGGCCGCCTCCGAGGCCGGGTCCCTGTCTTTGGTCAGCTCCGCTCTCAGGTCCCTGCCCCTGGCCGCTTCCGAAGCCGCTCAGGGGCTGGGGCAAGGTCCATTCTCAGGTCCCTGCCCCTGGCCGCTTCCGAAGCCGCTCAGGGGGCAGGGGCAAGGTCCGCTCTCAGGTCCCGGCCCAAGGCCGCTTCCGAAGCCGCTCCGGGGCTGGGGCCAGGTCCGCTCTCAGCTCCCGGACCATGTTCGATCCCGAGTCCGGTCCTGAAAAAGGTCTGCTTTCAGGCCCCTGCCCCCTGGCCGCTTCCGAGGCTGTTCCAGGGCCAGGTCGGCTGTCCGGTCCTGCCCCCGCTGGACGCTCCAGAGGCCGGTCCGTGACGTGGTTCCGTCACGGGGCCAGGCTCCTGGACCGGCACGAGACCAGGTGCCCGGACCGTCGGCCCCATCCTTTTCGCCGTAGTCCCCCTGCCTTCTTCCGCCCTCCCCTTCCCAACCCTTGTTCCTCACAAGACGGAGCCGCAAATGCCCCACACCCGGTCCCTGCCCCCGCTACTGCTAGCCGTCGCGTTCCTTCTTGCCCTGGCCGCCCAGCTCCTCCTCCCGGCCCCCGGCCTGGCCCAGGACGGGCTGAGGAAGGCGTCAAGGCACGAGGAGTTCATGGCGGACAGCGGCTACCGCGCCGCCTGGGGGATCTACGACGATCTCGCCCGCATCGCGAAGGGCGTGGGCTGGGAGGGCCTGAACGGGAGGGTGCTCAAGGACATGAAGTTTCCCGAGCCCGACGCCGGCATGGAGGAGTGGGAGCGGGCCATGAAACTCGCGAGCCTTCGGCTCGGCAGGGCCATCCCCCCGGAGCTCATGGGTTCCGGCGGGGAGGCCATGAAGTACCTGAGGCTCTACATGATGGAGCGCGAGAGGGGCACGCCCCTTTTCGGGTTCATGCGCGTGGTGGCCGTGGGAAGCGGGCCTGAGTACGGGGTCCACATAGCCGTATTCCGTGCCGGGTTCCGGGGCTTCCCCCCCGGCTCCTGCGAGTTCGAGGGCATAGGGGGGAGCCCCCGGGGCGGGGTCATGGAGCTGTCCGCCTTCGAGGGCGAAGGTGCCGTGTCGATAGAGTCCTCGGGCGGAGTTCTGACCGTCACGGAGGCGGCTCCAGTCCCCTGCCAGCCGGGCACGAGGATAGGCGGGTCATCATTCAGGACGTTCTGAGGGACACACGCCTTATGCAGCCCTAGTTTTTAACTGGGGGTTCAGTAGCCTGTCGTTCGGATGGCGGGAACTGCCCCGACACACCCAGCCGACCTGCAGGAGCCGACCCGCTCCTCGGGCAGAGAGTGTTTCAACAGGCCGCCTGAATTGCGGGAGTTGCCCCCTGCCGTCCGGGTTGCAGGAGCTTCCACAGGCCCCAGAGCAAGATGAGCCGCCCCTGTCATCCTGGCAGGGGGAGCCGCCCCCGGTCTTCCCTGCTGGGGAGTCGCCCCTGGTCTTCCGCTGGGGGAGCCGCCACCGGTCGTCCTGACTGCGGGAGCCGCCGGTTCTCCGTGTCCGTTTTCGGACGGCCCGGGTCCGGGAAGTCCACCCTCCTCGAGATACTGGACCCCGGGGACGCCGGAAAGGCCGTGGTGTCGGGGCCGGAGCCGGGGTCTTCCGGGGAGCTGCCCTCGTGCCTGTGGGAGGGCATGTCGTTCACGGAGGTCACGGAGGCGGCGGGAGCCGGGGCCTTCGGCGGGGAGAAGGGCGGCGATCTGGCCATGAAGGCGGCCGACGGGGCGGATCTGGTCGTGTTCCTCATGACCGACGATCTGCCCGGGAGAATTGACGCCGAGGGACTGGCCAACGTCAAGCGGCTGGGGAAGCCGGTAATCGGGATCTACAACACCGTAAGCGGCACGAGGCGCGAGCCGAGCCTGTTCCTCGACACAATCGGCCGCGAGTTCGACCTGGACCTGATAAGCGGCAGGCTCAAGCATCTCCACTGGGTTCTGCGCAGGCGCGTGATCGTCCGTCAGATTTATATCGCGCATGCCCATCTTTTCGCTCGGCTCATGGCGGACTGCCAAGGTTTGGAGAGCTTCAGAGAACGCCTGAAGAGCTTCGTCGACATGGCCAACGTCAGGCTGGAGGATCTGGCGGACGGTCTCCTGGCATGCAGCCGGTACCATCTGTCCGTGGCAAGGGCCATGGTCGGCATGAAAACGGAGCTCCAGGACTGGCTGAACGCCCTGGGCATGTCCTCCTCCTCCAGGATCAGGGAGGAGGCTGGCAGGATCGCCGTCTCCCTGAAGGGGGAGGCTGCCGGTTTCGCGGACCTTTACTGGGACGATGACGCGAGGAAACGCTGGACGGAACTTGAAGAGTCGATGGACGTCACTGGCTTTTCGAGACGCGTCAAGGAAGAGACGGCTAACGAGTGCAGCGAGAAGGTATCGGAATTCGCGCTGGGGATTCTGGACGAGAGCGTCCGCGCCGAATCGCTCGTCCGGGAGAGCGACATCTGGATTGACAGGGTATTCGAAATCCGGAAACCCTGGGACATGGGCCTTCCCTCCCTGAACGGCCAGTTTAAGCCGGATCCCGTGTTCGCGAGCCGTTCCGCCCGGAAGATGCCGAAACCGTCCGGCTTCGTCGGGGAAACCCTCTTCTGCCTCGTCCCTGATTTCCATGTCACAAAGAAAAGCAATGCGGCCAGGAAGTTCGCCAAGAAGCGGAAATGGCACATCGAGTCCCTGGCAGCCAACATGATCGACGACTACACCGACTTCATAGACACCGAAGTCATGGAGCGTTTCGTCTCCCCTTTCATTGGCGAGATCGACTCGCTGATCTTCTGCCTGTTCGAGGTTGAAAAGATTCAGCGCTCCCTGGCCCTCAAGATAATCGCGCAATTGAGAGATCTTGCTAGAATCGTCGTCCGCGAGGCTTTATCCAGGATTGAAGACATTGAGGCGGCTGACATGGCTATTGACATAGCTAGGGTTCCGGGAGCCGCCACCATGCTTGTGCTCGCCCGTGCATTGAAGTTCCCCGAGACAAGCAGGCAACGCGTCTCCGAGATGCTCTCCGAGCCGGTCGTCTTCGTGTGAGGGCCTGCCAGGGGCTTCCGTCTCATCAGGTACGCCATGAGGCTCAAGATAAACGAGCATAAATTCAACTACGACGGCAAGCACGGCATAACGTTCGTGCCAACCCGGGGCATGGAAGCCGAGGGAAGGGTCCGCCTCAAGCTCGCCCAGCAGCTGACAGGCATACACGCCTTCTCCTGCGACTCGGAAGAGAAGCGGAATGGCTGAGCGTCATGCGTCTGCCTGGAGCCGGAGCAAAGTCCTGATCCTGACGAGTCGACTGTAAGTGTCGGTGTCGATTTCAGTGTCGGTGTCGGTGTAAGTATTCGCCCGCCGCATGATTCAGCCGATGCGTACAACATTGACGCTGACATGGCCTCTGACGGCTCCCGCATCTCTGTTCAGCAAATGTTGCTCGCGGCTCTCGGATCACGCCTCTCTTCTCAGCAAATGCTGCTCGCGGCTCTCGGATCACGCATCTCTGCCCGCTGACGCAGTTGCAGGACACTGGCCGAAGTCTCGCGGTCCGGCCTAATTCGGCGGACGGCATTTCTGATGCAAGGATCGTCTGCCCTGTCAGCACTCCCCCAGCATCTCGCTGGCGCCCTGGTAGCCGGCCTC
The DNA here is from genome assembly GCA_031263525.1 of Deltaproteobacteria bacterium. GTDB lineage: Bacteria > Desulfobacterota > Desulfarculia > Adiutricales > Adiutricaceae > JAIRZX01. The sequence continues at coordinate 12,348 of JAISFP010000064.1, read as the reverse complement.
GGCGAGCTCCTTCAGGTACGATATCGCCCTGTCCACAGAAGGGCGGTCGGGAGGGCTCTCCAGGATACGTTCCGCATAGGCGAAGCGGGCATCCGGATCGCCCAGATCCGCCGCCTTTCCCCAGAGCCCCATGGCCCTCTGGGGATCGCGGGGGGCTATCTCGCCTGCCCAGAGGACAGCCGCAAGCGCGGCCATGGCCTTGACGTGGCCCTTGGCGACGGCGAGTTCCAGATACGGCACGGCCTCCCTGGGCGCCGGCTCCCCTCCCGGGCCGCCGTGCTGTCCGCCGGCGCCTCCGGTTCTTGGCGGGGAGCTCGCGGCTCCGGCCGCGACAGTGCCTTCCGGTCCTGTCAAGACGCCTTGACAGACGGAGACACCAGATGCTGTCGCGCCTCCCGGACTGGCCTGCCATGCCTGGCCATCCTGGCTGTCCGTGGCCTCCGGGACTTCCGAGACTGGCGGGGTACCTGGCCCGTCCGAGACGTCCGGTTCTGCCGCTGCCTCCGGCCCTGCCAAACCGCCCTTGACTCCAGGGGCGTCGGCTCCTGCCGGGCCGGCAGGGCCTACGGAGGTGCCAGGGCCGTCCACGCCGGCATCCCCTCCCGCGCCTTCCCCGCTTCCCGCGCCTTCCCGGTTGCCCGCGCCTTCCCCGGTTCCCGCGCCTTCCCGGTTGCCCGCGCCTTCCCGGATGCCCGTAGCTTCCCGGAATCCCATGTCGAACTGCACGTCCGGACGGCCAGGGGCGTCCTGGACATCCGGGGTTTCGTGGACCTCCAGGCACACCGCGGCAGCCCGGAAGGCCGCCTCGGCGTCCCCCTTGGCGGCGGCAGCTCCGAACCACCTGAAGGAGGCCAGGCGGTCGGCGGCAACGCCGTCCCCGGCCTCGTGCATGAGGCCCAGGAGGAACGCAGCCGTCCCGTCCCCGGCCTCCGCGGCCTTCAGTAGCCACGGGGCGGCCCCCCCGGCGTCGGGCGCGGTCCCCAAGCCTGCCAGAAGCATGTATCCCGCCTCCCTCTGGGCGGGGACCACGCCGGCCCGGGCGGCCTCCATGTGCCAGAAGAACGCCTTGGACAGGTCCCGGGCGGGCACGCCCTCGCCGGACTCGTACATGGCGGCGAGGCTGTACTGGGCCTGGGGGTTCCCCCGGCTCGCGGCCTCGTAGAAGAGCCGGGCCGCCTCCTCCGGATCCCTGGGAGTGCCGTGGCCCCGGAGGCACATGAGGGCCAGGTTGTACTGGGCGTCCACGAGCCTGCCCCTGGATGCGCGGCGGAAGCATTCCGCGGCGAGCGCCGGGTCCTCCGGCATCCCGCCGGCCCCCTGCAGGTGAAGGAGCCCCATCTGGTACATGGCGATGAGATCGCCGTGATCGCTCGCCCTCCGGTACCACATGAGCGCCTTGGCTATGTCCCGGGGCACCTGCTCGCCCAGCACGTGGAGCGTGGCCATGTTCTGCTCGGCAGGAGGGTAGCCCGCCTCCGCAGCCTTCTCCAGGAGCCGCATGGACCCGGCAGGGTCACGGGGAACCCCAAGGCCGGCGCTCAGCATGTACGAGAGGTTGTAGATGGCCTTGGGCTCACCGGCATCCGAGGCCTTCCTGAGCCACGCGGCGGCGAGCGCCGTGTCCCGGGGGGCGCCTCCCGCCCCTTCCAGGTACATGAGCCCCAGCTCGGTCTGGTCGCTGACGTCGCCGCCTTCGGCGCCCTCCAGGCACTCCTCGAAGCTTTTGGGAGTCTCGCAGGCCAAGGGGGCCCTCCTGATATGCATTGCTGGAGATTTGCGGCCGAAGCCGCGTGTGGTTATTTTACCCTTCCGGCTACCGGAAATACAGCCGGGACTGGCGGTTCCCCCGGCCAGGCGGGCGGTCTCGGTCAGATCCGGCTAGCCATCTCCAGGAAGGCCGGGTCCGGGGCCCTCGACACCATGGCTTTTCCATTCCCCCGCTTTCAGGCTACGTCCCGTCCTCTCAGGGGCGGTCCCGGCAATCCTGGCCTTCCCGGTCCCCCCTTTCATGCCGGGTTCCGACCTTCCTGGGCCTGTCCCGCCCCTCCTGGCCTTCCCGGTCCCCCCTTTCAGGCCAGCTTCCGACCTTCCAGGTCCATTCCCGCCCCTCCTGGCCTTCCCGGTCCCCCCTTTCAGGCCAGGTTCCGACCTTCCAGGGCCATTCCCGCCCGTCCTGGCCTTCCCGTCCCACCACTCAGGCCAGGGCCCTTCCTCCAAGGGCCGGCACCGGCCATCCCCGGACCTCTTCTTGTGGGAGGTTCCGTCCTCTCCTGGCCGGTTCCGGCAGTCCAGGCCTTCCCGGCCCCCTTCTTTCAGGCCAGGTTCCGACCTTCCTGGGCCATTCCAGCCCGTCCCGACATTCCCGCCCCCCACTCCTGCCAGGGCCCTTCCTCACAGTGCCGGCCCCGGCCATCCTGGCCATCCCCGAACCTCCCCTTAAGAGCGGTTCCGTCCTCTCGGGGCCGATTCGGCAATCCTGGCATTTCCGGTCCCCTGCTCTCAGGACTGATTTCGTTTGCCGGAGGGTCGGTCCCGGCCATAATGGCCTTCCGGTCCCCCCCTCTCAGGCCAGATTCCGTTCTTTGAGGGCCGCTCCCGGCCATCATGGCCATCAGGTCCCGCCCTCTCTGGCCAGGTTCCGTTCTTTGAGGGCCGGTCCCGGCCGCCATGGGCCTCCCGGCGCACTCCCCTTCAGTCGGGGTTCCGGTCGCCCTGCCCTTCCCGCTCTCGTCCTCTTCGGTCCGTGTTCCCGGCACGGTGTCCGCTGCGGTCCAGGTTCAGGCCATCATGGCCTACACGGGACAGACCGCTTCTGTCCTGTTCTCCGGAACCCCCGCTCCTGCAGGGCACGTCCCTCAGGTCAGACCGGCGTACGGACCGCCCCGGCCTTCGGCACCGTCTCTTCCAGTCCGGGTCCGGGGCATCCTGGCCTTCCGGGCGCGGCCCTCTCAGGTCAGGCAGGGTCTCCGGCCGACCCTTCATCCGTCCTTCCCGGTCCGGTCAACCGAGGGCGGGCCCGACGCCGGCAAGTTCCGGTGCCTCACCTTCCCCGGTGCAACCCTCCCCTTTACGGGGCCTCAGTCCAGCGCGGGGCCGGCCTCTATTACCCTGAGCTTCATCCACTTGCCCGACCTGAACCGCCAGTAGCCGGTGAAGGTCAGCAGGAGGACGTAGGTCACCAGCACCGCCCACAGGCTGTAGATGGTGGCGGCGTCCACCAGGAAGAGGGCCATGACCCCCAGGAAGAGCAGGGCCCCCCACACGGCCATGGCCCACATGGGGAACCAAACGTCCCCGGCACCCTTGATCGTGCCGAAGCAGCAGATGTAGATCCCGTCGAAGAAGGAGTACAGCACCACGAACTTGAGGAGCACGGTGCCCAGGGCCGTGATGCGGGCCGCGGCGGCCGGATCCATTCCGCTCGGCATGAAGCAGGATATTATGGGCCCCGAGAATGTCACGAAGGCGAACAGGATGCAGGACAGGTATGCGGTTATGAGCACGATGCCACTCACGGCCGCGTCGCGCCCCTCGTGGGGGGTGCCCCGGCCCACGCTCTGGCCGACCATGATGCTCACGGCCTGGCCGATTCCGAGCATGGGGATGTAGCTCATGGACTCTATGGAGAGCACTATGTTGTTGGCCGCCAGGATCTCCGCCCCCAGTTTTCCCGCGGCGAAGGCGAAGAAGGTGAAGGCGAAGATCTCCATCAGGAACTGCATGCCAGACGGCCACCCGTAGCGGAGGATGCGCCGCATGAGGGCCGGCTCGAGGGATCTCGTGCTCCTGGTCCCGTGGCTCCGCTCCATGCGGCCGCTGAAGACCATCAGGGAAAGGAGGAGGAACGCCACGCACCAGGAGGCAGCCGTGGCCACGGCGGCCCCGAAGACCCCCATGGGCGGGATGACGGTAGCGCCCCCGGACTCGACGCCGAATATGAGCAGGTAGTCCAGGGGGATGTTCAGGGCGGTGCAGGCGACGTTCACCCACATCACCGCCCTGGCCTTGCCCACGGACGACAGGAACGAGCTCATGGTGACCATCATGAGCTCCACGGGAGTCGCCAGGACCAGCACCCGGAAGTAGGTGAGCTCCAGCGGCAGGAGGTGCTCGGGGTGCCCGCCCAGGGAAAAGATCCAGGGGCCCAGGAAGTACAGCGAGTAGAGCCCGACCCCGAAGATGAGCGACAGGTACAGCCCCTGCCACAGGCTCGCGGCGGCCCGCCTGGGCTTCCCGGCCCCCATGTACTGGGCGGCGAAGACGCCGGTGTAGGTGACCGTCCCGAAGAAGAAGGCGGTCAGCATGAACTTCATGATCCCGGCCGGGAGCGACGCCGCTATGGAGTCCAGGGAATACCGGGAAAGGAACAGCCGGTCCGTGAACATCATGGCGGAGCTCGCCAGGGTCGACGTCACGAGGGGCACGCCCAGGGCGAGCACCTCCCTGTAGCCCATGCGCTTGGCCCACCTCCTGGAGGGGCGCAAGGCGTTCAGGCCCTCTCGGAGCCTCGTAAAGACTTGCATATCTGGCTGGAGCCGGAGGCCCGGGGCCTTTGGCCCGGTCTCGCAGAAGATGGCCGGCCCCCGGAATCCCGGGGGGAACCCCTCCCGGGCGGGGGCGCGGCGCCCCCGTGAGCCTCCGGCTGGAAGGCCCGGGCGGGAAGATTCGGCACTGCGGGCGCACGCGAGCCGGAAACGGCTCGGAGGCGCCCTTCGGGGCTGTCAGAGAGTGTCAAGGCCCCGGAAAGGCATGCGGGCCACTGGCCCCGGACAGGCGGGGACGGCTGAAGCCGCCGGCCAAGAAGGCCACCTCAAGGCCGGCCGGACCCTGGCTCCGGACAGGCGGGGCGGCAGATGGCTCCGGCCCTCCAGGCCGCCTCAAGGCCGGCACGGCACCGGGCCCGTACGGGCGGGCGGCTGATGCCGCAGGCCCTCCAGGACATCCCAAGGCCGGCACGGCACTGCCCCGGACAGGAGGGCGGCAGATGCCGCAGGCCCTCCAGGACATCTCAAGGCCGGCACGGCACAGCCCCGGACAGGAGGGCGGCTGATGCCGCAGGCCCTCCAGGACATCTCAAGGGTGGCGAGCCCCAGGCCCCGGACAGGCGGGCCGGCTGATGACGCCTGAACTCCAGGGGCCTGGCCCCGGACAGGAGGGCGGCTGATGCAGCCTGCCATCCGGGGCCCGGAATGGTCGCCGCAACCCTGGCCCCGGACAGGCGGGGCGGCAGTAGCCTCCGGCTACCAGCAGACAAGGATAATGCATCAAGGCTCATCCGGCCTTGAGGCTGGGAGGGGGCGGGACAGTCGACAGGCAACATGACGCGATTGTACGCAACATGTGTCGCCCGTCCCTGCAGGGTCTCCGCAACACATGGCATCCTGGCTGAAGCTCCTGGAAGGTCCGACGCGCCTGGGCGGGGGGGTGCCTCCAGGAGGACCCGCAGGACGGTGGCCCTGGGCCGGAGGGCCGAGGGGCAGGAGCGGCGAGAGGACCGGAGCCCCGGAGGCCAGAAATTCCGGGAGGTCAGGAGGACCTGAGGCCAGGAGGTCGGGCATGACCAGAGCCTTGAATGCCGGCAGGCCGGGCAGGGCCGGAGGTTTTGGGAGGCCCGAAATCCAGGAGACCCGGAAGGGCTGGAGCCCGGAAGGTCAGCAGACCCGAAAGAACGGAGGGCAGGTAAGCCTCGGATTCGACAGGCTCGCAGACCCGAAAGGCCGGTTCCGGGAAGTCGAGGAGGCCGGCAGCTCCGGAAGGCACGAATGCCGTGAAGCCGTCAGACGCAAAAGTCCTCTAGCGCTCCCGTGTGGCGGGAATCAGCCAGGTCCGGCAAGCTCCTCAGCAGCGGCAACAAGGCGTGTTCCCTTCCGGACGGCCCCGGCGCTCTTTCGGAGCGCTGTCCGGGCCCGAACTTATTATGATACCCGATACAGGGCCACGGGTAAAGCCCTGGGGCGGGATACGGGGTGCCGGGTACCGGCAGTCTCCTTCCAAGCCACGAGACATGGCATCATCCGGGACGGGGCATGCGCTCACGCGCTCACGCGGTCCGCGTCACGCGTCATGGCTCCGGCTCCGAGGGCGGTCTCGGCGAACGGCGCGGCAGATGATGCCGAGGCTTGCGAGAAAGCTCTGTCAGTCCCCCTTGTCCCTGCGTCCGGGGATGCCGGGGACGGCGTCACGGCCGGCGTCGGGCACGGGAAGCTTCTCCAGCGACACGCCGCGTGCCGCTGGAGAGGTCCCGGGCGCGGTCGCGGGCGGCACGGTCGGGATGGAGGATGGGATGTCCTCCCAGAAGGGCCTGGAACGGCTCTGTGTCTCGGGCCCATCCGTACCCGTTCCTGGCGCCCTGGGCGGAATCCTGGCGGAAAGCGGCCGGACAGGGCCGTCAGTATCGGAAACTCCCGCCTGATTGCCTGCTGTGGAGGCTGCCTGTCGGGTCGCGGAGGCGGCTGTCGCGGAAACGAGGCTTGCGGCCACGGCGACGAGCCGGCGCTCCTGGTCGCTGAAGGCCGCGAGGCGTCCGACGGGCATGTTCCCCATGACGAGACGGTCGCCCTCCACCGTCACCTGCGGGCAGTCCGGCGTGAAGGGAGCATGTCCCGGGATGTCGATCTCGGGCATGGCGAAGATGGCGTCCCCGGTCACAACCAGCACTGCCGAGCCGCCAGGCGAGGCCGAGTCGTTCACCTGGAAGATGACGTCCGAAGCGCGGGCGTCCGAGGCGAAACTGACGAGGGCCTGGCCGAGCTTCCCCATGTCCAGCGCGGGGCGCACGCAGACCCTGTCCATGCCGTGCAGCATGGCGTCCAGCTTCCTGGCGGGTTCGGAGAACGGGGATTCGGGCAGGGTGGATGCGGACGGCGCCGCGGACGCAGGTTCGGAACCGGCGGGTCGGACCGGTGCCGGCGCTGGGGAGGAGGTCCTGACCTCCGGTATTGTGGCCGGCGGGCGGGGAGGTTCCGGGCCGTGTCGTCCCTTCAGGCGGGGTGGTTCCGGACTGTGACGGGCCGGTGGCTGGAGAAGTTCCGGGTCGTGACGGGCCAGCGGCCGGGGATGTTCCGGACCCTGACGGGCCGGCGTCTGGGGAGGTTCCGGACCATAACGGGCCGCGAGGTACACGAGGGCGTCCGCCGCCGCTGCCACGTCAGGTTCCGCCAGCCTGTCCAGTTCCGCAAGGGGGTTGCCGTCCATCAAGATCGTCTTCCCGGCGGCCTTGAAGGATCGGGGACCGGGTCCCAGTAGCGCGGAGACGGGCTTCTTTCCCTTGTCCCTTGCGAACACCTTGTCCAGAGTGGCAAGCAGGCCGTACTCCGCCCAACCGTCCATCTCGGTGTTGTCGACAAGGAAAATCACGTCCAGTTCCCGGACGGAGCATGCGTAAGCCTCCCGCGCGCTCTCAAACATCTGGCGATCGATGTCCGGCGTGACACTGATCCTGTTCAGCCCGTCAAGCCGGAGTCCGAGCTTCGATCGGGCCTCGAATTTGGAATCGGCCTGCCATAACCTCCTGGGGGGCGGGACGAAGAGGTACGGCGCGGCACCTTTTTTCATAGACGTCAACAGGCTGGCAACCTGCGAGACGTACCAGGACAGGGCGCTTACCGCGTCCGGGCCTGTCTTCAGGAAGTCCTGGAAGACATTGCCGTTAATCATCAGCTTTTGCCCCTTCGCCTCGACGGACTTGACCTTGCTCAGGTCGAGGATCGTCTGGGGCAGTCCCCCTGCCATCGCCGCCACGCTGCGGGACGTCATCACTAGCCCGAGGCGTCCGTCACCGGCAGGAGACTCGTCAGCCAGAAGGAACACTTCCTCCGGAAAAATTTTCTGTCGAAAGTCCGTGCAAAAGCCCGAGAGGCGGTACTCGGGCACATGCGCGAACACGACACGGCACTTGTCGGATGCCGGGAGAGCCAGGGCGAAAGACCTGTCTATGGCCGTCAGTTTTTGGGAAAGCTTTTCAAGGTTCATGGTTCTCCCGTCACGTGACCGGGCAAGCATGGCGGAAAGGAATATGGCTGGAAAGGATTATGGCCGGAAAGGATTATCGGAGAGCGCATTCTGACAGATGGCGGCGCATGATAAAACTTGACGGGGCTGATGAAGTCCTGAAGCAGCGGTCGGCAGCCGCTTGACGCCGGCGGACTTCAGTCCCCGGAAACCGCGGGGCATGCAGGCGGTGGGATGCACCTCCGGACGCAGGAGTCCGGCATATGCTGCCCGGCGGGGGAATCAGACGCAAGGGGGGGCGGAGGCCGTCCGGGCCGACCGGAGTCAGGTTTCCCGGCCATTCAGTCCCCCTTGTTCCCGGAGGCGGCACGGCCGGCGGCGTCCCGTGCCCTGTCTGCGTCGGTCACGGGGCTCTTGTCCAGGGACACCCGGCCGGTCTCGGTAGTGTTCCGCGGCGGCGAGACAGGTATTTTGGAGGGGATGTCATCCCAGAACGGCCGGGGCGCGGTCTTTTTCCCCGCAGAGGGACTCGTCCCGGGCAGGGACGCGGGGGATCCTTCAGCTGACGGTGTCTTCGACGAAGACGATCCGGGAAGCTGGACTGGGGTGGCGAACGCGACGGCAATGAAGCTCGAGGCCAAGGCTATGAGCTGGCGTTCCCGGCCGGTCATTCCCTCCAGGCAGGCAACGGGGATGCCGCCCATGACAAGCTGGTCGCCGGCGGCCGTGACCTGCGGACTGTCAGGAGAAAAGGGGGCATATCCACTGACATCGCGAGAGGGCCTGGCGAAGATGCCCTTGAAGCTCGCCGCCATCACGGCACCCCCTCTCTCCGTGACGGTGTCATGGACCAGGAAGACGACGTCCTCGGCACGTGGGGCAGAGGCGTAGCCGCCCAGGGCAACTTTCAGCCTTTCCGTGTCCAGTTCCGGGAACACGCTCACCCTGTCCAGTCCATGCAGCATGGCTCTCAGGGTTATGACGGACTCCGTGAAGGTTCCGGGGACAGGGGCCGGGGCAGCAGGCAAACCTGTGACGGACTCCGTAAAGGTTCCGGGTACAGAGTCCGGGGCCGAAGTCTGGGAGTGGGACGCAGAAGGCGGCGGGGTTTCGTAAAGCTTAGAAAGATATCCCAGTGCGGTGACTACGGCTAACGAGGCAGTTTCGGTCAGCCCGAATAAATTCACGATCTTGTCGCCGGTTATGCTGACAGCCGATTTTTTGGCTTCAATTGCTGGGCACGGAGGGCCAAGGGATACGGAAACGGGAGGACTCCACATGTCCTTTATGTAGACGGTGTCTCGAGTGGCCAGCAGCCCGTCCCTGTCGCCATCGTAGAAGGAGGTGTCGGCAAGCAGGAGCACGTCATCCTCCTGCACGCCAGGGGCGTAGGTCTTTATGGCGGCGGTCAGCTTGTCGGAAGGTATGGAAGGCTTCACGAAGACGGACGGGACGTCTTTCAGTATTTCGGAGAGGAACGAGAGAATTTTCTGCATTGCCGGCCCTGCAGGCGGGGGGGAAGGCGGCAGGACCGGCATGGTGCCGGACATCGGAGAAGAGGCGTGGTCAGGCCTGGGGAGTCCTGGTCCGGCGAGCCCGGCCAGGTAGACCAGGGCGGAGGCAACCTTCGTGGACGTTTCGGCTGATATCGGCCGGCTGACCAGCGGCTTGCCGTTTGCCCAGATTCTCGTGCCGTATGCCTCGACGGTCGCAGGCGGAGTTCCGAGCTTGGCATAGACAGGATCGCCCGGAAGCTCCTTCCTGCAGGCCATGTCCCGGGTGGCCAGGAGCCCCTCCCACTGTCCCCCGAAACCGGTCTCGTCCATGACGAACAGCACGTCGGTCTCGCAGACGCCATTGGCGCAGGCTGCGATGGCGGCCTTGAGTGTCTCGGGAGGGATGGCCGGGCTCACGAAAGTGTTGACAGCTCCGTCCAGGAGAGTCCTCAACGTCGGGAGGATCTCCTTCTCGGACAGCGGCGGCAGGGAGGGAAGGGGAAACTGGTCGGGCAGGGGCGGAATGAAGGTCAAGGAAATCCGTGTCTCGTGAGCGGGGACGGCGTGCCGGGAAAGTTCCGGATCATAAAGGCCGCTGATGTAGGCCAGCGCGTCGGCGACGGCAGCCACGGCTGGCTCGTCCAGACTTTCCAGCTCCGCAAAGTGTCTGTTGTCCAGGAGGATCGATTTCCGCCTGGCCGTGAAGTCCAGCGGCCCAGGGCCCAGGATCCTGGAAACTGGACTCTTTAAGGTATCTCTTGCGAAGACCATGTCAGCCGTTGCCAGAAGCCCGTACTCCGCACGGCCCCAGACGGTGTTGTCGACGAGGAATAGCACGTCGTTCCTTTCGACGGCATTGGCGTGCGAATACCTGGCTCCCTCAATCATTTGGCTGGGGATGTCCGGCTTCACATGTACCCTGCGCTTTCCGGCAAGACGGTTCACGATCGCCTCGCGGATAACGTCGTCGGAAGGCAACCTGCTGAATTTTTGCGGAGTGCTGCCTGGGTGGTCCGATGCGTCATTATCCTTCCCGGAATACAAGTACTCGAGTCGATTGGCTATATACCAGGTCACGCCGTAAGCTGTCGCGACGTCGTTTTTGGAAAATTCATGGAAGAGGCCGTTGTTTATGAAGAGGCGTCGACCGTCTGCCGAGATGGACGAGATCTTGTCGCAGTGGATGGATCTTCGATAACGGCCCCTGGCCGCGGCCATCAGCCGGTCGAATGTCATCAGCATCCCCTGCCGCCCGTCACATTCGTCAGATTCGTCCACCAGCAGTGACACCGGCTCGCCGCTCGACGACAACCCCCAGTGTCTCCCGGACAGGCGGTGCGCCGGCACGGAGTTTGAGAAGACACGGCACCGCGAATGAGGCGGGAAGGGTGACCATGAGTCAACGGAAATTTTATATTGATAGCTGGAGGTCATGATTCATCTGCTTTAAACGATGTGGACGGACATCTTGCACTTGAGAAATTTAGGAAAAAGGCCTGGAAAATTTTCCAGACGCAAGGGAAGGAATCGGAAAGACGAAAAGCGGCAAGCATGGAGTCTCTGGGCCAAAGTCGGGGAACAGCGCATTGGGCCGAGGCAAAAACACCGGCGGAAAGCCTGCGAGCTGTCCGGCATACCTCCCGGGCACTTCCCCCGACAACATCGGAACATTACTCTAGCGCTTTCCCGGCAGGCGGTCAAGACATTTCCGCGTGGAGGGCAAAATGCCTGCAAGCCTTAGCCGGACTAGGATGGACAGGCGACGGAAGAATACGAGATTTCTGTGCCGCAGAAACTTGCTGCCGCCTCTTGCCTGTCATCCGTTCCCCAAAACCTTGTGTGCAGGCAGACAGGCGTATTCTTGCGCTTACGTTATTGTCTGGCAGGATTGTTACAATACGGTAAGACCCTGACACGAGTAGATTTAAGCAAAGCGCTAAATTCTGTTCTATAATGTTAAACATATCATTGGGGGAGTTAACTTATAAAGGATAACAAGATCTGATATATAATATCCAAAAATAATTCTATTTATTTCTTTTATTAAATTTTATATATAATGCACTTATTGTAGAGCATATAAGATATTATTTATAATTTATATATGGAGATTTACAATTAATTTTAAACGTAATAATATCATAATAACCAATTTATCTGAATTTATGATATATAATAGCTAGAAATTAATAATTAAATATATTAAAATTTTATTAAAACATTTATATATTTGGCTCCTTAATGATCTGTGTGAAAGTGGAGGAGTTAGAAGGTTCTGTCTTTTGAGAAAGGCACATCGTCACGATTGGCGCAGATGTTCCAGCAAATAATTGGCACAGATGTTGCTAGGGGAGTAAGCTGAGCTGGAGCCGCTATTGGCTATTACCCGTCAAATTCAATGTCGGAATTTAGGCTATCAGCCCAGGGGTGGAAAGATTGGGATAACCTCCAGCCCCGGTGTCTCCTCGCCATGATTCGCTCTCAAAATACGAAAGAAGATTCCTAGATTTAATTGAACGGGTAATACTTTGAGCTGTGGCTCTGTCGTCTTGGCCGGCCTAAATCTTTCTGATGTCGAAAATCCGCTTCAGCCCTGTGACGGAAGACCGGCTCAGCCGAGCGTCCGAGGTGCTATTACGAGTTCGGTTAAATGTTATAGTTTTGGCTATCGTTCCATGGGTGAGAAATCAGTGTAAGACCCCAGTTCTGGCATCTCTTTGCCATGACTCGCTCCCATAATGTGGGAAAAGCTTTCAAGATTTTCTAATATTTATCCGGAAGCATAATATATTTTGACGATAGTTTGACTCGATTGTTTTGCGTCTTGTGTTCTCAAGCCAGTCCCAATCCATATCAATGCCTTTTCCGCAATCTGTAAGGACAGATTCTGCCAAAGGTATTG
>JAISFP010000058.1 GCA_031263525.1 Deltaproteobacteria bacterium | reverse complement strand
CTCAAGTGGCATTTGTCCGCGCAATGGAACATACCGAAAGACCCCCTGAAGGCGCTCAAGGCGATCGAGGACTATCTCGATGCAGGGCGGTACATGGCAGAAAAGACCGGGGCCCCGCACATCCTCTTCATCACGATTTGCGGAGTCCTGGCGCTCAAAAACATCACAGCTGACGACATTATCTCCAACTTCATGGAGGGACTGTATAAAATGGCTATCTCTGTAACCATGTTCTTTGACGCGTGGACAAACGGACAGTATTCGAAAGACATGGAGGTGAATGCCGCCTTGGAGGCGGAGAATGCCGCCTTGGAGGCGGAGAATGCCGCCTTGGTACCCATAGCGGTCCGGGCCTTGTACGCCGAAAACAAGAGTCCGGCGGAGATCAGCGAGACACTGAATCTCGAAGAGGAAGAGGTCTTGAGAATTCTTAAGGGCAACGGCAGGTAATGCCGCCATTTGTTGTTGCAGGTTCTTCAGAGCCCCGTTCCCCGCCCTCGCACGACCGCCCTTGGACGTCCTCCGGATTTGACGAGAAGCCAGGGCGACCAAGCAGGGGACGTCCCATGAGACTCTGCTCCGGAATGGAAGGACCTGCATGACACGGGAGGATGTCCCTGCCCGCCCTCAACTTCGGCGTGAAACATCGCCAGACGAGCAACAACAGAAGGCAGCGCCCATTAGCAGGACATACGTCTCTTTCTACAAGACGTTGCTGAAAACTATTGATTTATGTCGCATAATAAATTTATTTTGAAAAGCTGAACATCAAATACTGTCTGAATTCCTCATAGATACTAAAATTATCCTGGATGAATTAGGATATCTTTAATCTTAACTATATATAAAAATCATGAATCTCAGATACAGTTTTAACTTTAAATGCATAAATTATTTTCTTAATTTTTTTTAAAAACCATTACCTATTGCTATGACATTAAATTTTCTTAACATTGATTATTATAATAATTGTAATTACATTCGATATTTTAAAAAAATGGTATAGTCTAAATCACGACACCTTGAATCGCAACACCTTGGCCTATTGACAATCTTACAACTGTCTTCACACACTTAATCTTCATAACGGCTGACAATAAATTCTTGTTCATCACGATTTATAATTATAATTATTTTATTCTTCCGAACAATGAATCAATACACGCTGATTTGGTCTGCATTTACAGGTCCATAGCCTTATTCATAAATCCTTGAGTGTTCTGGAAGTTCTATGACTCCACATTTCTTGTCTTATCCAATTACAATATACACGAACATAGCATTGTCGAATATTATGAACTTTCTAGCTACAGCATAAAAATGAAGTGTTAGGTTTAGAGACTGTATAACAATGAGGCTATTTAAGGATCTCTGTAATACCGATCGGAAAATTATTATAAAGTCATTAAATTTAAGCATAATCAACATTTTCACAATATATATAAATCCTTATTAGATTTTGAATATGCAATTATGTTCTGAGTGTTACATAAAATGTCGAATCGGAAATAACACCTTAAATACAAGAAATGGGGGGTTGACCAAGTTGGCAGCTGACTGACGAAGGGGGCATCGCAGGGTACGGCTGAGGGGGAAGAACGCCACGGGCTGGGCGGCCAGTCAGGTGGCGGGAGGGCCGGAGGCCGGGGCGCGATCCTCTGGGTGAGGGCGGCCGTCCTCCAGGCTCGGGGCGGCCATCCTCCAGGCTCGGGGCGGCCATCCTCCAGGCTCGGGGCGACCTTCCTCTGTCCTCTGGGTCCTGGTCGGCCTTCCTCTGTCCTCAGGGTCCTGGTCGGCCTTCCTCTGTCCTCTGGGTCCTGCTCGGCCCTTTCTCTGTCCTCCGGGTCCTGGTCGGCCTTTCTCTGTCCTCCGGGTCCTGGTCGGCCTTCCTTCAGGCTCGGGGCGGCCTTATAAGTTTGCACTAGTTGGCACCAGAGCATTGCTTCTGTATTGGCCGCTGCCAACTGGTCAACCGTCCTTTCTCACTCCCTCGAGTTATTTCCGATTCGACATAAAATGTGTAATATTTTATTTTACTCTAAATATTTAGCGACATTCTTGATGTTTCATAATATTTACAATGCTAGATGATATTTAAAATATTTTAATATATCTTTATTACAAATTTCATTATATGGTAAATTTCTTAATGGTTGATGATTTTCCTAACGATTGATGTTTTTCCTAATGATTGATGATTTCCATAAGGATTAAATAATCCACAACAATTGATGATTTTTCTAATGTTTGATGATTCTCATAACGATTGATGATTCTCATAACGATTGATGATCGCCTCAACAATTGATGATCTTAACAATAATTTTTATACATTTCATAATTTTTAAAGAAATACATGATACATAATAATAATATGATATTTAATAATTTTCTTTCTTAATTATGTATATGGTTCCCTGAAAATATCCTTAGCGATTACTAATACTCTTATCATTTCATGCTCAGATTATTATTGAATTAAATCATTTTTTATCAATATTATTCGTAATATTTGTGTTATTTTTTTCCTTGGCAATATTATATTTATTTACGATCTTAATAGTATTTGATAATACAGTCTGAATTGGTTTTTTTGTGCCATATGAAATGAGTAATATTCAATAGTATTCATGACATTTAATGAATTCTTAAAAATTGTACACTTCATGAAATATTTCGATATTCATAAATTTAATTTATATTCACGACCTTTTATGAAGTTCTTTATATTTTATGAGATTCATGAATTTTAGTTTGAATCCTAATATGTTTTGGACTTCCAGACTCACCTTGCTGGACTTCCTGGCCCACATCGAAGGACTTCCGGACCCTCATTCCTGGACTTCCGGACAATCCCTTCCCGGACATCCGCCCACCTGCGAATCAGGGCTCGGGACGGTCCTCAGCCTTCCTGAACACCGCCCCGGCCCCTCTCCTGCCCTCCTCGAGGAGCATGCATTCCGGGTCCTTGCCGTCCTCGGAGGGGAAGCACCCGAGCACCCTGGGCGGGTAGTTCCGGCGCGGATCGCCCGGACAC
Organism: Deltaproteobacteria bacterium; assembly: GCA_031263525.1. GTDB lineage: Bacteria > Desulfobacterota > Desulfarculia > Adiutricales > Adiutricaceae > JAIRZX01. The sequence goes on along the minus strand of JAISFP010000058.1, from coordinate 9,827 downwards.
TCCGCCCCTTCAGGGCCAGTGCGGACGATGAGGATCCCCCCCGCCCTCAGCTGGGCGTCGGCCGTGGCAGAGCACGGCGGGAGGGGGCTCCCGTCGGCCCCGTGGTCGCGTATGGCGACCGAGGCCTTCCCGTCGCCGCCGAAGACGTACTCGTACACGATGGGGAGGCCCACGCCCGTGGCCTCGGCGTCCACCGAGGAGAGCCATCTCCCGCGGAGGAACTCAAGGTCCTTCCCCCTGCGTCCAGCCAGGTCCACCGGGACGCCGTCCCCGGGCACGGGCGGGGACGGGGTGGCCCTCCTGCGGGGATCCTCGTAGGCCCTGCCGGCCTTCGGCGCGAAGGCGACGGTGAAGGACCGGCCGCCCTCCAGCTCCACGTGGCACTCGGCGGCACCGGGGGTGCCGCCCCCGGCCTCTTTCTCGCAGGTGAGCGACAGCGGCACCAGGCCCCTGGAGGGGGCCCTGCGGCAGTACGCCTGGCCCCCGTCCCGCAGGACGTCCAGGTTCCCGCCCACCCTGGAGGCCGTGGCGGGAGACGCGCAGGCGTCCATCGCTGCCCCCTCCGAGTCTGTCTCGTCAGCCGACAGGTATGCCCTCCCCGACCTCTCGAAGCAGAAGCCGTAGACCACCCCGTCCGGGGGCCTCTGCGGAGGGACCCGCACCCCGGTCACCCAGCATCCCGGATGGGGGAAGCCCTCGGGGAGCTCCCTTGCCTCCGCGGCGGGAGGATCCCCCTCCCGCCCCGGCACGGCGGCCCCGCCAGAATCTCCGGGCTTCGCGGCGCCGGCACCTCCGGCCTCGGCACCGGACAACCCGCCCGTTCCGAACCCGTCGCCCTGGCCTGACGCCCCGTGGGCACCGCCCTCGCCGCCATGACCTGGGACGGAGGCATCTCCCGAATCCCCCGGCTCGTCCCGTCCGTCTGGACCTCCGGAATCCCCTTCCGCGCCCTGGCCGTCTGGACCTCCCGAATCCCCTGGCTCTTCCTGGCCATCATGCCCCCCGGAATCCCCGTCCGCGCCCTGGCCGTCGGGACCTCCCGAATCCCCTGGCTCTTCCTGGCCATCATGCCCCCCGGAATCCCCGTCCGTATCCTGGCCACCGGACCCCCCGCAGTCACCTTCCGCATCCTGGCCACCGGACCCGTCCGAACCCCCTTCCGCATCCTGGGCCATTCCTCCGGTGCCAGCGCCGGCCCCCTCGGTGCCGACAGCTTCCCCGGCACCATCAGGCGACTCCCGGCCCGCATCCCCGGCTCCCTGGCCCGGCTCCCGGCCTGCATCCCCGCCTCCCTGGCCCGGTTCCCTGCCCACATCCCCGGCTCCCTGGCCCGGCTCCCGACCGGCCCCGTCCGAGGTTCCGCCGGGCCCGTACGGTCCGGTCACACCGTCCTGGCCGGCATCGCCGGTTCCGGTGGCTTCCCCCGGACGCAGGGGATCTGCCGATGCCAGGGGCCCCGGGATACCTTCGGACCCGGCTGGTCCGCCGGCCTCGTCCCCGGCAGCGGGCACCGCGGTTGGCTCTGGGAAGACGGCCTCGGTAGGCTCCAGGAATGTCTCGGCGAACAGCAGCAGAGCTCCCGCTAGCAGTGCCAGCAGGATAAGCCGGAAGGGGGAGCGGGACATAGCCGGCCCCGAAACCCTGCGGCCCATGTCCTGATGTTGTGCCGAGTCCCGGGCAGGACCCGTCTCAAGGGAGGCGGCAGGCGGCCCGTGGTCGGCACCTGACCCGGCCTCCGGCAACTCCAGGAACGGCTCCTGCTCCGGCAGTGGCTCTGGGGGCTCCAGGTAGGGCTCTGACTCGGGCTCAGCCTCAGGAGCCGCCTCGGCAGTCCATACCGGGTCCAGGCCCTGCAGGGGCGTCTCGCCCTCCGGTCCTGTCCCGACGGCTCCTTCCCCTTCGGAGGGAGGCACGCCGCTCCAGACGGAATCATCAGGAGACTCGGAGCCTTCAGTCCGGACGGGGCCAGCCGGTGGCTCCGAGTCGTCTGTCATGCCTGTGCCGGCCGGAGGCCCGGAATCGCCAGTCCGGACGGGGCTGTCCGTCAACACTGTGCCGTCAGTCCAGGCGGGACCGTGCGGAAATTCGGGGCCTTCAGCCCAGACGGGACCGGACGGAGGCTCGTGGCCTTCAGTCCTGACGGGACCGGCCAGAGATTCAGGGCCTTCAACCCAGACGGGGCCAGCCGGATGCTCTGAGTCGGCTGTTCTGACGGGGCCGGCAGGAGGCTCGGAACTTTCAGTCCAGACGTCGCCGTCCGGAGGCTCGGGGCCTTCAGCCCGGACGGGCGCAACAGGAGGCTCGGGGCCTTCAGCCCGGACGGGGGCGGCAAGAAGCTCGGGGCCCTCAGCCCGGACGGGGGCGACAGGAGGTTCGGCGGCGTTTGTCCGGACGGGGGCGGCAGGAGGCGCGGATTCACCAGTCCTGACATCGCCGTACGGAGGCTCGGAGCTTTCAGTCCAGACGTCGCCGGTCGGAGACTCTGACTTGCCAAGCCAGACGGGTCCGGGCGGAGGCGCTGACTTGCCAAGCCAGACGGGTCCGGGCGGAGGCTCTGACTTGCCAAGCCAGACTGGTCCGCCCGGAGGCTCTGACTTGCCAATCCAGACGGGTCCGGCCGGAGGCTCTGATTCGCCTGTCCGGGCGGGTCCGTCCGGAGGTTCTGATTCGCCAGTCCGGGCGGGTCCGTCCGGAGGCTCTGAGTCGGCTGTCGTGACGGTGCCGGCCGACTGCCCAGATTCGCCGGTCCTGGTGGTGCCGGGCAACGGCTCGGAGTCAGCAGGGACGGCTACTTTTTCGAGACTGATAGCTGCGCCCGGCGCTCCTGGAGAGGCGACGTCCCTGCCCCGAGCGTCTGACCTTGAGGGAGCAACGCCTCGCGAGTCCCGCCGGGACTCCTCCTGGCCCCGCGTTTCCCCGCCGTCCGCACCTTCGCCGGGCAAGCCGTCCATGCCGAACTGGGGGCGCTCCGGATCGGGCGCGAGGGAGACGGGGTCCGGGGCGGGAGAAGCGGAGACCGGCCCGGAAGGGGCAGGCGGCATGTCCGCAGGCACGGCGTCAGGGGGCGGCGCCGGCATGGGAGCGGCCAGGCTGGCCAGGACCTCCGGAAGAAGGCCCCTGCGGGCCCTGATCCTGAACGTGTACCACCCGGCCTCCAGGGACCGGCCCACCTCGGGGGGGAGGGCCAACACCAGGGTGCCGGGGTCGCGGGGGGCGAGCAACGCCAGGTAGAAGCGCTCGGAAGGTCCCCAGGCGCCCCCTGGGGACTTGGCGGGATCCTCCAGGAAGACCCGGGCACGCGAGTCCCTCACCGAGACCGTGCAAGCGGTCTCGTCCAGGGCGAAGGGCCAGGTGAGGGCCGCGGAACCGTCCTCGGCCGTGAGCCTCACCCTGAGAAACATCTGTGGACCTTGCGGAAACTGGCCGCAGTAGAGCTCGCCTGTCAGCATGTGTCGCCGATGGACCTCCTGGAAGCCGGAAAGAAGCCTGCGCACCGCGGCTGCGGACAGGGAGGCCGAGAACTGGTGCCGGGGCAGGAAGACGAAGGGCTGGGCGGAAAGCCGAGCTGAGAAGCCAAGAAACGAAAAGCCGGGTGGCCGTGAGCTACAAGCCGGGGTACTGGAAACCAGGGTCGGGGCGGCAACCGTCAGCGAAGGGCGGGGGCGGCAACCTTCAGCGGGGGCCGGGGAGGCAACCTTCAGCGGGGGCCGGGGCGGCAACCTTCAGCGGGGGCCAGGGCGGCACCTTCAGCGGGGGTCGGGGCGGCCACCTTCAGCGGGGGCCGGGGCGTGAAACCTGAAACCTTAGAAAACCGGAGGCGGAAAGTGCCGGAGAGCTACTCGGGCCGGCTGGAGACTCCGCAGTCGTCTTCGCTCTCGGGTGCCCCGTCGCCCCCTGGACCTTCTGGATCGGGGAGGCCTCCGGGGGAGACGCGGGAGCCTGCTCGAAAGCCCCGCTACTGGCTGCGACGTCCGGCAAGGGGCCATCCTGCCCGACCGGAATATCCCCGGACTCCGGAGCCGGCCCGGCTTTCGCTGTCTTAGCGGCGGCAGGATCCGGTCCAGCCGAGTCGGGGGCATCGGCAGTGGCCCCGTCGGAGGCGAGCTGGCCGGCATGGACATCCGAAGCGGGAGTGACAGGGGTATCCGCCGAAGCCGGGGCGGCGGACGAGCCGGGAGAGGGGCCGGAGTCCGGAGCAGCCGAGTGGACCGGAGGCAGGCCGGGGGCCGGGGCGGGTGCCGGAATGCCGGGCAGAACGAAAAAGTACCATGCGCCCACTCCGACCAGAAGAACCGACAGGAGCACGATGGCCGCGATGCCAGCCGCAGGCATGCCTCCAGCGGGGCACGGAGTTCCTCCTGGTCCGGCCGCCTCTGGCGTCCCGCCGGGTCCGGAGTGGTCCATGAGATCGGCGGTTCCCGGCGAGTCCGGAGTCCCAGAGGTTTCCGAGAAGCCGGAGGTTTCCGAGGAACCGGAAGTTTCAGAAGACACGGTGATTCCTCATGACCTGGAGATTCCCGAGGAGCCTGTGGTTCCAGAGGGCAGGAGGTTCCCGGAGAGCCGGATAGCATGGAGAGGCTGAGGAGGAAGGAGGCGAGCCGGAAGTCATGTTTTCCGCGGAAAGAGCGGAACCGTCCCGGCTGAAGGAGGCGCCTGAGGGCCCAGAGAGGCCGGGAAGGCCAGAATCCGCGTCCCTCGGCTCCAAAGAACTGGACAGCGGAAAAGCTCCAAATCCCTGTCAGTTTAAGAACCGGGAACGGAGGGCTGAAGGCCAGTATTGTCGAGGAGAAAGAAGGATATACAGGAGGGCAGAGCCACCAAAACGCGACAGCATTATAGCACAATGCCGCAAATCTCACGGATTCTCCTGAGGCCGGGGGTTCCGGGAGGGGATGGCGCACGGGGGCCGGACGGGCGCGCTGGCGACCCGAGACAAGGCGCACGGGGGCCGGGCGAGCGCGCTGGCGACCCGAGACAGGGCGCACTCGGGGCCGGGGAAGGAGCGGGGGGTACTGGCAGGGCACCTCCCCGGCATCCGGAGCCGGACAGGCACCGTTGGGGAAGTCTGCTTGCGAGGGTGAGCGGGAAGGACGCGGGGAGGCGCTTCCTGCCCCTTAGGGGCGAGGATGGCCTCGGACCCATGGCCTGTCAGGAGCTCAGGAAGCGGGCGTCGAAATCGTGGACGGAAAAGCGACGGAAGGGGCCACGCCCGAAGGCGGGGCCGGCTCAACGCGGAGCCCCGGAGTCTGCTGCCGCACTGATGCCCGGCCGGAGGGGCCGCGACCGAAGGCGGGGCCGGCTCAGCGCGGAATCACGGAGTCAGCACACGGACTGGCGCCCGGCCGGAGGGGCAACAGCCTCAGTGAGAGCCGGCGCAACGCGATGCCACGGAGTCAGCACCCGCACTGGGGCCCGGGGGGGATGTACCTGGGTTTCGGCTTGGGCTTGGGCTTCGGCCTGGGCCTCGGCTTTGGCTTGGGTTTCGCCTTCGGGGGATCCGGCACGTCCATGACTGGAGGGGCGGGAGCAACAGCAGGAGGAGGCGGCAGGGGAAGTGCCGCAGCCTCCAGTGGCAGGGGCGAGCTCCCGGCGGAGGGGGGAAGGTCGTTGCGGACCGGCTCGGGCAAATCCGGGGGGAGCTCCTCCACGGACGGCTCGGGATCTTCGGGCCGGCAGGCGGTGAAGGTGGCGCCGTATCGGCTCCTGAGACCGTCCAGCTCGGCGCGGAGGGCGTCTTCCAGGTAGGGTTCGGGGCCGGCGGCGGACGAGGCGTCGGCCGGGATGGCCGCCAGGGCGCGGCGGATGTCGGAAGAGAGGAGCGGCAGGAGCGCCAGTGCCAGGATGAAGGCGACGGCGCCCCCGAGAGCCCCCCGCATGAGCCGTGAACCGCCCGGCGCCGCCGAGGCCGCTGTGAACGCCGAGGGAGGGGCGGTCAGCGAGGGATGATCCGGGAAGGAACCTGCCGCAGGGCCGGACAGGGGGACTGGAACAGGCTGGAGGAGGGACGTGCCGCCGGACGCGGGAAAGCCCGGAGCGACTGCGGTGTAGCCAGGGGCTCCCGCGGGAAAGCCAGGAGCTGCCGAGGGAGAGCCAGGAGCTGCCGAGGGAGAGCCCGGAGCAGCCGCGGGAAAGCCCGGAGCTGGCGAGGGAGAGCCCGGAGCTGCCGCGGGAGAGCCCGGAGCTGCTGCGGGAAAGCCCGGAGACTGGGCGACCGCAGAAAAACCCGGGGCTACCGGGAGAGGCGGAACTGGCTGTGCAGTCCTGGGGAGGGCCGTGTGGGGGGCCGAGGGCGCGGCGGCACCGCCGCCCCACCAGAGGGCAGCCACGGGGCTGGAGTCTATGACGAAGATCCTCTCGGGGCCGGGGAATCCTGCCGCGACCGAGGCTAAGGAAGCCGAGACCCTGGCGGCGACCCTGGCCGCCAGCCTGGCGTCTGGGGAGTCGGACGGGGAGAGGCCGGCAGCCGCCCGTGAGAAGTCCTCCGCGAGAGCGCGCAGGGTGCCGTCGGCAAGCTGCCTATCGGCCGGGGGGAGCTCCTGGAGGTCCCTGGCCGTGCCCTCGAGCGGGGTGGTCCAGGCCAGCGTCCCGCCTTCCCCCTCCACAGGCACGGCGAGGACGCCGTGTGCGCGCGGGGGGAGTTCCCGGAGAAGCGTCTCATGCACACGGGCCCAGACGACCGCAGGGGACAGGGCAAAGCTGCCGAACCCGTTAGCTCTGCTGGCCCCGCCGGATCCGGGTGTCCCCCCGGTTCCGCCCGATCCGGATGTCTGGCCGGATCCGGACGATCCGGGAACGGATGCCGGGGCAGGCGAATATGTCAGGATCTGGCTTCTCATGGCGGCAATCATATCAGATGGGAAGGCTCGCACATATGATGCCCGGCAGGATGCCGGAATACGCCGGGACTGACTCCCGGAGCGGCCTGCAGGGACAGGGGGGGCTCCGGCGCGGGTGACGCCGCAACAGCCGGAACATCGTCAGCAGGGACATGTCTGCGGCGTTCCGGACAGCCCGGAGCTGGGCAGACGATCCTTCCGGCCCGGAGTAATGCCTCAAATGGGGACGGTCCGGACAACGGCCCTCAATGGGGCCGGTGCCGGACGTCAGCCGTCCGTGAGATCGGCCGCCAGGTAGCGGGCTCAGCCCCTGTCCTCCAGACGGGTGAACCTGGCCGGGATCGGGGCGCCGTCCGCGCCTCTCACGGAGCACTCTGCTGCGGCTCCGCCGGGGACCGCCAGGCAGACGACCGTGGTGGGGTCGTAGGAGCGAATGGAGCCGGGGCAACGGGCGCGTCCAGCGCGGATTTCCAGCCTCCCCCCGGCGAGCGTCGACGCAGTCTCGGCCTCGCAGGCGGACCGGGCCCTCTTTCCGGACCCCGTCTCGTCCACCTTCAGGGTCCCCCGGCCGGATCGCCCTGTGAAGCAGAAGGTGAAGCGGAGCGGCCAGCCGGTGTTGATGTCCTCCACCCTGGCGTCCGCCCTCCAGCATCCGGAAAGGAATCCCAGCTCCATCCCCTTCTCCGGGACTGCCAGGGGGGCTCCGGCCCCTGAGGACGGCGAGGGAGCGTCCCCCGCCGCTGGAGGCGAGTCTAAAACGGACGGCGAAATGTCAGCAGCGGGCAGAGAAGCCTCAGCGACGGACGGAGAGGCCTCAGTGACGGAGGGAGAGGCCTCAGTGACGGAGGGAGAGGCCTCAGTGACGGACGAAGAAGCCTCAGTTACGGTGGGAGAGGCCTCAGTGACGGTGGGAGAGGCCTCAGTGACGGACGAAGAAGCCTCAGTGACGGAGGGAGAAGCCTCAGTGACGGTGGAAGAGGCCTCAGTGACGGAGGGAGAGGCCTCAGTGACGATGGGAGAGGCCTCAGTGACGGAGGGAGAGGCCTCAGTGACGGAGGGAGAGGCCTCAGTGACGGAGGGAGAAGCCTCAGTGACGGAGGGAGAAGCCTCAGTGACGGAGGGAGAAGCCTCAGTGACGGACGAAGAAGCCTCAGCAACGGACGAAGACGCGTCCGAGGCTACCGGAAAGACGTCCGCCCCAGTCTGTGACACTGCGCCTGCCGCCCGGAACGAGTCGCCGGCCTCGGCGCGTCCGGGTGAGGCAATGGCGAGGACCGTCAGGCTCACGGCAAAAATGAGGATGAGCGAGGGGACGATCCCGTCAGGAACCCTAAAAATGATACGTCCTGGCCGTACCGCTGCGGGACGATTGCGGGGGAACGGGCGAGCCGCATGTGAGAGGAATGATGTCATGGAATGATGGTAGCAGATCGAGCGGGAGCTGGGCAAACCTGAGCCCGGCATGGCCCTGGCCCCGCTCGCTCGCCGACTGACGTCGTACCTCCCCTCTTAGGGGATACAGCTTCTCCTAATCCAGCGGTCCGGGACTGACCGTAGATGAAACCGAGCATATCAAGTAGGAATCCCATCAGGCAACTGTCCGAAGATGATCCTGAACGCATCAAGTCGGAATTTCTTCAGGCAACTGACCGTCAATGAATATAAACACATCAAGTCGGCATAACTTAAGGTAAATGGCCGTTGATGGACATGAGCATATCAACTCGGAATCAATTTGATTTAGATTATAAATTGCTAAATATACATAGCGTAAAATGATTAACCTAAACATATATTAAATTACAAATTATTTACACATGAATTGTGATAAATATTGATGAGCACTAATATTACCCTTTCATCTAAATATGAACGAATTTGGCGGCAAGCTGGCGAAGGTGTCCGGCATTTTTGGCGACTGCCTGCCGGCCCCTTATCCACCCATGATGAGCCTTAAAAGGAATAATGCACAACTCGTTGAGTTTTGGCCCCAAGTTTTTATTTAAGGTCCTGTGCCCCTCATTCGTTCATATTTACGTGAAAGGGTAATATTAATTAATTCGATAAAAATTAACTATTCATAAACTAAAATGTTAAAAAATGCAAGTTCAAAAACATGAAAAGAATTGAATATGTAGGCACATATAGGAGAAGTATAAATCCTATTTAAACAAAATAATTAATATAATAACAATTTAGTTCTGAACAATTTCAAAAAATTAAACCAGATACGAATATTAATTAAATTTTTCAAATGGAAAAATAAGCAATGACATAATTAATCAGTATTAGTATCTGTTCACTGACGAAAGAGGGGGAACCTACAGCAGGACCCAGATCTTCCTCATTCCTGGTGCAGGACGGCCTTCCTACGGGGCCAGGACGGCCTTCCCCGGGGCCTGGACGGCTTTCCTCCAGAGTCAGACCGGCCTTCCTTCAGGTCCAGAGCGGTCTTCCTCCAGGCCGGAGCGGCCCTCCTCCAGCTCCAGGACAGGCTAGCTCCGTGGCCAAGGCGATCAACCCGTGAACGGATACCATCAACAGACCTGAGCAACCGACCTGCCCCCCCCCCACTGTGACCTGGCCTTCCCTCTTCAACCTGGCCTTCACGGGAGAGCTGCTCCCGCCTGCCGCCTGGCCTTCCCTCATCAACCAGGCCTTCACGGGAGAGCTGGCTCCCGCCTGGCCTTCCCTCTTCAACCTGGCCTTCATGGGAGAGCTGGCTCCCGCCTGGCCTTCCCTCTTCAACCTGACCTTCACGGAGAGCTGGCTCCCGCCTACTCGCTGGCCTGAGCGTGGGGCAAGGACGCGGCTCGTTCCCGCCGATGGCGTGACCGTGACCGCCCGCTTCCTAACGATGGGCGCATTTATCTTAGGCCAGGCCCGTCACCGCCAACGCATGTACGAGGCCAGCTCAGAGCCTCCTGTTTCCCGTAGCAGACTCCCCTCTGCATATGCTCTCGAGTCGAGGCAACCTCCCCTGCCCCTGCC
>JAISFP010000526.1 GCA_031263525.1 Deltaproteobacteria bacterium | reverse complement strand
GCAGGGCAGCACATCAGCCTCTTACAGCGCCCCGGCATGAGGTGCGGCACATCACCCACTTCCAGCTCCCCTCACAGGGCAGCGCATCAGCCTCTTCCAGCGGACCGGCATGAGGAGTCGGCATCACCCCCTTCCTGCTCTCCTGCTCACAGGGCAGCTCATCAGCCTCTTCCAGCGCCCCGGCATGAGGTGCGGCACATCACCCCCTTACTGCTCCCCTGCTCGAAGGGCAGCTCATCAGCCTCTTACAGCGCCCCGGCATGAGGTGCGGCACATCACCCACTTCCAGCTCCCCTGCTCACAGGGCAGCTCATCAGCCTCTTCCAGCGTCCCGGCATGAGGTGCGGCACATCACCCGCTTCCGGGTCCCCTGCTCGCAGGGCAGCTAATCAGCCTCTTCCAGCGCCCCGGCACGAGGATTCGGCATCACCCCCTTCCTGCTCCCCTGCTCGCAGGGCAGCTCATCAGCCTCTTTCAGCGCCCCGGCATGAGGTGCGGCACATCACCCCCTTCCTGACTCCCCTGCTCGCAGGGCAGCTCATCAGACTCTTCCAGCGCCCCGGTTCGCGGGGCAGCTCCCCGTCACGAGGGGCAGCAAATCACCATCCTCACGCTCACCGGCAAGAGGGGCCGCGCATCACCCCCTTCCCGCGCCCCGTCACGCGGGCCAGCGCATCAGCCCCTTCCGGCACCCCGTATAGCGGGGTGAGAATCGCTCATTTCCCGCTCCCCACACGAGGGTGTTGCGGTTCAGCCCATTCCCTTCCCCCCCGGCGGCGGCCTATTTCCGGCCGACGCTACCGCCGGCCTCCCGAAAAAACGCTCGACTGTCCGGCGGCCCCGCGGGGCCCCCGGCTTCCAAGGTAAACGAGGCCGAAATGACTGAGAACCAGACCCCCGGAGGGGAGGCCCGCCCCGAAATCTACGGGCTGACCCCGGCCGAGGTCGAGGAGAGCCGCCGCGCACACGGCGCCAACGTCCTGACCCCGCCGCCCCGGGACCCGTGGTGGAAGCTCTACCTGGAGAAGTTCGAGGACCCGATCATAAGGATCCTCCTGGTGGCGGCCGTGGTCGCCATCCTGGCCGGGGTGATCGAGGGCCAGTACGCCGAGGGCATAGGCATAGTCATAGCCGTATTCCTGGCCACGACCCTGGGCTTCATAAACGAGTACAAGGCCGGCCAGGAGTTCGACATCCTGAACAAGGTCTCCGACGACGAGGCCGTTAAGGTGGTGCGCGAGGGAGTCTACGCCAGGGTCCCCAAGAAGGACCTGGTGGTGGGCGACGTCTGCGTGCTGGAGCAGGGGGAGGAGATCCCCGCCGACGGCGAGGTGCTCACGTCCGTGAGCTTCCAGGTGAACGAGGCCTCCCTGACCGGGGAGTCGCTTCCGGTCACCAAGCGCCCCCAGGCGGACTGCCCCGCGGACTCCACGGCCCTGGCCTACCCCCGCTGGCAGGTCCTGCGCGGCACCTTCGTGTCCGACGGGCACGCGCTCGTCAGTGTGAGCTCCGTCGGCGACTCCTCGGAGATAGGCAAGACCGCCAGGTCGGCCGCCGAGGAGACCGAGACTGTCACCCCCCTGAACCGCCAGCTGGGCCGCCTGGGGCAGCTGATAGGCGTCTTCGCCTTCGCGGTGGCCTTCATAATCTTCACCGTGCTCTCCATCCGCTCCGGGGTGCAGGGTGACCTGGGCCACGAGGAACCGGTCCTGAAGATGAGCAGGGGCGAGTTCGACCGCTACGGCCCGGCACTGATCGACGACATGGCCGAGACCGCCAGGGCCGTAGTGCGGGCCGGCGACACCGAGGGACGCCTGGCAGCCGCCGAGCTCCCCGTCGGCACGCGCGAGCACGACGGCGAGGTGAGCGTGTTCCTGAAGGTTCCCGTGACCGGGGGCCAGATCTTCATCCTCATCGCCGCCTTCGTGAGCCTCATGGTGGCGCTCGTGCGCATCATAGTGCCGGTCATCTTCGACGCCGTGGAGCTCGCGGGCCGGCCGCGGCCCGAGAACGCCTGGATAGACCGCGAGGGGCTGGTGCCCTGGCTCCAGGCGGTGGTGGCGGGCGCCGTGCTCTTCGGCATCCTGGCGGGCATAGGCATAGGGGCGGGGCTCGTGCCGTCGTCCCCCTCCCAGTGGATCCCGGTGGCCACTGGGCTGAGCCTCCTCAGGTACTTCATGGTGGCCGTGACCATCATAGTGGTCGCCGTGCCCGAGGGCCTCCCCATGAGCGTGACGCTCTCGCTCGCCTACTCCATGCGCAAGATGACCGCCGCGAACAACCTGGTCCGGCGCATGCACGCCTGCGAGACCATAGGTGCCGCGAACGTAATCTGCTCGGACAAGACCGGGACCCTCACCATGAACCGCATGAAGGTGACCGGACTGAGCTTCGAGTCCCTCCCGAAGGACGCCGAGCGCAGGGAGGGCACTGAATGGGCTCTGGCAGCCGAGGCCGTGGCGGCGAACTCCACCGCCAACCTGGGCGCGGACGCCGGGGGTAAGCTCACGGTCCCCCTGGGGAACCCCACTGAGAGCGCCCTTCTCATCTGGCTCTCCGAGAACGGCCGCGACTACCGGGACGAGAGGGCCCGCTTCAAGGTCCTGGGCCAGCTCACCTTCTCCACGGAGCGCAAGTACATGGCCACGGTGGGCGAGGGGGTCCTCAAGGGCTTCCGGACCCTGCACGTCAAGGGCGCCCCGGAGATCGTGCTTTCCCGCTGCAGATCCGTTAGGCTCCCGGACGGGACCGTCGACGCCCTGTCGGACGCCGCGAGGGCCCAGCTCCAGGAGGACCTGAAGTCCGAGCAGTCCCGCGGCATGAGGACCCTGGGGCTGGCCATGAGGCAGGTCGCGACCGACCCCGACACCCCCGCCTTCCCCGCCGAGTACTCGGCAGACGAGATAGCCTCCCTCTCCGAGGACGGCGAGCTCACGTTCCTGGGCTTCTTCTCCATAGCCGACCCGGTCCGGCCCGAGGTCCCGCCCGCCGTCGAGGCCTGCGCGGGCGCAGGCGTGGCCGTGAAGATGGTCACCGGCGACAACCAGGCCACCGCCCGCGAGATAGCCCTGGAGATCGGCATCATCCGCAAGGGCGAGGACGACGGCACGGGCGACTTCGCCCCTGCCGCGGCGGTCGCCGGAGCCGGCACCGCGGCTTCCGGGTCAGGCGCATCCCTGGCCAAGGGAGCTGACTCCGCCGCGGCCTCCGGAGCCGTGGCCGAGGCGGGAGCGAGGCCGCCCCGCCTCATCGTCCCCGGCGACGAGTTCATGGCCATGGACGAGGAGGCGGCCTTCGAGGCGGCCAAGACGCTCAGGATCATGAGCCGCGCCAAGCCCCTGGCCAAGCAGCGCCTGGTGAACCTCCTCCAGAAGGGGGGGGCGGTGGTGGCGGTGACCGGGGACGGCTCGAACGACGCGCCCGCCCTGAACCACGCGGACGTGGGCCTGGCCATGGGCATCACCGGCACCTCGGTCGCGAAGGAGGCGGCGGACATCATCCTCCTGGACGACTCCTTCGCGAGCATCGTGAAGGCCATCATGTGGGGCAGGAGCATCTACCTCAACATCCAGAAGTTCATCCTGTTCCAGCTCACCATAAACGTCGTGGCCGTGAGCGTGGCGCTCCTCGGCCCCTTCCTGGGCATCCAGCTGCCCCTGACCGTCACCCAGATGCTCTGGGTTAACCTCATCATGGACACCTTCGCGGCCCTGGCCCTCGCCTCCGAGCCCCCCGACTGGGAGCTCATGAAGCGCCCGCCCAGGAACCCCGAGGACTTCATCGTGACGCCCCCCATGGCCCGCTTCATCTTCTGCCTGGGCGGCTTCTTCCTGGCCCTCTTCCTCGTCCTGGTCCTGTGCATGAAGAGCGTCTTCCCCATGAACCTCGAGACGGAGCTTGGCCGCCACAACCTCTCGGTGTTCTTCACCGTGTTCGTCTTCCTCCAGTTCTGGAACCTCTTCAACGCCAGGATGCTGGGGTCGAGCCGCTCGGCCCTCTCCAACCTCAAGGCGAGCAAGATGTTCATGCTGGTGGCCGGCGTCATCTGCCTGGGCCAGATCCTCATGACCCAGTTCGGCGGCGAGGTTTTCCGGACCGTGCCCTTGACTCTCAAGGAATGGATCTTCATCATAGTCCTGACGTCCCCTGTCCTGTGGGTGGGCGAGCTCGTCCGCCTCGTTAAGAGGAGGTCGCTGGCCTCCCGGTCCTCCGTCCCGGACGGCCTGACGTGAGGGTTGCGCCTTCGCCTCTGTCCGGCCTTCGCCTCTGTCCGGCCTTCGCCTCTGTCCGGCCTTCGCCTCTGTCCGGCCGTCGCCTCTGTCCGGCCTTCGCCTCTGTCCGGCTGACTCCTCAGTCCAGCCGACGCTTCTGTCCAGTCGACACGCGAACGGCAGCGGTTCCCTGTCCTGGCGAGGGGCATGACCGGTCGGCTTCGCCGACCGGTCTGCCTCCCCGCCTTGGCGTCCATCTGGGGCCGTGGGGGGATGGCCGACCGGCTCCCCTGTACAATCACACGCTCTCCGCAACGTCCTTCAGGCCGTGGAAGGCTGGCTGACCGGTTCCCGTGTACAACCACGCGCTCTCGCAAGCGTCTTCCGGTCTGTGTCCGGAGGCATGGCCGGTCGGCTCTCCCCTGTACAACCACGCGCTCTCGCCAGGGTCCCCCGGGCTGCATTGGGGGCATGCCAGACTGGCTCCTGCGTACAACCACATGCTCTCTCAAATGTCCCCCCGTCAGCGTCGGAGGGCATTGCCGATCGGCTTCCCTGTACAACCCCACGCTCTCTCAAGCCTCCTCTTGTTGTAAGCGTCGGGAGCCATGGCCGACCAGATCTTCTGTACAACCACATATTTCCCCACAGTCCTCCGGTCCTTGCCGGGGGCATGCCAGACTGGCTCCTGCGTACAACCACGCGCTCTCTCAAATGTCCCCCGGTCAGCGTCGGAGGGCATGGCCGATCGGCTTCCCTGTACAACCCCACGCTCTTTCAAGCGTCCTCCGGTCAGCGTCGGAGGGCATGGCAGACCGGATCCCCTGTACAACCACGCTGCAGAGTCCCCCGGTCAGCGCCGGGGGCAAGGCAGAACGATTTCCCCTGTCCAATCACACGCTCTCCCTAGCGCCCCCCGTTCCGTGGGGGGGCAACGACCGACAACCCGACCAATCAACGTCCCCGTGCCGGTTTAAGGGCCGGCTGGGGACTACCTGGCACGCACGTGCCAAGGAGGAAATAAATGGCAGTATCGCTTAGCAAGGGCGGCAACGTGTCCCTGAGCAAGGAGGCCCCGGGCCTCAAGGCCATCTTCTGCGGGCTGGGCTGGGACGCCAGGAGCACCGACGGGGCTGAGTTCGACCTGGACGCCTCGGCCTTCCTGCTGAAAGCGGACGGCATGGTGTCCGGCGACCACGACTTCATCTTCTACAACAACCTGAAGTCCGAGGACGGGTCCGTCGAGCACGCGGGCGACAACCGGACCGGGGCCGGCGAGGGCGACGACGAGGTGATAAGGATAAACCTCCAGGCCGTGCCCCCCACCGTGGCCAAGATAGCCATCACGGTCACCATCCACGACGCCGAGATCCGCCACCAGAACTTCGGCCAGGTCTCCAACGCCTTCATCCGCGTGGTGAACCAGGACGGCGGGGCCGAGATCGCCCGGTTCGACCTCTCCGAGGACATGTCCACCGAGACGGCGATGATCTTCGGCGAGATCTACCGCAACGGCGCGGAGTGGAAGTTCAAGGCCGTCGGCCAGGGCTTCGCGGGGGGGCTCGGGCCGCTCGCGAGGAACTACGGCGTGAACATCTAGCCAGGCGCGGCGCGGGGACGGACCTGCGCCGCCTTTCGGCGTCCGCGGCCCGCCCCGGCGTCCCGCCGGGGCGGGGTAGCGCGGTCGCTCCCCGGCACCGGCTCCTGCGTTCGCTCCCTGACGCCGGCTCCTGCGGTCGCTCCCTGACGCCGGCACCTGCGGTCGCACCCCGGCACCTGCTTCTGCGTTCTCGCCCTGGTGCCGGTTGCTACGGTCGCGCCCAGACGCCTGTTCCTGCGGTCGCGTCCCGACGCCAACATCTGCGTACGCGTCCCGTCGCCAGTTCCAGCGTACGCGTCCCGTCGCCAGTTCCAGCATACGCGCACGTGCGCCGGCGCACTCGCGAAAGGTTGCACCGCATCCACACACGAAAGGTTTCACCGCATAAATGGCCATCTCACTAGTAAAGGGCGGAAACATCTCGCTCGACGCGGCCGTGGCCGACCTGAAGTCCATCTTCATCGGCCTCGGGTGGGACGAGCGCGGGTCCACAGGCCAAGACTTCGACCTGGACGCGTCGGCGTTCTTGCTCCGCGCCGACGGCAAGGTGCGAGGTGACCAGGATCTCATCTTCTACAACAACCTCAGGAGCGCGGACGGCTCCATAGAGCACACCGGCGACAACCTGGTCGGGACCGGGGAAGGCGATGACGATGACGCCGAGGTCATCAAGGTCGACCTGGTGAGCGTCCCCCAGGAGATCCAGCGGATAGCCGTCACCGTCACCATCCACGAGGCAGACGCCCGTCGCCAGAACTTCGGGCAGGTGTCAAACGCCTACATCCGCGTCGTGAACCAGGCAGACAACGCCGAGATCGTCCGCTTCGACCTTTCCGAGGACATGTCCACCGAGACGGCCATGATCTTCGGCGAGGTGTACCGCCGCTCCGGCCAGTGGAAGTTCAAGGCGGTGGGGCAGGGCTTCGCCGGAGGGCTTGCCGCGCTCTGCGCCAACTTCGGGATCGAGGTGCTCTGAGAGGGATTAGACAGGATTACGAGAGGATTCAGACAGGATTCCGAGATGGTTCCGCGAGGATTCCTGTATGATTCCGGATCCGCGTAGCCTCATAGTTCCCTGCCTTTCCTTTTAAAGGTTTGCGCCATGGCATGTTCTTCCGTGCCGTTCCGCATATTACGAAGAATAATTGAGACTTCGCAAGCGGCGCATACATTTTTTGCTTTTGCTGTTGCTGTTCCATGATTTCTTCTCTTTGCCTTCAAGTCCGTTTTCCTTCATTTTACCGGCAGTTCTCTTTTGCTTCGCTTGTAGCGAGCCATTTTTCCTTCTGTCGCATCCAGGCCATGTTTGTCTTTGTTGCTGGCAACGCTTATTTCTTCGCCTGCCGTGAGACTTAATTTTTCCAGATTCCGACTTGGCCGAGTTTGGTGACTGCCAGTAGCGGCATCGTGAACAGGGAAATTCAGCGAGGTTGCCTTTCATGGCGAGACGCCTTCCGGTCTACCTGCTCCTGGACATCTCGGAGTCCATGATAGGACCTCCCCTGGAGAGCCTTCAGAACGGCGTCAAGGTCATGGTCAGAACGCTCATGAAGAACCCCTACGCCGCCGAGACCCTGCACGTCGGCGTCATAACCTTCGCCGGCAGGGCGGAGACGGCGGTGCCCCTCACCGACCTCATGTCCTTCACTCCCCCGCGCCTCTCGGTAAGGCCTGGCACGTCGCTGGGCGCGGCGCTGAGACGTTGCCGGATATCCATTGACAGGGACGTCGAGGTGAACACCCTCCAGCGCAAGGGGGACTTCAAGCCGATAGTGTTCGTCATGACCGACGGCGAGCCCACCGACGAGTGGAGGGATGCCGCCCGCGAGCTTAGGGAGAGGAGCCCCCGACCTACCGTGATATCGGTGGGCTGCGGGGACGAGGCGGACTTCGACGTCCTGAGGGAGCTCTCCGGCGGGGACGCCGTACGCGTGGACGATCTCACGCCGGAGAGCATCCAGTCCCTGTTCGCCTGGGTGAGCACCAGCCTGGACGCCACTTCCAGGGCTCCCGGAAGCGGGGTGGATCTCTCCAAGGCCCCGCTGGGCCGGGGCCTCACTCTCGTGAAGAAGGGCGAGGCCGTCGGACGGAACGCGTGCTCCAGGCTGTTTCTGAACGTCACCTGCGCGGAGACCGGCAAGATGTATGTCGCGGTCTACAGAGCTCCCGCCAGCGGCAATACTTACACTTTCCTCGGGGCGCACAAGGCTCCGGACGACTTCTGCAGCGACGGCGAGGCCAGAGGGGCCGTCGAGTCCGGAATACGTCTGATCGGCAATCAGGAGTGTCCTTACTGCGGAGCGAAAACCTTGTTCACCTGTAAGGTCTGCAAAAACACATACTGTTTCCGATATGGTCCCAAGACCGTTGACTGTCCGGGCTGTGACAAGACTTACGCCGTAGCTTACCGATCCTCCGGCTCAACCGTCTACCCGTCCCAGGGCTGAAGGAGCTTCAGGGCTTTGTCGTTCCTTTCTGCCGGTCCAGAAATTCCTGCGGTTTTCCTGGACCCCTTCAGTCCAGTCGACTCCTGTTCAGTCCTCACCGGTCCGGTCCTGTCTGTTCCTTGATCCGAGGAAGCCCGTCATGGAGCCGAGAACCCCACCATGGACACGGATGAGGGGCGCCATGAACAAGGGTGAAAGGCACCATGGACCCGGATGAAGGGCGAGTTGTCCCTTGATGCAGTTTCCCCTTTTTTTTACTATAAAATGATATTATTACCCGTTTGATCAAATGTCGGAATCTTCTTCCATATTTCAGTAGCGAATCATAGCGAGCAGATGCCAGTGCTGGAGGGGTTGCCCGGCCTTTCCACTTCAGGACTGATAGCCAAATTCCGACATTTGATTAAACGGGTAATACCCCGGAAATTAAATCTGGCCATCAGGCAGGGGGAAGAGGCGAGAGGGCTTTGGGCAGGGCGAGTACTGAATGGGGGAGAACTTTGGGGGAAGGGTTAGGGGCGGAGGGGGAGGGCAGTGCCAGTTTCACGGTCTAGCTCACAATTAAGAGGTCCCATTAGGGCCAGATTTAATCTCCGGGGTAATATTACCCGTATAATTTAATGTCGGAATTTTGGCTGTCAGCCTATGGGCCTAAAGAGTGGAAAACACACCAGCCATGGCATCTCCTCGCCATGATTCGTTCTAAAACATGGAAGAAGAT
>JAISFP010000523.1 GCA_031263525.1 Deltaproteobacteria bacterium | reverse complement strand
CCCCGTCCCCCCGCACCGCCCCTGCCCCGCTCCCAGGCTCCGCCCCTGCCCCGCTCCCAGGCTCGGCCCCTGCCCCGCTCCCAGGCTCGGCCCCTGCCCCGATCCCAGGCTCGGCCCCTGCCCCGATCCCAGGCTCAGCCCCTGCCCCGATCCCAGGCTCAGCCCCTGCCCCGGAAGCGGGCTCAGCACCTGCCACGACCGCAGGCTCAGCCCCTGCCCCGGAAGCGGGCTCAGCACCTGCCACGACCGCAGGCTCTGCCCCTGCCCCGGAAGCGGGCTCAGCACCTGCCACGACCGCAGGCTCTGCCCCTGCCCCGGTCGCTCTCCCGGCCCCTGCCACGACCGCAGGCTCTGCCCCTGCCCCGGTCGCTTTCCCGGCCCCTGCCCCAACCGCAGGCTCAGCCCCTGCCCCGGTCGCTCTCCCGGCCCCTGCCCCGACCGCAGGCTCAGCCCCTGCCCCGGTCGCAGTCTCAGCCCCGGTCGCAGCCGTCCCCTCCCCCTGCGCCCTACCACGGCTTCTTCCCCGAGGCGCACTCCGACAGGTACCCCAGGGCCCTCGCCACCGCCATGACCCCATCCCTGTCCAGGCGGTTCAGATCCGATATGACGGCCCCGGCCATGATCACCCTGCTGCCGCTGGCCTCCACGGAGATGCCCTCGCGGCCGAGGATCTCCGTGACAGGAGGCCCGCCCTTTCCGGAAGCGAAGACCCAGTGGCGCGTGGCCATCAGCCCCTCCCTTGCCATGCCCCGCACGGCATTGTCGGCCAGCAGAAGGACCTCGCCGCCCGCGACCCCGCGGGCATAGGAGGCAATGGCGTGGCCCAGCCTTTCCGGATCTATCGAGGGCCTGACTGAGACTTTCCTGACCCCGGCCAGGATGAAGTCGAGCCCGTTCAGCAGCTCGTCCTCCTCATCAGCCACGTATCCGACGCGTGATGGCCGGCCCGGTTTCGTCTTCCCGAAGAAGGCAAAGGCGGATATGAACTTTGCCGCTGTCGCGACCGCGAGGGCGTCGGCCAGCCGCATCTTGACGAAAGGCCTGCCGTTAATGACGAGGGTCTTCCCGCAGGCCTCCACCGTCTCGACCCGGGAAAGGGGGATTCTCCTGGCGTCACTGTCGCCGTCCCTGCCGCAGACGTCCGAGGACGTTAACAGGATCCCCCTCCTGCGGCCCATGAAACGGGAATCGTCAAGGAAAAGCCTGGGATCGCCAGGGTCCGCCCCGAGGCCGTAGGCGTCGAAGGCGGCGGCGAGGGCCTTCCTGGGGAAGCCCTCCCAGTACATGTGGCTGTGGCTGGAGGAGTAATTTCCGAATCCTTGCGGTGCCATTCCGGTCTGCCCCTTCAACTTCCCGCCTCCTCCCGCATCCCGCGTCACTCGTCTCATGCCGGTTCCCGACATGACGTCAGCCCGGCAGGAGCGGGAAGCCTGGCGTCACGGCCCCGGGACGGCACGAATCGACGCCTGCGCCGGACGCCCTTGAGAGATCCGCCGCGTCAGACCTTTGCGGCACCCTGCCAGCAATGCCCGAAGCCGTAGGCAGGGACCCCTCCAAGAAAAATCACTCTCTCGGCGTACGGCGGCCCTCGGAAGGCATCGCGGACGGGAAATCAGCCAGGAAGGCAAAGGCGCTCATTCAAGAGCCGGGCGCAAAAGGATTTGTCGCCGGCTCCGGCAAGCTCCCCTTGGGCCATAAGAACAGTCATCCAGCCGATCCTGGCCTTGGCCGCTCCTGGCCTTTGGTCCTCCCGTCATCAGCCACCGACGCTTTCAGGCCATTGCCGTGACCGGCGGCAGCCGGGGGAGACCCGTCAGGAGACAGTCAGGTACCGCCGCCCCCTCCTGCGGAACCCGATCCTGCCGGAAGCCCCGCCTGCGAGGAAGGTGCCGGGGACGGGGCGGCTCCGGACGGCGGGCCCGGAGGGAACGGTGCCGGAGGCGGGCCGGAGGCCGAGGCCGGGGCCACCCCCTGAAACGGGCCGCTGCCCGGCGACACGGCCGAGGCCGGAGGGGGGCCGGGAGAAAACGGTCCCTGGCCCGGCTGGACGCCGACAGGTGCCGGGGCCGAGAAAGGCGGAGCTCCGGGAGGCGGTGCCGCTCCGTCCGGCGGAGAGCTTGGCAGGCCTGGAGGAGACTGGGCCGGGGCTGCGGGCAACGTGTCCCCGGGTGCCTTGGCACCCGGATGTCCGGGGACGGAGGGGGCTGCAGTCTCAGCTCCTGCCGAAACACCCTCTTCCTGCCCTCCCGGCAGGAAACCTGTGCCGGTTCCGCCCGACCGAGAGCCAGTTTCCGGACCTGCCGGCGGGTAGGCGGCACCGGAACCGACCGGCCGTGAGCTGGCATCAGTCCCCCCCGGCTGAGAGCCGGCACCGGAACCGACCGGCCGGGAACCTGCTCCAGGGTCTCCGGACTGAGGGGCGGCACCCGGCACCCCCGGCTTCTGCCCCGCGTCCGGGGCTCCGGCCCGGGGGCCGGTATCCGGCCCTGACTCCTTGCCGCCCGGTTCGGGGCCGCCCGCAGGAGGTCCTGCGGGTCCCGACCCTCCTGCGGCGCCCCTCGCGGCCGCGTTGTTCACGCGGGCGAGGAACATCATGGCGTTCGCCACAGCCTTGCGGGCCGTGTCGGAGCTGAGCGTGAGCCTGGCCGCCCGCCTGCCGTTGACGCCTATGAAGTCGTCCTTGACCATTATCTCGGGAAGGGCGGGTCCAAGGGGATGGGTGGCCGGATCCGACCCGCTCCATCGGGCGTAGGTGCGGTCACGGGTGACTGCCAGACCGAAGCTAGCGTCGCCGCTCCTGGTGTCGTCCGCCTGGAAGAGGACGTCGTCCTCCCTGAGCCCTGCCGCGTAAGTTCCCAGCGCGGTGGCAAGGCACCTGGGGTCCAGGGCCGGCCTGACCCGGACCTGGCCGCAGCCGGCAAGCATCGTCGAAAGCCTCTCCAGGAGCTCGTCCTCGGGCATGGGCGGTCCGGGAGGGAACTCCCCCGGCGTCCGCAGGGGATCGTCAGAGGGATCCCCCGGATCGGGAAGACCGGCGGCGCGACCGGCCAGGAAGTTCAGGGCCACGGCCACGTCGTTCAGGGGAAGGAGGCCGCCGGTCACGTTCTCGAGCTTGACCAGCACCCCCCCGTCGACCATGATGTCCTCGTCCTCCACGGAGAAGGAAGGCGCCCTCTCGTCCAGGGCGACCGATATGGGCATCCCGAAGAGGCTTTTCACGCAGACGGCGCGCGCGCTTGCCGCTATGCCTATCCCGCCCCCTCCCATGGAGGAGTTGTCGACCAGGAGGAGCATCTCGTCCATGCCCATGCCATGGGCGAAGGCAGTTATCGCCATCGCGGCCCTTGCAGGCTCGATATCGGGCTTCAGCTGGGCCTGGTCCACCGTGAGAAGGAGCCGCCTGAGCCTCTTCAGCATCTCCTCCTCGGGGTCGGGCGGGGTCTCGAGGAGCACCGGGACGGAGGGGTAGAAAGGCTCGGGCGTGGCCCCGTGACAGGATTCCGTCCGCGGATAAGGTTCGGGAAAGAGCTCCGGGGCGGGACTGGGAGGATCCGGAGGCGAAACCCGGACTTCCTCTGACGGGCCCCCGGCGTCCGGGCCGGGATGGTCGCCGGCAGGAGACGCAGGGGAGTCGCCGGGCTGAGGCGCGGGGTGATTCCCGACCTGGGTCGAGGGGCGATCGCCGGCCGAGGACACGGGGAAGCCGCCGGTCAGGGGCGAGGGGCGATCGCCGGCCGAGGACACGGGGAAGTCGCCGGTCAGGGGCGAGGGGTGATCGCCAGCCGAGGACGAAGGGAAGTCGCCGACCGTGGGCGAGGGGAAGTCCGGGGGCGGCGCCCCGGGAGACGACGGAGGCGCCGACGGGGAAGAAGGGCCCTGGGAACCGGGCGACGGAGACAGGTACGCCTGCTGGGTCTGGGCAGCAGGGTATCCCGGAACGGGCGGGGAAGGCGGGGAGCCGGGCACGGCACCCGGATATCCCTGTGGAGCGACCGAGAATTCCTGAGGCGCGGCCGGATAGCCCGGAGCGGTGCCGGGATAGCCCCGGGGGGAGTCGGGCAGGGGCTGCGGCGGAGCCGGGTAGCCCGGCGGGAGCTGAGCGGCGGAGGGAGCTGCGCCCGGAACTCCCGGATATCCCTGGGCCGGAGCCGGATACCCATGGGGAGGAGGAGGGTAGCCGGGGCCTGCGCCGGGATAGCCATGCGCCTGGGCCGGGACCCCCTGCTGAGGCGGATAGCCAGGAGCGCCGCCGGGATAGCCCTGGAGCTGGGGCGGGAAACCCTGGGGCGGAGGGGCGTAGCCGGGGGCCGCGCCGGGATAGCCCTGCGCCTGGGCCGGGAACCCCTGCTGAGGCGGATAGCCAGGAGCGCCGCCGGGATAGCCCCGGGGCTGGGGCGGGAAACCCTGGTGGGGCATGCTCCCGGCCTGCGGGACGCCTGGCAACGATCCTGTGGTGTCGGAGGCGGCCTCCCCGGCCCTGGCTGCGGTGCCGTGGCGGGTCAGGAGCGCGAGCTCGCCCACGGCGCGGGAGACTGCGTCCGCCACCGCCCCGTCAGCCTTGGAAAAACCGTGAAAGAGCTCCCCGTTCACGAAAAGGGCCGCGCCCTCCGCCCCCGCCTGCCAGACACTGTCCAGGGCCATGGCGCGGGGGGCCGAACCCGGCATCAGGGCGTAGAGTGCTTGCGCCGTGGCGAGAAGCCCGGAGCTCCCGTCGCCTGCCTCGGACTCGTCGACCAGGAGGATCATCCAGGACGGATCGGCCCCCCGGGCATAGGAAGCCCTGGCCCCGGCGGCCGGACCGGAAGGCACGGGCCCGGCAAATGCCCGTGTCCGGGCGGAGTCGGGGAGGCGAGAGGCGAAGCCGGCGGCAATCTTCTGAATGAAAGCGAGAGTCAAGTTCCACCTGCCACGGGGCCGGAAAGGGCCCCTTCCTGAATCTGGGCCCTAGGCCTGGGCCCGGCCCAACCCCACGGAACTCAGAAGTCCTGCCCTCGGGAGGAAAGCCGACGACGGCGTTCTGGATACACGGCCATTTGCGGAAACCTTGGAGCATTTTCTCATTTTAGACGGTTTCAAGCAAGGACCTGCTTCTGGACATCTGGACTGGACATCTTGACACCTGAAGCTCTGGACTCCTGAAGCGCTTGACTTCGGGACGCTTGACGCCGGACGCGGAACGGATAACGCCTTGCTCCCACTGGGAGAGAATGTGCCGTTTGCAGAAAATGAAAGCAATTAAATATCAGATAATGCAGAAGTCAGGGCGGCCTCTTGAAAGGCCGGGCGGAGCTGGAGGGAAGGTGACGGGACAAAACGGGTCGTGACCTGACCAGGTCAGCTCAGGTTCACTTGCGACTGCATGCCACATGACCGAAGGTCTTGCGCCTGGATCTATCCCAATGGTGCCTGGCAGCTCTGGGACTGTCGGCAATCGAGTCTGACAGCGGGATCCCAGGTGTGATTTTCAATATTCTTGCCCGTGACTCAGCAGGATAAGCACCTGGACTCAACCGTGCCTGTAAGGAATGTCATGAGTCATGCCAGTGTCAGGGCCAGAACTTTCCCAAGCCTAAGCGCCCGAGGAAGTTAAAAAGCTTCGACATTCCTGCTGGAAGGTCTTCACGATGGTCTTCAGTCTGGTCTTCAGCCTGGTCTTCAGGCTGAACCGAGAACTTTCCCAAAAGGCTTGATGCCGCGATGAAGCGCAGGGATTCGGCTATCGTCTCGAGAGCATCGACGGGTAATCCTTCTAGCTTTGCTACAGGAGACCCGTTGAACGATATGCAGTCTCCGGTTACCGCTACCTGAAGCAAACGCCCGACAATCGCGGCAGAGGACACTCCTTCGTCAAGAGAATAAGTAAAAACCCTGCCGCGCGCAACTATTACCCGTTTAATTAAATGTCGGAATTTTAGCTGTCAGCCTATGGGTGGAAAGACTGGGAAACACCCTAGCCCTGGCATCTTCTCGCCATGATTCGCTCTAAAACATGGAAGAAGAT
>JAISFP010000522.1 GCA_031263525.1 Deltaproteobacteria bacterium | reverse complement strand
GGCAGGGGGCCTCCGCAACAACATCAGGTATCGTCTGCGCTCAGGGATCGACTGCAACCCTCCTGCACCGGAGCCGTTATGCGGGGGTGATGCGCACGGATGCGGTTCCTCGGGTTCCGGACGCCCGCCCGGCCGGGTAAATCATGTCGTGACCGTCAACGGCCTCCTGTCCCCGCGGCAACGAAGGTTCCCCGACGTCCCGGATCGGCTCGGTCCGGGCCGACGGTCGTGGGGTCCGGGGCTGGCCCAGTCAGGGCGGGACGGCCCGCTTCCCGGGTCTCAGAGGGAGCCCAGCCAGTGGGCCATGGGGAAGGAGAGCTGTGCCGCGGTCAGGAGGGAGTGGGTGATCTTGTCGGAGACCTTGAAGTCCGGCCTGGCCATGGAGTCGTCCCAGGCCTGCCTGAGGGCCGCGGCGTCCTCCAGGTAGGGCGAGCCCTTCTGAGAGAGGGCCAGGAACATCATGCCGGCCAGGCCCCTCACGTTGTTGTTGTAGAGAAGGTCCATCCTGGCCTGGTAATGGACGTCCCTGCGCTCCGCCACCACCTCGGCGTTGTTGATGAGGTCCTCGGCTATGTCGTCCAGGGCCCCGCTCTGGCCGGGGACCAGGCCCTCCACCAGGAACGGGAGCGTCACCGCCAGCCGGTTGGACCAGAACACCCTGGCCTCGGCGCGCCTGGCGGGCTCGGTGCGGGCTCGCGCCGCCGCCACCTCGTGGCGGGTCATGACGCCCTCGAGCTCCTGGGCGAGGGCGGGCGATCCGTCCCTCGCGGCCATGATGGCCGCCATCCTGGACCAGACCTCGTCGCAGAGCCTCATGGCCCTTATCTCGCGATGGTCCCACCCCGTCCGGTCGTCGGTCCACGCGGCGTAGATCTCCTCGGTGTTCCGGTCCCGGAACTCCCCATAGCGGGCGGTGTCCATGGCGGCCAGAGCCTCCAGGAAGGAGAGGCCCACGGCCTTCCAGGAGGATGCCTGGATGGCCCTGGGGTCGCGGTTCCCTGCGGCCTCGCGCTCGAACTCGGCCTTGACCTGCTCGAGCGCCCTCTCCAGGGCGTCCGGCTGCTGGGCCCTGGCCGGGAGCCCCGGGCCCGAGGCGCAGGACAGCGACGCGGCAAAGAGGAGGATCGAGAGGAGCGTCGCGAGCCTGCCGGGCAGGCCCGGGCCACGGGATCCGGTCGGGCGCGTCCCGGCGTTCCCTGCCGGGCCGCCCGTCCCGGACCGTTCAGGCTCACGTTCCGGGGGACGTCCGCTTACTGTCTTGGCGGAGGGGGCGCTGACAGGCCCGGACGGGGCCGTCCCCGCGCCTGCCTTTACGGCGGCCTTACCCGCGCCTGCCTTTACGGCGGCCTTACCCGCGCCGGCTTTCCAGGCGGCTGTCCCGGTGCCTGCCTTCCCGGCGGCCGTCCCGGCTCCGGCCTTTCCGGCTTTCCGGCCTGCTGCCGCCTTTCCCGAGCCGGTCGCGTGGCCTGCCCCGCCCGAGTCATTCCCTCGGTCAGGACTCCACGGGCCGTTCGCGGGGACAGCCTTCCTTCCCAGGACGCTAACCATGCTTCCCGTCCAGGAGGGGGCCGGTTCCGGCAGGGCCGGCCCGGGGCCCGGCATGACGGCGTCCGGGCGCAGGGACCCGGCGCCGGCCCAGTAAGGGCCCGTGTCCGGGCGCAGGGACCCGGCGCCCGCCCAGCAAGGGCCCGGGGCAGGGGCGCCCCGCGAGGGCGCCCCTCTGGCTAGCTTCCGGTCCGTCATGGCGCGCCTGTCAGGTGCCCTCTTTCCAGGAGGAGAGGTAGGCCGCCTGCTCGGGGGTCAGGGTGTCGATGGCAAATCCCATCGCCTGGAGCTTCAGCCTCGCTATCTCCTTGTCTATGTCCTCGGGCACGGGGAAGACCTCCAGGGGGAGCTTCCCCTTGTTCTTCATAACGTACTCGGCGGCGAGCGCCTGGTTCGCGAAGGACATGTCCATGACGCTGGAGGGGTGCCCCTCGGCCGCGGCCAGGTTTATGAGCCGGCCCTCGGCCAGGATGCAGATCTGCCTGCCGCTGGACTTCAGGGTGAACTCCTCCACGTACTCTCGGAGGAGCCTGCGGCTCGAGGAGATGGCTGCGAGACCCTGGAGGTCCAGCTCCACGTTGAAGTGCCCGGAGTTGCACACGATGGCCCCGGACTTCATGAGCTCGAAGTGCTCGGGGCGGATGACGTTTATGTCCCCCGTGACGGTCACGAAGAAGTCGCCCAGCGGTGCCGCCTCGCGCATGGGCATCACCTGGTAGCCGTCCATCACGGCCTCCAGGGCCTTCAGGGGATCCACTTCGGTCACGACCACCCTCGCCCCCAGGCCGTCGGCCCGCATGGCGGCCCCGCGCCCGCACCAGCCGTAGCCGGCCACCACGAAGACCGAGCCCGCGAGCAGGCGGTTGGTGGACCGGATCATGCCGTCAATGGTGCTCTGGCCGGTGCCGTAGCGGTTGTCGAAGAGGTGCTTGGTCATGGCGTCGTTCACGGCCACCACGGGGTACTTCAGCGCCCCGTCCTTGGCCATGGCCTTCAGCCTGATGACGCCGGTGGTGGTCTCCTCGGTGCCGCCGATGATCCCGCTCAGGAGCTCGGGCTTCTCCGCGTGGAGGGTGGACAGGAGATCCGCCCCGTCGTCCATGGTCATGTGGGGCTTCACGGCCAGCACGGAGTAGATGTGCTTGTAATAGGTGGCGTGGTCCTCGGCCTTGATGGCGTGGACCGGGATGCCGTCGGTCTTCACCAGCGCGGCGGCCACGTCGTCCTGGGTGGACAGCGGGTTCGAGGCGCACAGGTGCACGTCGGCCCCCCCGGCCTGGAGGGTCCGGCAGAGCGAGGCCGTCTCGGTCGTCACGTGGAGGCACAGCCCGAGCCGGAGGCCCGAGAGCGGCCTCTCGGCCTCGAAGCGCTTCCTTATCATCTCCAGGACCGGCATGCTCCTGGCGGCCCACTCTATCCTGTCGTTGCCTTTCTCGGCGAGGCCCAGATCCTTTACGTCGTGGTTCACTTTTCTGTTCGACTCCTTGGTGGGGGGCGGGGTGCGGCGCCCGGCGGGTCAGGGGCCACGGCGGAAGCCGGGCGTCCCGGTCCCCTGAACCGGGGCCTGAGGGGAGGGTCCCGCTGGGCGGGACGGGCAGGGGGGGCGGCGACACATGTTGCCGCATGAAATTTCAAGATATGGTATTTTCCCGAGAATGGCAAGGGAACCGCCCCCCTGAAGCCGGGTTTTACCCAGGAACCCGGAAGGGTTCCGCTCTCCCGCGCGAGGCGGCTTTCCGCCCCAGGCACCCAGGGCCGGGCATCGCCGCCTCGCGGCCGGGCGGTCGGGCGGTCGGACGGTCGGACCTAACGCCTGGGAGACGGATGGCCTGGGAGCCTGGAAGATGGACGGGCTGGCCGGAAAGCGCTGGCCGTCCTAAGTCAGGAGAGGGCGGCGGCCGGACAGGGCGGCCGGGAATCGGGGCGGCGGGGAGACGGAGGACCCGGAGGCCAGGCGGCGGGCCGGGCCGGTCGTGAGGCGCGGGCCGTCCTGAGTCCGGAGAGGGCGGCGGTCGGGGCCGGGTATCGGGACGGCGGGGAGACGGAGATCCTGGTGGCCCGGAAGGGGCCGGGTCGGCCGTTCCGGTCGGAAAAGCGGGACCTCTTCGGTATGGAGGGGGGGGCGGCGGCCGGAACGGGCGACCGGGGCCGGGTATCGGGACGGCGGGGAGACGGAGATCCTGGTGGTCCGGAAGGGGGCCGGGTCGGCCGTTCCGGCTGGAAAGAGCGGGACCTCTTCGGCAAGGAGGGGGGGGTGCGGCAGTACCGAGCGGTCGGGGGGGGAGATGGATGAAGGAGGCCGGGCCGGGGCGAGTCAGCCCAGACGGGCACCTTCGGAAAAAGGTCCAGCCGGGCCGGCCGGGCGGTTCGTGGGGCGGATAGCGGCTTTCGGTGCCGATTCCGGGAGAATCCTGGACAGATTGGGGTATAATCTCCGCTGGCTTTTCGTGCGTCAGGGGGAGGGCATGCGGAAACCGGCCCCTCTGGCCGTCCGCCTTCCTGCCTCACGGGCCGTCCTCGCCTCCTGCCCTTCGCAACTTTTTTTCAGCCTCTCCCCGGGCCCGGCCCCGGCCCGTCTCCTCACTGCCCGCTTCAACCTGACCGCCCCCGCCGCCTCCCGTCAAGGGGGCCGGGGGCGCTCGTGCCAGAGGACCATGGAACGATATTCGGGACGCCTGGAAGACCTTGACCCCCGCGGGGGACGCCTGGAGCTCGGCGGGCTCCCCCTCCCCGCGCTGGCTCGCCTGACGGCGCGCCTCATGCAGGGGCCGTTCAGGAAGAGGAAGCTGGCCGTGGTCACCCCCTCGGCCGTGGAGGCCGAGGACTTCCTGGGCGACCTGAAGTTCTTCTGGCCCGGGGGCAAGTGCCTGCTCATGCCGGCCTTCGACAGGGCCCCCTTCATGCAGAAGTACTCGGGGGTGGCGCTGGCCGGAGAGAGGATGGCGGCGGCGAGGATGCTCGCCGGGCCCGGCCCCTCGGTTCTGGTCACCTCCATGCCCGCCGCCCTGAGGAGGCTGCCCTCCGCGGAGGACGTGGAGTCGAGGACCGTGGCCCTGGTCCAGGGGGAGGAGCTCGACTTCATGTCGCTCCAGGACAGGCTCGCCGACGCGGGCTACCAGCGGGTCACCCAGGTGGAGGGTCCGGGCGAGTTCTCCGTGAGGGGGGGGCTCCTGGACGTCTTCCCGGCGGGGGAGCGCTTCCCCGTGCGGGCGGAGTTCTTCGGGGACACTCTGGAGTCGCTCCGCGGCTTCAGGGTGGAGGATCAGAGGTCGGCGGGCAAGCTCGAGCGCGTGGTCCTGGTGCCGGTCTCCCAGGCGGCGGCGGACGGCGAGGCGCGGGGCAGGGCCTACGCTGAGCTGGTCAGGATGGCCGGGAGTTCCGGGTGGCTGGATCTCCTGTGGGAGCCGGTAGGGACCAAGATCCTGAACGCCATGCACTTTGCCGACTTCGAGAACTGGTCGCCCCTGTTTTCCGACAATCTCGTGGGATTCTCGGAGTACCTCGGCGCCTCCGGGGCCACGGTCGTCCTCTACGAGCCGGGACGGCTCGCCCAGGCCGGGGAGGCCAGCTGGATAGGCCTCAGCAACCACTTCTCCCGCCTGCACTCGGACGAGCGGCCCCACCTGCCCATGGGGACCCTCTACGAGGATCCGGGGGAGTTCTTCAAGGGCGTGGCCGGCCTGCCGGCCGGGGTCATCGCGGCAAGGGAGGCCCCGGTCCGCGGGGACGCGGACGATCCGGGCAACGCCGGGCCCAGCGGCAGGGTCGTGGTCTTCGACACGGAGTCCGCAGGGATCCTGCGGAGCCTGCCGGGCGCCCCGGGCAGGACTTCGGGCTTCCTGGACCCTCTGGTCGGGAAGATCCGCTCGCTTCTGGGACGCGGGTTCGTGATCAACCTGGTCCTGAAGAACCCAGAGCAGAAGAGGAGGCTCATAGAGCTCCTCTACGAGCGCAACCTTACCCCGAGAAGGGCGCCTGCCGCCCCGCGCCCCGCCGTGCCGTCGCCGCTCACCGGCACCAGGCGGCCGGCGGCGGGCCCGGTCGGCGCCGGGCCCGCCGCGGGGTTCCCTGGCGGGACACCCGGCGGGGGAGGGCAGGCTGCAGCTCACCGGGGGGGCTCTGGGCACTTGGCCCAGGGGCTCCGGGGGGCCTCCGGACATCCTGCCCAGAGGATCACGGGGGCCTCAGGGCAGCCGGCCCATGGGATTGCGGTGGGCTCCGGCCTCCCGGACAAGGGGCTCGAGGGGGTCTCCGGCCTGACGGACAAGGGGCTCCGGGGGGGCTCCGGACAGCCGTCCCGGGAGTCTCGTGGGGCTTCCGGGCCGGACGTGTGGACCGGGCCCTCCGGAGCGTCGAGGAAGGGGGGAGGGGAGCTCCGCTTCGCCGTGGGCCAGCTCTCCGGAGGGTTCGTCGCGCCATACGACTTCGAGGCCTTCATCGCCGAGGAGGAGATCTTCGGCTCGAGGAAGGTCAGGAGGAGCAAGTCCTTCGAGGAGTTCCGGGGGCAGGGCAGCCTCTCGGACCTCTCGCCCGGAGACTACGTGGTGCATTCCGTCCACGGGATAGGCCAGTACAGGGGCCTCTCGTCCAAGACGCTCAGCACCGGCTACCAGGGGGACTTCCTGGCGATTGCCTACCGGGACGACAGCATGCTCTACGTGCCGGTGGAGAGCTTCGGGGTGGTCTCCAAGTATGTGGGTCCGAATGACAAGCCCCCCGCCCTGGACCGGCTGGGGTCCGGGAGCTGGGAGAGGGTGAAGGCCAGGGTCAAGGAGGACGTGAAGGCCGTTGCTGAGGACCTGCTGAAGCTCTACGCGGCCAGGAAGGCCGCCCCCGGTGTGGCCTGCGGCCCCCGGGACGGCGACTTCCTGAACTTCGAGGCGGCCTTCCCCTACGAGGAGACCCCGGATCAGCAGAGGGCCATCGAGGACGTGATGCGGGACCTGGAGCGGCCCGCGCCCATGGACAGGCTGGTGTGCGGGGACGTGGGCTTCGGGAAGACCGAGGTGGCCATCCGGGCGGCGTTCCGGGTGGTCTCGGACGGGAGGCAGGCGGCCGTCCTGGTGCCCACGACCATCCTGGCCGAGCAGCACGAGAGGAGCTTCAGGGAGCGCCTGGGGGAGTGGGCGGTCAGCGTGGAGTCGCTCACCCGCTTCAAGAAGCCCGCGGAGCAGAGGGCCGTCCTGGACTCCCTCGCCAGGGGCAGCGTGGACGTGGTGATAGGAACCCACAGGCTCCTGCAGAAGGACGTGAGGTTCCGGGACCTGGGGCTCCTGGTCGTGGACGAGGAGCACCGGTTCGGGGTGAAGGACAAGGAGCGGCTCAAGAAGATGCGGGCCAACGTGGACGTCCTGTCCATGAGCGCCACGCCCATCCCCAGGAGCCTGTCCATGTCCATGTCCGGGATAAGGGACATGTCCATCATCCAGACCCCTCCGGTGGACCGGCTCTCGGTCATAACGTCCATGATCCGCGCCGACGACGCGCTCATCTGCGAGGCCATAGACCGGGAGCTCGCCAGGGGCGGGCAGGTCTTCTTCATCCACAACCGCGTGCGCGACATCCACCTCTGGGTGGAGAGGCTCCGCTCCCAGATGCCGCTGGTGCGTTTCGGCGTGGGCCACGGCCAGATGAAGGCCGAGGAGCTCGAGGCCATGATGCTGGCGTTCTGGCGCCGCGAGATAGACGTCTGGGTCACCACCACCATAGTCGAGTCCGGCCTGGACTTCCCCGGCGCCAACACCATAATAATCGACCGGGCCGACGGCTACGGCCTGGCCCAGCTCTACCAGCTCCGCGGCAGGGTGGGCAGGAGCTGGGAGCAGGCCTACGCCTACCTCATGGTGGACGACCCGGACACGCTCACCACGGACGCCCGCAGGCGGCTCTCCGCCATTATGGAGAACGCCGAGCTGGGGAGCGGCTACCAGGTGGCCCTGCACGACATGCAGATAAGGGGCTCGGGCTCGGTCCTGGGCGCATCCCAGCACGGCCAGGCGTCGCTCGTGGGGTTCGAGATGTACGCGCGGCTCGTGGAGGAGGCCGTGGCGGAACTGAAGGACGAGCCGCTAATGGACGACTACGAGCCCGAGATGGAGCTGGGGACTGCCGCGTACCTGCCAGACACCTACGCCCCGGACACCAGGGCCAGGATCATGCTCTACCGGAGGCTCTCCCGGGCCAGGACCGACCAGGAGATAGCCGAGATAGAGGAAGAGCTCCAGGACCGCTTCGGGACGCTCCCGCAGGAGGCGAGGAACCTCCTGGAGCTCTCCGGCATGAAGATCCTGGCGAAGTCCGTACGCGCGAGGCGCCTGGAGATAACCGGGGCGGGCCTCAGGGTTTCCTTCTTCAGCGACGGCGTGAATTCCAGGGCTGACGTGCTCGACAAGGTGGTGGACCTGGCCGGCGACCCCGTCCGCCGCATAAAACTCTCCCCGGACGGGGAGCTTTTCGTCCCCGCCATCAACCTCAAGATCAGCTCCTTGGGGCCTGTCGGGAGCGTCAGGCACTTTCTGGAGTACCTGGACTCGACTGACTGAGGGCAGGCAGGCCGGCGGGCCGGGGGACTCCGGAACGGGAGACGGCTCCGGGACTCGGGTGATGGGAGCCGTGGCTCAGGTGATGGGGGCTCTGGCTCGGGCTCGGGGGAGAGGGGCCAGGACTCGGGGGAGATGGGCCTGGACTCGGGCGGGAAGGGAGCCAGCTAAGGGGATGGGAGGCGAGATTCGGGGGAGAGGGGCTGTGATTCGGGGGAGAGGGTCGGGACTCGGGG
>JAISFP010000519.1 GCA_031263525.1 Deltaproteobacteria bacterium | reverse complement strand
CTTCTTCCATGTTTTTGAGCGAACCATGACGAGGAGATAGCAGGGCTGGGCTGTTTCCCAGTCTTTCCACCCATAGGCTGACAGCCAAAATTCCGACATTTAATTAAACGGGTAATAATATATCCTATTGTGAATGCTTAAGAAAAGATTATACGTTAATATTGTATTATAATAATACTTGTGATATTATTGATATCTGCTACGGGACAAAGAATTTTGGAGTTTTAAGAATTGAAAATCAATATCTAAATTATGAAAACATGTAATATTGATAGTTTTGCATATGATATTTCAAATATATTTTGCAAATTATATTTATTAATTTATAAAATGATAATTCTGTTGAGACTGGCATGTGAAATGTTCCAGATTCATATCCGTAGCATAAGTTTATATAAATGTTCGCTGGCATCAGCGTGGCTTGCCAGGATTGGACTAGATATGAAAGGTCGTTACCGGACGTGGGTCTGGCCGTCAAGTTTGAGGATGGGCAGGCAGATATCTGAGGTTCCATCTTCAGCCCTGCCTGTCCTCGTCTGGTCACTGCCCCCCACCTGAGCTGAGGAACAAGTCGCCGCGAAGCTTTTCCATGGGCAAACCCCGGCGGATTTGGGCCCGAAACGGGCCTTTTTCAGATTCAGACATCTTGCCAGTAAAAGATTGCAGTGGTACTATCCCCTTGCACAAGAAAACCGTGACCCAGCGTGATCCCCCCCTTCGGGGCGCTGGCTGACAGCTGTCGGCCTCGGTCGCCCTCCAGGACCTTTCCGGGGTTTCCCTCATTCCGCCTTGCCCCATAATCACCGTCTTGTCCTCACCGCCCCGGCCTGAAACCCGGAGTACCGCCGGTACGCCGTCTGCAAGGAGCCGCCGCCCATGGAGTCCGACCAAGCCTCACCGCCTCCGGCCAGGCCCAGGCCGGTGATCTCCTTGTCCGTCGCGCCTGCGGTATCGCTTGCCGTGTGCTGGCTCCTTCCGCTGGTGAAGACCCTGCGTGTGGCAAACCATACCTCGTGGAACCTTCGGGGCTGTTCGCTGACCTTCTCGAGCTCGCCCCATTTCATGTTGCCGAAAGTCTATCCGCTCGGGTCGCTTGGCCCGCTGGAGACTGAAGAACGGGTCCTTGGCGGTATCGATCCTGTACTGGACTGGCGGGCGCTGGCTTCGGCGTTGATTGGGGTCAAGGCGTTGGTGACCGCCACCCTCGTGTGCCAGGGCGAGACTGTTTCTGCGGTTACGACAGCCACCGAGCTCCTGCCGCCATGGGTGTGGCCGGGCCTGGGAAGCGGTTTCGAGGCGTCTCTGGCCTATTTCGCCGTCAGCGGCAACGGCAAGGATTTCAGGGATTTTGCTTGCGAGTCGCTTGGTCCGGCCCGTGGACTGTCCAGGATCATGCCCCTGGAACTTGCTTCGCGGGTTTGGCGCACTGTTTGCGAAATGCACATCAAGCTTTCCCCGTGGCAGGGGGCGGGCGAGGCCCCTGCCAGGGGCGAGCGCAGGACTGTTTTGACTCCGGAGGCCTTGCTGGACCGCGGCGAGGGCACTGCGCTGGACGTTGCAGTCCTGTTCGCTAGCCTGTTCCTGGAGGCGGGGCTCAAGCCCGCCTTGGCCTTCTCCGGGAAAAGGCTCTTTGTTCTTCTGGGCCAATGCCCCTCCGATCAGGTTACGTCCCGGTCGCAAGAACCACCGGCTACCCCCTGGACTCCGGAACGGAGCCGGGAAACTATGCTTTCCGGCACGGGCTTCGAGGTCTGCT
Source organism: Deltaproteobacteria bacterium (assembly GCA_031263525.1). Classification (GTDB taxonomy): domain Bacteria; phylum Desulfobacterota; class Desulfarculia; order Adiutricales; family Adiutricaceae; genus JAIRZX01. The sequence continues at coordinate 23,708 of JAISFP010000519.1, read as the reverse complement.
TCGATCCTGCCTCGGCTTTCTCGAAAGACGCCGCGGACGGTTTCGAGCAGGAATTGTCACGAGCCAGCGCCGCCATCCTGTGCGAAGAGACAACCGGCATCCTGGACTTCGCGACTGCTTTGTCCATGGGAGCGCACAGGGCAGCCACGGGTCTCCCGGAAGGCGAGTGTCTCAGGATAGAGTATCCGTTGTCAGCCATGCGGCGGTGGCCTTCACGGAAGTTCTCCTCCTCCGAGACCGTATCAATGCCGAGGGAACCTGCCGACAAGGTCACTTCTCCGGCTGGGGCGTCTGCCGTTCCCGTACGGGTTTTCGAGCCTAACCAGGCAGGAGTGCCCTCCCCGTCTTCCGGTCGAGTTGCCCCTTTCGGGCCTCCTGTTTCCGGCAGGTTGCCCTCGCCTTTTGATTTTTTCGTTCCTCCCGTTCCGAATCCGGCAAGTGTGCCGCCTGTTTCCTGCTGGAGGCCCTCGCCTTTTTCTTCTCCCGCTCCTCCCGCTCCGGCTCCGGCATCGGCGAGTGTGCCGCCGGAAAGTCCTGTGGCGCCGTTCGTCCGGCCTCCTGTCGCCGAAGTCCCCCTGAAGGAGTCTGTGTCAAAAAGCGCGTTCCCCTCGGATGTTCCTGACAGGACACAGACCGGAAGGGACAGTGTCCAGCCGGTCTCGCCCTTTACCCCGGTCCCGCTTGAGTCCTTCGGGACAAAGGTTAAGGTGTCTCTAGAGAAAATTCAGTTCACGACAAATGTTTCTGATTGGTCCGAGACCGGAAGGGACAGGGTTCCGCAGGGCTCGCCAGCGTCTCCCTCCTCGATTTTGTCCTCCGTGACAGAGGCGATGATGTCTAACACAAACAGTTCGAATCCGTTCAATACTCCTGACATTATTACAGTCGACTTGGACAAGCTGCCGCCGGTCTCGCCCGAGTCGGCTGGCGAGCCCTTGGCTGTCCCGCCTCCTGGATCCGCGCCGCCTCCCCGCTCGTCAGAGCGTCCCCTCTCGCCGGCGGAACCGGGCGTCCTTCCGGATCCCCCGGCTCCACCGGCACGTCCGGCAAGTCCGAACCCCCCGGCACCTCCGTCAAGTCCGGGCCTTCCGGCACCTCCGGCAAGTCCGGGCCCCCCGGCAAAGCCGGCACGGTCGGGGCTGGGCGCAGGTTCGGGTGTTCAACTGCCCGTTCCGCCTGAAATTCCTAAGGGGCCGGAGAGGCTCTCCAAGTTCGAGACGTGGAGGAGGAGGCTTCTTGACCTCTCCAGCAGGAACAATCTGCTGAACTTCCGTCCGGGGGCCAGGATGGTGGACATCGCTTCGGACGATCTGCCGCTCCTGGAAGAACGTCTGGGGTCCGGGAAGAAGTTCGAATTCGCGGCTGGCATGGATCTTCTGGAGGGCCTCCCCGACCCCGTTCCGCAGAGAGAGGCCGAGGTTACGGCGGCTCTGCTGGACATAGCTAGGGACAACCGTTCGAAGTATGTGCTTTTGACATTTTGCAAGGAAAACGATCTGGCAAAACGTCTTCTTCAGCTGTCCCGGCAGGCGCGCACGGCCCTGGAAGAGGGCGGTGCCAACATATTGTACCTGGCCATAGGTTTTCTTGCCTGGATGGACGGACCTACTGAGCGTCATGCGCCCCTCGTCCTGGTCCCCGTAAACCTCTCCAGGGGAACGGCAGGGAGCCGGTTCAGGGTGGAAGCCTCGAGCGACGAGACGCGTTTCAACATCACCCTTATCGAGAAGCTCCGGACCGAGCACTCCATCGGGAGCCTGGACCTGTTCGCCACGGATCTCCCCAGAAGAGGCAAGGGCCTGGACGTGGAGAGCATGCTGCACGACACGGCCGAGGCTGTGAAAACGCTTCAAGGCTGGAAGGTCACCGGCAGGGTCGCCCTCGGGCTTTTCAGCTTCTCCAAGCATCTCATGTGGAAGGATCTCACTGATCTCGAGAACTCGGGCCGCGACAGTTCGAGCGAGGTTCTGAACCTTCTCATTAACGGAGTGCAGTTGCCCAAGCCGGCCAGGGCGCCATTGGAGCCGGAAGATCTTGACGGGGCCCTGGATCCGGCGGACGAGTTCCTGCCGCTCCGCGCCGACAGTTCACAGCTGGCTGCCGTGATGCGCTCCGCCAGCGGGGGCTCCTTCGTGCTCATAGGGCCGCCCGGCACCGGCAAGAGCCAGACCATCGCGAACATCGTGGCCCAGAGCGTGGCGCTGGGCAAGTCCGTGCTGTTCGTGGCCGAGAAGGCGGCCGCGCTCAACGTCGTGCATCGCCGTCTGCAGGCCCTGGGGCTTGGGGGGTTTTGCCTGGAACTTCACTCCAACCGCACTGACAAGCTCTCGATAGTGAGGCGCCTGCACGCGGAGGCGTTCTCCTCTGCCGTCAACCCCTGGTCCGGGTGGAGGAATGCCTCCGCGTGGCTAGCAAAGGCCCGCGCGTTCCTAAACGCCTACGCAAGCGCGGTGCATCTGGCCCGGCCCTCGGACGTGACTCCCTTTTCGGCCCTGGGAGGGCTTCTCGCCTGCCGCGAGAGTCCTGACGTAGTTCTGGACGGGCCCTTAACGGGCCGCGGGGCTCTGGCCATGGCCAGGGACGGACTGGAGGCTCTGCTCGACACCGCCGACAAGCTCGGGGGCCTTAGCCGGGAATGCGTATCCACAGGATCGGTCATGGATTATCTGGGCCCCGTCGTCTGGACCCCGGAATGGGAGGCGGGGCTCTGCGCGTCGGCGGCAAGGCTTCAGGGGCTAGGCGACAGGCTCAGGCCGTTCGGGGAGGACCTGGGGCCGCTGGCCGTCCCGGGGCTGGCCGCGACTCCCCTGAAACTCGCCGGGAAGCTCCTCGCCCTCGCCGGCTTCCTGCCCGTGACCTTCGGGGGGAGGCTCGCGTTCGTGAAGGACGGGCCCGCCTCCCCGGAGAGGGCGAGGCTCGCCGAGGCAGTCAGGCTGGCGTCGGACGCATCGGCCATAGCTTCCGCATTTTCCGGGACCTGCGGCAGTGGGGCGGGGGGACTCCCTGCCCTGCTGGACGACCTCGCTCGCCTTGCCCCGGACATCCTCGCCCATGCCGGTCTGGATGTCGGCTGGCTGGACCGGCCTTCGCTGGACTACTGCGTGAGCGGGGTGAGAGAGCACCCAGTTCTTATGCGCATCGCCTGGAAGCTCTCCGATCCGGGCGGCAGGGGGTTGCCGGGCACGGCGGACCCTGCCGGCGCGGTCGTTGCCGAGGTGCCCATGGCGCTCGACCTTCTCCGCGACTTCGCGGCAGCCCTGGAATCCCTGGAATGCTCATATGAAGTAGACAAGGCCCTGGCTCTGGATCATGCCGCGCTCAGATCGAGCTGGGACTCGGAAAGCGACGCCTTCTTCGAAGGGTCCGGGAGTTCCAGGTGCCGCGGCATAGAGTCGCTTGCGAGGTGCCTGAACCCCGACCGCTGGACCCCGGAATGGGAGGAGAGGCTTCTCGCCTCGGCAGCCCGGCTTCAGGAACTCCGGGACAGGCTCAGGCCGTTCGAGAGCGGGCTGGGGCCGCTGGCCGACCCGGGCCTTGCCGCCGCTCCCGTGATGCTCGCGGGGAAGCTTTTCGACCTCGCGGGATACCTGCCCGTGACCTTCGGGGGTGCCTTCGCGTTCGTGAAGGACGGGCCCGACTCGCCGGAACGGGCGAGGCTAGCGGAGGCGGTCAGGCTGTCGTCCGACTCGGCGGGCTTGGCCTTCGCCTTTGCCGGGAACTGCGGCAGTGGGACGTGGCGGCTTCCGGAGCTACTGGACTCCCTAGCGCCTCTTGCCACGGACGTCCTCTCCCGCGCAGGGCTGGATCTCGGCTCGCTGGACCGACCATCGCTTGACTTCTGCATGGCCGAGGCGGCAGAGCGACCGGATCTCATGCAGCCTGCCTGGGAACTTTCCAGAGTGACGCCTTCAGGCGGTCCGGAGCGTCCGTGGCCGGAAGACCTGCCGGAACCCGCCGAAGCGGTCGCGGGCGAGGTGCCGCAGGCGCTGGAACTGCTGCGGGACTACGCGGACGCCGCAGGATCGCTGGAAGGCGACTACGATCTGGAAAAGGCCCTGTCACTGGACCACGTTGCGCTGAAGGAGCTCTTGGACCCGGAAAGTGACGCCTTCTTTGCCGGATCCAGGGTTCCCCGGAGCCGGGGCATTGAGTCGCTTGCAGGCTACCTGAGCCCAGCCGGCTGGAGCGCGGAATGGGCGGAAGGTCTTTTCGCGTCGGTCGAGAGGCTTCTGGGGCTCCGCGACAGGCTCGGTCCGTTCGAGAGGGAACTGGGGCCGCTGGCAGACCCTGGGCTGTCCGCGACTCCCCTGAACCTTGCGGGGACCCTCCTCGCACTTGCTGTCCACCTGCCCGCGACCCGCGGCGGCGCCTTCGCCTTCGTGGCCGCCGGGCCAGCGGCTCCGGAACGGGAAAAGTTGGCGGAGGCGCTGAGGCTGTCGGCAGAGGCCGCGGACATAGCCTCGGCGTTTTTCGGGCACGGTCTCGGAGGGGCAGGGCGGCTTCCGGCCGTTCTGGACTCCCTCGCCCCGCTCGCCCCGGACATCCTGTTCCTCGCCGGGATGGACATAGGCTCTCTGGACCGGCAGTCGCTGGACTTCTGCGCGAGGGAGGCGGACGAGCGGCCCTCGCTGATGCGTCTTGCCTGGAAGATCTCCTGTGCCGACGCTTCCGAGACGGGCAGGCCAGCTGTCAGTGCCGTCCAGGTCACGGCGGAGCTGCCGCGGGCGCTCGAGCTGCTCGGAGACTGCGCCGCGGCCGTGAAATCCTTGCAAGGAACGTATGATCTGGAAAAGGCGCTGGCCATGGACCACGCCTCTCTCAGGGCTCTCTGGGACAAGGAAAGCGACAGCTTTTTCGTCGGGGACAGGAACCGGGAGAGGCCAGGCACGGGATCTCTTGCGAGGTACCTGAGCCCCGCAGTCTGGACCCAGGAATGGGCGGAGGGGCTCTGCAGGTCCGCCGCCGGATTGCTGGGGTTCCGCGACAAGCTCAGGCCGTTCGAAGGTGAGCTGGGTCCGCCGGAAACCCCTGGACTGGCAGCAACTCCATTGAAATTTGCCGGGAAGCTGTTCGCCCTGGCGAGATACCTGCCGGTCATCCGCAACGGATCATTCGCGTTCGTGAAAGACGGACATGCGTCCCCGGAGTGGGCGAGGCTCACGGAGGCGGCGGGGCGTTCGGCCGAGGCCGCGGCACTGGCATCCGCCTTCGCCGGGGACTGCGGAGGCGGGGAGGGGCGGCTGCCGTCCGTTCTGGACGCGCTCGCCCCTCTCGCCCCGGACATCCTCGCCCGCGCCGGACTGGATCTGGGCTCACTGGACCGTGGGTCCATAGAATACTGCGTGAGCGAGGCGGGCAAGCGTCCCGAGCTGATGCGTCCGGCATGGGAGCTCTCCAGTGCCGGGGTCTCCTGGGTAGCCGGAGTTGCCGGGGTTAGCGGAATTGCCGGGCCGGACTGTCCAGAGGAACCTGCCGACGCGGTCGCTTCCGAGGTGCCCCGTGCGCTCGAGCTGCTCGGAGTCTGCGAGAATGCCCTGAAATCAGTGGAAGGCCCCTATGATCTCGAAAAGGCCCTGGCCCTGGACCACGCCGCGTTGAAAGAGCTCTGGGATCCTGAAAGCGACACGTTCTTCGGCGGAAAGGATAACCTCGGGCCGGACGGCATGGCTTTGCTCGCGAGGTACCTGAACCCGACGGCCTGGACGTCGGAATGGGAGGAGGAGCTCCGCTCGTCGGCAGTGAGACTCAGCGGGATCCGCGACAGGCTCAGGCCGTTCGATAAGGATCTGGGACCGCTGGCCGACCCGGGTCTTGCCGGAACGCCTCTGAAGTTTGCCCGGAATCTCCTCTCCCTCGCGGGATATCTGCCGGTGACCTTCGGCGGAGGATTCGCCTTCGTGAACGCCGGGCCGGCATCTCCGGAGCGGGCGAGGCTCGCTGAGGCGGCAAGACTGTCGTCCGACGCCGCGGCCATAGCCGCGGCATTCGCCGGGGACCGGGGCGGCGGGTCGGTTCGGCTGCCTGCCGTCCTGGACGCCCTCGCGCCGCTTGCCCCTGACATCCTTGCGCGCACCGGGCTGGAGCTTGGCTCCCTGGACCGCGAGTCGATAGACTTCTGCGTGAGGGAGGCGGACGAGCGTCCAGATCTCATGCGCCCGGCCTGGGAGCTCTCCGGCAAGGGTGTCGCGGCAGGCTCGGGCGCCGCAGGCCTGGGCGATCCTGCCGGCTCGGCTGTTCTCGAGGTGCCCCGTGCGCTCGATCTGCTTCGCGATTTCGCGTCGGCACTGAAATCCCTTGAAGGAGACTATGAGCCGGAAAAGGCGCTGGCGCTGGACCACGCAGCTCTCAGATCTCTCTGGGAGCCCGCCAGTGACGCTTTCCTCGCCGGGGCAGGTGCCGGGGCGGGGGACGGCGGTTCAGCCGCCTATGGCCTGCTTGCCAGGTACCTGAGCCCAGCCGGCTGGACGCCTGAAAGGGAGGAGGAGCTTCGCTCGTCGGCGGCGAGGCTTCTTGAGATCCGCGACAGGCTGATTCCGTTCGAGGAAGAGCTTGGCCCGCTGGCCGATCCTGGCCTGGCAGGAACGCCCCTGAAACTTGCCGGTAAGTTCTTCGCCCTCGCTGGCTACCTGCCCGTGACCCGCGGAGGAGGCTTCGCGTTTTTGAAAGGAGGGTCCGGGGCGCCGTACCGTGCAAGGCTAGCGGAGGCGGCAAGGCTGTCGTCCGACGCGTCTGCCATAGCCTCCTCGTTCGCCGGGGACGGATGCGGGGGGGCGGAACGGCTTCCGTCCGTGCTTGACGCTCTCGCCCCACTCGCCCCGGACATTCTTGCCCATGCCGAGGTCGACTTCGCCACGCTGGACCGATCTTCAATTGAATTCTGCATAAGCGAGGCGGAAGCTCGCCCCGATCTGATGCGGCCGGCGTGGGAGCTCTCCGTCGATGAGTTTTCCGGGGCTGACGGCCTGACGGTTCCTGCCGGCTCTGTCATTGCCGAGGTGCCGCGGGCGCTGGATCTTCTCCGCGACTGCTCGGCGGCCCTGGGTTCCCTCGAAGGCAACTACGACGTCGGAAAGGTATTTGCCCTTGACCACGTGGGCCTGAAAGCGCTCTGGGACTCGTCAGACGGAGCCTTCTTCGTCTCGGCAGTCCTGCGCCGCCGAAAGGTGCGAAGGTCCCTTGCGGAAACGATGAAATCTCCGGGTGCCCTCAAGCTTTCAGATCCCGGAGCCGAGCTGGAAAGGCTCTCCGCCGCCGCCGTCGCCTCAAGGGCCCTTGACGCTCTCCCGCACCTGGCGGAAGTCAGGCGCATGCCGGGCGGCAGGGCGGCTTTCAACGGGCGCGCCACGGAACCGGCCTCGCTCTCGCGCTTCCGTGACATCCTGGTGCGTCTCAAGACCGCCGGACCCGCGATGAGGCACGCGGCGAAGGTCTTTTCGGACATCCAGTCCGGGATAGTCCATGCGTTGGAAAATGCTGACTCCCTCTCCGCCATCCTGAAAGGCCGGACGTCGTGGGGACGCTGGGGGCAGAGTATGAGCGGGGCCGTCGACGCCATGCTGGAGGGAAAGGTTCCAGACGGCACTGAAAGCTGGTCGGGCTCGCCGGGTATGCCGGGAGCGAAGGGTGCTCCGGGAGTGGCAGGCGTGACGGGAAGAACCTGCGTAGCCTGGCCTGCCGGAGGCCAAGACGGATTTCAGCTATGGCAGGAGCGAGTGGGTGAGGCAGCCCGCGACACGGACTCCTTCGGCGAGGAGGCGGCCGGTATGCTGAGGATCATGGGCTGGAACGGGGACGCCTCTGATCTGGAATTCTCCCGTCTGGCGGGACTTGCCAGTGAAGCGGTGAACTGCATCAGGGGTATCGTGCGATGCAGGAAGGTGCGCAAGGCTCTCGCAGGTGCGATGAAGACGCCGGGCGACTTCAGCCTCTCCGATCCAGGAGCCGAGCTGGACAGGCTGTCGGTCGCCGCCGGTGCCGCCGGCGCTCTGGACGCGCTCCCGTCCCTCTCGGCTGTCAGGCTCATGAAGGGAGGCGTCGCTGCTTTCGACGGGCGCGACACCGACCCGGCTGCGCTCTCCCGCTTCCGGGACATCCTGGAGCGTCTCAAGACTGCAAGGCCGGCGATGAAGAACGTCGCCGACTCTCTGTCGGCCGCCGCGTCTGTGATCAGGAGTGCCCTTGTCACTGCGGACGCCCTCTCGAGTGTCCTGAGGGGCAGGTCATCCTGGGGCCGATGGGGCCAGAGCATGGCCGGGTCAGTATGCGCCATGCTGGAAGGAAAGATCCCTTGCGGTGGAACAGGGGGAACCTGCGCGACGGTAACGCCTGACGTGGCGGAAGTTTCCGGATTGCCTGGTTCGCACGGAACCCCTGGAGAGCCGGGCAGGGCTGTTCCCGCCCTACATGAAGGAGCCAGTGACGGCAACAGGGTATGGAAGGATCGCGTGGCGGAGGCATCGCGGAACACGGACGCGTTCCGTGCCGAGGCGACCGGCATGCTGAGGCTCATGGGCTGGAAAGGGGATGCCCAGGAACTGGATTTCTCTGAGCTTGACGGACTTGCGGGCGCTGTGACGAATTTCCTCCCCGGAATTGTCAGGTGCATGAGGGTCAGAAATGTCCTGGATCAAGCGATGATGTCTCCCGGAAGCTTCAGGATTTCCGACACCGGCGGAGATCTTGACCGGCTGTCCGCCGTAGCCTGTGCCGCCAGGGAGCTCGACGCGCTCCCGTATCTCGCGGCAGTAAGGAATATTTCCGGCGGCAGGGCGGCTTTCGACGGGCGGGCAACTGATCCGGAGGAGCTTTCGCGCTTCCGTGACATCCTTTTGCGTCTCAAGACTGCAAGACCGGCGATGGCCAGTGCCGCCCAATCTCTTTGTCACATTGCATCCAAGATGAAATTGACCAGGGAAACAGCTGACGCTCTCCAAGCCATCGTTGGCGACAGGGAATCCTGGGGGCCGTCAGGCGAAAGTTTCGGCAAGGTCGCGGACGCGATGCTGGAGGGAACGCCGCCGTACAACAGGTCAGACGAATCTGGCCTGTCAGAGGTACCTGACATGACCGGATTGTCGCAAGCGACCGTCCTGTCGGAAGCGGCCGTCGCCTGCGATGGGACGCGGCTGTTCCAGGAACTCTTGGCCGAGGCGTCACGCAACGTAGATTCTTTCAAATCAGAATCGGTTAACATGTTGCGGCACATGGGCTGGACGGGAGACGTTCTGGAGCTTAATTTTTCCGATCTGGACAGTATTGCCGAAGACATTGTCAAATTCCTGCCGGGGGTAGTGCGTTGCCGCATGGTGCGCACAAACCTTTTGGAAGCGATGACGGCAGCCGACAGCCCGTGTCTCTCTGAAACCGGCGCAGATCCCGAGAGGCCATCTGATCCCGTTTCCGACATTTCCTTTCTTGCCGATCCCGGAGCCGAACTGGACAGCCTCGGTGCCTTGGCCCGTGCTTCGAGAGAGCTGGATGCTCTCCCGGCCCTCTCTGCCGTAAGGATCATGCCGGACGGAAGGGAGGCATTCGACGGCAATGCCACGGACACTTCAGAACTTATGCGCTTCGGTGACATTCTGGCACGTCTGCAGACGGCCCTCCCTGCGACGAGAGCCGCCTTGGAAACCCTTTCTGAAGCCGTCTCCAGGATCAAAACCGCGATTGATACGGCTGATGCAATTTACGCCATCCTGGACGAAAGGCCTTCCTGGGGGGCATGGGGCCAGAGGATGGACGATGCCGTGGACGCGATGCTCAAAGGAAAGACACGCCGCTCAGGGGAAAGCTGGCTGGCCCATGAAGGACTGGCGGCAGGCTCTCAGGAGTCGGTCGTCGCGAGACGGTCTGACGGAGACGTTGACGGATATTCGTCATGGCGGCAACGCGTGACCGAGGCTACGCAGAACACTTGCTCGTTCCGTGCCGAGGCGGCTCATATGTTGAGGCTCATGGGCTGGAAGGGTGACGTGGATGAACTGGATTTCTCACTTCTGGCAGGACTTGCCGAAGACGTGGCCAGATCTCTTTCAGGAATCTTGCGGTGCCGCGAGGTGCGCAGGACCCTTGCGGAAACTCTGAAAGTTTCCTCTCGTTTCAGTCTATCCGAATCTGGGTCTGAACTGGCATGTTCTTCCGACACAGCATCCGATCAGGACAGGCCTTCCGATACGATAGCCGATCTGGAAGGGCTTTCCGATCCCGGAGCCGATCTGGAAAGACTTTCCGCCGCAGCGTTAGCTTCCGAGTCCCTGGACGCGCTCCCCGCCCTCGCGGCGGTCAGGCGCGGGCCGGGAGGCAGCCCGGCTTTCGACGGGCGGGGGACGGACCCGGCGTCTCTTTCACGCTTCCGGGACATGCTGGAACGTCTGAAGACAGCCCGCCCGGCGATGGAAAAAACCGCTGAGAATCTGTCTGGAGCTTCTGCAAGGATACAGTCTGTACTGGACACTGCCGATGCCCTGTCCGCCCTCCTTAGCGACATGCCTTCCTGGGGGGCATGGGGCGAGAGAATGGCCAGGGCGGCGGAAGCGATGCTGGATGGAAAGACCCCATACGGCGGAGCTGGACAGTCATGTTCGCCGGGAGTCACGGGCGAAGCTGTTCCTGCATCTTGTCCACCTGCATCGACCGATGGCGAAGGAGGAAACGGTGCAAATTGCGATGTAGGAAACGGTACATGGAAGTGCCTTGTGGACATAGCATCACGCAATGCGGACGCCTTCCAGGCGGAGGCTGACGACATGTTCAGGCTCATGGGCTGTGAACTGGAGGCCAGGGAATTCAGTTTCTCGCATCTGGAGGAGATCGCCGGCGATGTGGCGAACTTTCTGCCTGGGATAGTTCGTTGCCATAACGTACGCAGAACCCTGGAAGAAGTCATGACAGAGCCGGAAAGCTTCAGGCTTTCCCATCCAGGCGCCGAACTTGCAGGTCTGTCAGCCGCCGCACTCGCTTCCGACGCCCTTGACGCATTACCTTCGCTTTCGGCGGTGAGGCTCATGCCGGGCGGCAGCAAGACAATTTTCGACGGAAGAAACACGGTTCCGTCGACGCTCTCCCAATTCCATGACATGTTGGTCCGTCTCAAAATCGCTCGTCCGGCAATGGAAAATGCCGCAAAATACCTTTCTGGAGCTGTATCCAGAATACAATTTTCTCTGGATGCAGCAGACTCTCTTTCGACACTCCTTGACGAAAGAGCGACCTGGGGGAGCTGGGGAAAAAGCCTGAACAGTGCCGTGGACGCCATGCTTGAGGGCAGGATTCCCTACGGCAGGTCAGGCGAGTCAGTAACGGCAGCTGGGCATCCCGGGGATACGGACGAACAGATCACGGCAGAAGCTCCTGGCGGGGATGACTTCTCTCGTCCATGGAAGGAGCGGATAGAAGAAGCATCACGTGACGTTGAAGATTTTCTTCTGGAAGCGGCTAACCTGCTGGGCATCATGGGATGGAAGGGGGACGTCCAGAACCTTGATTTCGTGAATGTTGAAGAGGTAGCGTCAGACGTTCTCATGTATCGTGACAAGCTGAACGCTTGCATCACCTACATGGCACTCTGCAAAGAGGCGGCTCCGTCCGGTCTCGGGCCTTTCACGGATTCGCTGAAGAAAGGAGACGTGCCGGAAGGCTGGGAAAGGGCCACCGTCTGGAAGTCATTCTGCTCGCATTTCATGTGCCAGGCCGTGAGCGACGACTCCCAGGTTCTCGGAGCCACTTCCGCAGTCAGGATTCATCAGCTGGAACTTTTCCGAAAGCACTTCGAGACCAAGCTGGCGGGGACAGTAGGGCACGTGAAGGGCATGCTGCGTTCGTCCAGGATTTTGGGGAGACTCCCTGTCGACGAGGTGAAGCTGCTCGAAAGGGAAAACATAAAGAAGCGCAAGCATCTGCCGGTGAGGCGCCTCCTCGCCTCTCTTCCCCAGTCCGTCCGCGCCCTCACCCCCTGCCTTCTCATGAGCCCTCAGTCCGTCGCCCAGTATCTGCCGGCTGACTGCGCTCCCTTCGATCTGGTAGTCTTTGACGAGGCATCCCAGATACCTTCGGCAGACGCCGTGGGAGCTCTGGCCCGTGGCAGGATGGCGGTTGTGGTTGGTGATCCCAAGCAGCTCCCGCCGACTGACTTCTTCACGAAGAAGGTGGGCGGCGGCGGCGGCGACGACGAGGAGGAGGAAGGCGACGAGGAGCCTATGGAGAGCATCCTTGACGATTTCCTGGCAGCGGCTTTCCCGAAGGTCGAGCTCGCCTGGCACTACCGCTCACGTTCGGAGAGCCTGATTTCCTTTTCCAACGTCCATTACTATGGAGGGAATCTCGTCACTTTCCCCTCGCCTGACGCTTCGGGCAGGGCTGTGAGTTTCGAGAAGGTTGACGGCGTTTACGACCGGGGCAGGGGCGGGTCGAGGACGAACGTCGTGGAGGCCGAGGCAGTTGCGGCGGACGTGCTGGCCCTGCTGAGATCTCCTGAATCCGCCAGGGAGGGCTTCTCAGTGGGCGTTGTCACCTTCAACGCCACGCAGCAGGAGCTGATAGAGAACATCCTTGAACGGGAAAGGCTCAAGGATCCCTCTCTCGAACAGTTTTTCGACGAGTCCCATGACGAGCCGCTGATCGTGAAGAACCTCGAGAACATCCAGGGCGACGAGCGCGGCTACGTCTTCTTTTCCGTGTGTTACGGCCCTGACCAAACGGGCAAGATGTATCTGAACTTTGGTCCCCTGAACAAGATTGGAGGAGAACGGCGGCTGAACGTCGCGATCACCCGCGCGAGGCTGGGCGTCAAGGTCTTCGCGTCATTCACCCCTGACGTCATCCCTGATACCGTAGCCTCGCAGGGAGTGGCCGGTCTCCGCGACTTCATGCGTTACGCGATGCTGGGAGGGGTAGGTGCCAGCTCCAGGACGGGAGACGTTAACGACGGCGGTTCGGCCCCTGCCGACTTCGTCGGATTCGTGGCGGACGGGCTCAAAGCGCGGGGCTGGGATGTGGACGTCTCGCTGGGCGACTCGCGCTTCCGGATGGACATTGCCGTGAAGGACCCCGCCGACCCCTCGCGGTACCTGGCTGGCATCGAGTGCGACGGGGAATCCTACCGTGATGCCGCGACAGCAGTGGACCGAGAGATCCTCCGCGGCGAGGTGCTCGCCGGTCTCGGCTGGACAATCATAAGGATCTGGTCAATGGACTGGTGGAAGCAGTCCGGCACGGGCGTGGCAGACGCCAAGCTCGACGCCCTGGATCATCGTTTGAAAACCCTCCGAGCTATAAAAGCATGTCCGTAACACTCTCCACGCATAGCCAGGAGCAGCCAGGTTTTCTGAAACGGCTTTCATGGTGCCTTGACTGGTACCCTTGCATGCGTGAGGACTTGCCTACTGTCCGGGTGTTAGGTATAGTGCATTCTCCTCGTGGGTCATGGCAGTATCTGGTGTTGACAATGACATAGAATTGATAATGTTAGTATCTGTTCACGGGTAGGCCGCCCTGGCCACGGAGGTAACCTGTCCTGGAACTGGAAGAAGGCCGCCCTGGCCACGGAGGCAGCCTGTCCTGGAACTGGAGGAAGGCCGCCCTGGCCACGGAGGCAGCCTGTCCTGGAGCTGGAGGATGGCCGCCCTGGCCACGGAGGCAGCCTGTCCTGGAGCTGGAGGAAGGCCGCTCTGACTCTGGAGGAAAGCCGTCCAGGCCCCGGAGGAAAGCCGTCCAGGCCCGGAGGAAGGCCGTCCTGGCCCCGGAGAAAGGCCGTCCTGCACCAGGAATGAGGAAGAACTGGGTCCTGCTGCAGGTTCCCCCTCTTTCATCAGTGAACAGATACGGGTCTCCTTTGTATCAATTAGTTGGAACGCCATAATACATCAAATTTGTATGCAATATTATATGATTATTAGTACTTTAAAAAATTCTCTTTAAAAAAATATGTGATATATTTAATTCATTATTAACCAATATATCATAATTAATATGAATTTAGAAATTATTTTTACAAAATATTTTTGAAAAATATTTTAAATGTTTTAACTTTTTTTGTTGATCGAAAAAAAGGCGGGAATTACGGATGATTTGATTAGAGAATATTATCTTTCCATTGTCGACCTGAAGCTATCGCCTGTAGATATTTATCACGTCGAATCCTTAAACATGAATTACAAGATTCTTAACGGTTTGTCTTATGGAATGAAATTAAATATTTCCCAGGGCCTCTTAGTCAACATCATGAGGTTTGCCGTCTGTACCAGGCTGAAGGGAGGAGAGGAAATATCCAGGGACGGCTTGATGCACGATATCAAGCTCCAGATCATACGGCTGTTCGAAACTTGCAAGGGAGAGTTCTAGAATTTTAAGGATGATCAGTTTGACCTGAACATTCTTCCGCCTGAGATTTCTGTAGCGCTAACAGCTTTTGAAAGAATTGCCGACGAGCTGGTACGTGCCGCAGAGAGGATTCCTGGAGCAGTTAACCCTCACCACATTCTTCTGCTCATAAATTTTCGCTCTGTTATTTTCACAAACGTCTTAGCTGACGGCTTGACGGATATCGCATTTCCAGGAAATGTCTACGTTAAATTTCCCGAAAAGGGCAAACTGTCAAAGCTCCTCTCAATAATTTTACATGAGATGGGACACTTGTATCAGGGGTGGCTTATAATTCTGTATTTACTGGGTTCTGACATGGCCAAAACAATTCTCACAGATATCCAGACATGTTTTGGATTGAATTTCGAACCGGGAGACATGTCAAAATGGATGCCGGAAGAAAGGAAAATCATCAGGCGTCCTTCCGAACTTTTGCCCCATAGCGTTCAGTACGCTCTCGTTATGCTCCTGTCCGGTCCGAAAAGAAAGCTTGATCTGTATCCTTGGAACATGCTATCCTCTGATGCGGCTGAAGCGGCTGAGTGGGAGGAACTGGCCGACAAGGTACCCAGCGTGGGCAACTCCGAGGTCATTGACTTCATCGTTCGTCTGCTGACAGGGAGGGGGTAAGATGGAAGACTAAGAGCTCTGTCACAGGGATCGTCTCAGGCACGAGCTCTCGACCTACCTGCGCGGGCTTGAGGACGGTTTTTACCAAATCCAAAAAGAAGTAACGCATGCCGCATGGCTTCTGAAACCTGGCGTGCTTGCCGGGATGGTCCAGCCTCTGTTCGGTCGCATTGACGAGCTCAGGCTCAAGTGGGACGCCCGCCTCCGCGGGAGCTACCCGACATCCACCGAGGATCTCGAGACTTGGGTGGAGGAGCTCCGCTGGGTCTTCGACCAGGGGGAGTGGATGGAGGAGGGCCTGAAGCTCGCGGCCGTCGACCAGGAGGGGACGGCCCGCTGGCTGGAGTCCCTGGAGGGGCCCATGAGCCCCGAGATGTTCTACGAGCGGTTCCCCGAGGCCAAGCCCGAGATGATGTGCCCCCCGGCGGAGCATAGGGAGTTCATGCGCCAGTGCCACCTGGCCAGGCTGGCGGGACTGGACCCCTTTCCGGACAGCGACCTCAAGTTGCGTGAGAAGTTCGGCTACCTGCAGGAGAAGTACGGGCATCTTTCCGGCGGCAACTCGGTCGGGCCAGGGTCCTGGAACGGCGGGGCCGCTGTCGCGGGTGCCAGGAAGGCCGGGGCGGACATCGGCTGCCAACAGGTCGCCGGGAGTCAGGAGGCCGGAGGGGGCGACGGTCGCGTCCCGGTCGCCGGGAGCCAGGAGCTCCCCGCCTGTCACGTGGCGGACTGGAACGGGGCGGTGAGGGCCGTGACAGTGATGGCCTCGGGGGCTCAGCCCGGGCCGTCCTTCGCCCCTTCCGGAGTGCGCGTGTCCGGGTCGGAGACGGTTGGTGCCGTCCCTATGCCATCCGGGGTCCGACCCGGGCCCTCCGTCGGCCCTTCCGGAACGCACGGGTCTGGACCGGAGGAGGAGCGGAGGACCCGTTTCGCCACGACGGCTTAGGGGGTCCGGCCCGGGCAATTCGTCGGCCCTTCCGGAACGCACCGGTCCGCGGCGTGACCCTGGATATCGGGTCGGACACGCAGACATCCGGCGAAGTGAGCGTACCTTTGGATGGGCTTGCCTGTCGTTCAGTTGATGCGGTTTGCCCGGAAGTAACAGAGGAATTAAAACTTTATCTGTAACTGTTCAGGTGCCCCTCTATTGAGGGCCTTGTTTAGAGGAAGAGAGCCCCAATGAGGAACCTTTGCAGCTGAATAGTCAACAATGGATACTTCATATGGAGGGGAAGACTTTCTCTAGAGGGCATTTGAGTTGGTAAAGCCTCCTATTGAACTCCCCTTGGGGGGGGCACCTGAACAGTTACCTTTGTCTTTAGACTGGTAGCGGTAGCAATCAGGTGCTGAAAGAGAAATATGAGGTGCCTCCCGGCCCTCTGACGACCCCGTCGGGCCGGCTTCGGTCAGGAACAGGCGAACAGGCCCCTCTTGTAAAAGCCCCGGGGAAATGCTATAAGGTCGGTTCCGCCCTTTCCAGGGGAAGGCCCCGGGCGGTCGCCTGGGAGCCACCCGGCCTCAGGGGCCAGCGTCACGCATCCTTTCCACTCCCCGTCAGGAGTTCCCAGGCCACGCCATGATAAACATCCCTTTCAGCCTCAGCCCCGTAGAGTTGGGCGACACCTTCAAGCAGCACGGCAAGATCCTCCAGACACTGGACATGGAGCAGCGGCGCGTCGACCTGCCGTCCTTCAAGTCCGGCGACACCGTGGCGGTCCACGTCAGGATCAAGGAAGGCGACAAGGAGCGCGTCCAGGTCTTCAAGGGCGTGGTCATCCGCATCCGTCGCGGGTCCATGGGCTCCACCTTCACCGTGCGCAAGGTCTCCTACTCCGTGGGGGTCGAGCGCATCTTCCCCTTCAACTCCCCCTCCATCGAGAAGGTGGAGATCATAACCCTGGGCCGCGTCCGCCGCGCGAAGCTCTACTACCTGCGGAAGCTCCGCGGCAAGGCCGCCAAGGTCAGGACCAGGAACGTCTACGCCAAGTAGGCCGGCCAGAGGCTCGCGGGGTCGGCCTGCGGGCAGGAATGACAGGCCGCCGGCGGGCGGGGCGTCAAGGCGCCCCTCCGCCGGCGGCCTTTTCGTGCTCGAGCCGGGGTCCCTCCTGGACTTCGACCTGGGCTTCGGGGTGCCCCTGGCTGGCCTGGACGAGGCCGGTCGCGGTCCCCTGGCGGGGCCCCTTGTGGCCGCAGCTGCGGTGCTGGACCTGGCTCAGGCCTACCCGGGCGTGGACGACTCCAAGAAGCTCACCCCCGAGGCCCGCGAGGCCGCCGCGGCCATCGTGAGGGAGAGGGCAGTCTGCTGGGCCCTGGCGGTGAAGTCGCCGGCCGAGGTGGACGAGCTCAACCCACTCCGGGCCTCCATGCTGGCCATGGCCGAGGCCTTCGCGGCCCTGGAGCGGAAGCCCGTGCTGGCCCTGGCGGACGGAAACTCCGTCCCCCCCGTAGAGGGCGCGCGGGTCCAGGCCGTTGTCCGGGGCGACGCGAGATCGCTTTCCATAGCCGCCGCCTCCGTGCTCGCCAAGACGGCCCGTGACGCCATGATGGCTGATCTGGATCGCCTCTACCCCCTCTACGGCTTCGCCGCGCACAAGGGCTACGCCACGCGGGACCACCTGGAGGCCATTCGCCGCCACGGGCCGTGCTCCGCCCACCGCCTGAGCTACCGGGGGGTGCTGCCCGACGGGCAGGGTAGGGCGGGGGAGGACGATTGCTCCGTTCCAGGTCAGGACGGCTCTGACGGTGGGCAGGGAGGGCTGTTCTGAGCGCGGATGTCCTGTGCCGACACCATATTTGGTGTAAATTGTCCAAGGCAAATGCTTTGCCGGTCGCCGGGTAGCGGGTTGACGACATTCCTCTCGGTCGGCTCATCCGTCAGTGCGTTCTTTCGCGTGTTTCCGGCGGGTTTTGCAGGCTAGCGTTTCGGTGTTTTTTCGAGGGCTGTGGCACATGGACAGTTTAAATCCTTGTGTTCCATGGCTTTCATAATTCCCCATGTTTCATGTCTTTCATTATCCCCCATGTTTCATGTCTTTCATGATGCCAGTATTTCATAGCTTTCAAGATGCCTAATGTTTCAGTCCTTTCATGATTGCCCATGTTTCATGGCTTTCATGATTGCCCATGTTTCATGGCTTTCATGATTGCCCATGTTTCATGGCTTTCATGATTACCAGTGTTTCATGCCTTTCATGATGCCCAATGTTTCATGGCTTTCATGATTGCCCATGTTTCATGGCTTTCATGATTACCAGTGGTTCATGCCTTTCATGATTACCAGTGTTTCATGCCTTTCATGATGCCCCATGTTTCATGGCTTTCATGACTACCAATGTTTCATGACTTTCATGATGCCCCATGTTTCATGGCTTTCATGATGCTTCATGTTTCATTGCCTGCAGGATGGACCATGATTCATTGCCTGCAGGGCGGTAGGCATTTCCTGTTTCATAACATGCCCTGCGGTCAATGGCCACGGGCCGCGGGGCCGCAGATACGGCCTTTGCGAGCGCGGTTTTTTTCTCGATGACAAGTCTCAGGGCGGCACGGCCGCCGGAAAGGAGGACTGGTGGCAGCGAGGGAGGTTCCGAGGAAGCGACGGGACGGGAGGAGGGATCCGGCCGGGAGGAGGGCCCCGGAGAGAGAAGTCAAGGACGGTAGGCAGGACGCTGCCCCGGGCGCGGGAGCGCAGGGCGATCCCCCGACCGGTCCGGGAGGCATGGCCTCCTACCCGCCGGGCCTCTACGTGGTGCCCACCCCCCTGGGCAACATGGGGGACATGACCCCCAGGGCCGTGGCGGCATTGCGCAAGGCGGCCCTCGCCGCCTCCGAGGACACCCGCAGGACGGCCAGGCTCCTGAACTTCCTGGGGATAAGCCTCCCCCAGGTGAGCTACCGCGAGCAGTCCCACTCCGTCGCCTGGCCCCGCATAAGGGAGACGCTCTCCCGGGGCCTGACCGTGGCGCTCATGACGGACGCGGGCTCCCCCGGCATCTCCGATCCGGGCGCCGCGCTGTGCGTCGCCGCCAGGGAGGCGGGCTTCGGGGTGTACCCCCTCCCCGGGGCCTCGGCGGTCACGGCCGCGCTGTCCGCCAGCGGGTTCCCGGCGCCCTCGTACACCTTCTGCGGCTTCCCGCCGCCCAGGGGGCCGGCCAGGAGGACCTGGCTGGGTCGCTTCAAGCGGCTCGAGCACCCTCTCGTCTTCTTCGAGGGCCCGCACCGCCTGGAGGAGTCGCTTGCCGACATGCTGGAGGTGTTTGGCCCGCGAAGGGCGCTTGTCGCCCGGGAGATGACAAAGCTCCACGAGGAGTACCTCGCGGGAGAGCTGGGGACCCTTCTGGCCGACGTGACCGAGCAGCCCCGCAAGGGCGAGGTCACTGTGGTGGTGGAGGGCGCTCCCCGAGGCCAGGGGGCGGCCGCGAGGACGGAAGGCTTCTTCGAGGAGCTTGACGGAGGGGACGGCCCCGGAGCTTCTGGCGAGGACGTTTCGGAATGGGACGGGACTCCGGAAGACGGCGAGCCCGAGGACTGGGACGACGGCCTATCCGGCTGGGAGCCGGACGAGTCCCGGGAGCCTGCCGAAGACTCCCTGGAAGACTCCTCGGAGGATTCAGCCTCTGACGGGGATCCGGGCGATCCCCGCGATAGGGCCGAAGGCGGTTCCGGCGACGGCGCCCATGGCACCCGGGCTGACGCGGACGGAGCGTCGGCCGATCCTCGGCATGACGAGCGGGACGGAGCCGGGGAGGCTGGGCCCCTGTGTTCCCCGCAGGCGGTCGCGGCCCTGAAAGTCCTCTGGGAGGCCGCCCGGACGGACGGGCGCAGGCTCTCGGAGTCGGCCAAGGAGCTCGCGAGACTGACGGGCATCCCCAAGAAGGCCCTCTATCCGCTCCTGTCGCATTTCCGTTCTCCGGAGGGCTGAGTCTCGGGGAGGGACCTCCCGGCCCGCGTCCGGGAGATTTCGTGGAACCTGCGGCCCGTCCCCCGGGACGGGCCCTCACCGTTCTGCCAGGTCCCGGCCTTTACGGCCTGGCTCCTCGGCCTTCCCGGCCGGCACCCAAGGGCGCCTCCCCCTGCACCCCCCAGTCTGGGGGGCATCGGCCCGTTCCTGCCATTCAGGCGGCTTCTGCCTGCGGGCCGTGTTCCCCCGAGAATCCGGTACTTCCCGGCTCTTCAGGACGGGTTTCCAGGCCTGTCTCCCATCCGACCTAATGACAGGTGGCCGTCTTTCTTTCCTGGCTCTTCATGGCCAGCTCTCCGAGTCCGGGCCGCCTGCCCAGGTCCCCGCTGACTCTCCAGCACTCCGGTCGTCCTGCCCGTTGACATGAGGCCCTTGCGGCCTTCGTCCTGCCCGGTCCATTCGGACTCTCCTGCCCTCCATCCGGCCTTCCCGGCCCCCCCGGACTTTCCCGCCCTCCGTCCGGCCTTCCCGGCACCCCCCGGACTCTACCTCCCTCCGTCCGTCCTGCCGGTCCCCCCGGACTCTCCCGCTCCCGTCCGGACTGCCAGGTTACCCGAGGCCCTCAGGTCCCTGCCGTCCCGTCCGGTCCCCCAGTGACCCCCGAGCCTTCCGCCCGGCCTGTCTGCTCAGCTCCGCAGGCCACCCCGTCTTTTAACTCAGCGCGGCACGTGCTATATTTCGTCAATCCGCAGGCGGCGAAGGCCAGGCGCCCGCCATGCCGGATCATTATTGTAAGGAGCATTCTGAATGCCGCTTTCCAAGATCGAGGAGGCCGTCGAGGAGATCAGGAAGGGCCGCATGGTCATACTCGTGGACGACGAGGACCGGGAGAACGAGGGGGATCTCACCATGGCCGCCCAGTTCGTGACCCCGGAGGCCATAAACTTCATGGTCACCCACGCCAGGGGGCTCATCTGCCTGCCGATGTCCCCGCAGCTGGTGGACCGCCTGGGCCTGCCACAGATGGCCTCCCGTAACCTCTCCCCCTTCCAGACGGCCTTCACTGTGTCCATAGAGGCGAGGACCGGGGTGACCACGGGCATCTCGGCGCCCGACAGGGCCCGCACGGTGCTGGCGGCGGTGGCCGACGGGGCCGGACCCTCGGACATAGTGACGCCCGGGCACGTCTTCCCCCTGAGGGCCAAGGAGGGCGGGGTCCTGGTGCGCACCGGCCAGACCGAGGGGGCCGTGGACCTGGCCCGCCTTGCCGGGCTCACCCCGGCAGGTGTCATATGCGAGATCATGAACGCCGACGGCACCATGTCCAGGATGCCGGACCTGGAGCGCTTCGCGGATGAGCACGGGCTCCTGATAGCCTCCGTGGCCGACCTGGTGGCCTGGAGGCTCGGCCACGAGCGGCTGGTCAGCCAGGACGCCCGCTCGGTCCTGCCCACGCCCTACGGGGTCTTCGACCTCTTCGCCTACACTTCCAAGGTGGACTCCTCCGAGTACCTGGCGCTCGCCATGGGGGACATCTCCACCCCCGAGCCGGTCCTGACCAGGGTGCATTCCCAGTGCCTTACCGGGGACGCCCTCGGGTCCCTCAGGTGCGACTGCGGCGAGCAGCTGAAGGAGGCCATGCGGCAGATATCCATGAGGGGACGGGGGGTTCTCCTCTACGTGCCCCAGGAGGGACGCGGCATAGGGCTGGTCAACAAGATCAAGGCCTACGCCCTGCAGGACCGCGGGGCCGATACAGTGGAGGCCAACCGCGCCCTGGGCTTCAAGGACGACCTGAGGGACTACGGCCTGGGGGCCCAGGTGCTCCGCGACCTGGGCGTCAAGTCCATGCTGCTCATGACCAACAACCCCGCCAAGATGGTGGCCCTGGAGGGCTACGGGCTCTCGGTCAAGGAGAGGGTCCCCATAGAGCTCCCCCCGCGTCCCGAAAACGAGAGGTACATGGAGACCAAGTGCGCCAAGATGGGGCACATCCTCCACCTCTCCCGCGAGGGCCGGGACGGCTGAGCCGCCAGGGCGCCGGGCCTTCCGCCCTTCCCGAAAGCCCCCGACTGCCTCCGGCCCCGGTCGGAGCCCTGAGCCGCGGTTCCGGGGGTCAAGGCCCCCTCTGCCCCTGATCACCGGGCGGTTTCCTGCCGTGCCGCCCGCCAGCTCGCCATGGGCGTCTCCCCTTCCTTCGGGCTTGCCGCCTGCTCGCCGGGGGCGTTTCCTCCCTATGCGGGCTGCCGTCCGTCACGTTCTCCCCTGCGGGCCGCCGTCCGTCCCATGACTGAGCCCGATCCCGCCCCCGCTGCCGGACGCCCGGCAGGCGGCGGGCCTGCCGGAGGCTGCTGGCCTCCCGGAGCGCCTCCCATGCCCAAGATTCTCGAAGCGCAGATAAGCGCCGCCGGCCTGCGCGTGGCCGTGGCCGTGAGCCGTTTCAACAGCCTCATAACCGAGCGGCTACTGGAAGGCGCCATTGACGCCTTCCTGCGCCACGGCGGGCGGGACGAGGATCTGACGGTCATGAAGGTCCCCGGGGCCTTCGAGATGCCCCTGGCCGTCCAGGCCGCCGCCAGGACAGGTTGCTTCGACGCAATATGCGCCCTGGGGGCCGTCATCCGGGGGAGCACGCCGCACTTCGACTACGTGGCGGCCGAGGTGTCCAAGGGCCTGGCCCATGTCCAGCTCCAGGCCGGCCTGCCCGTGGGCTTCGGGGTGCTCACCTGCGACACCCTGGAGCAGGCCGCCGACCGGGCGGGGGCCAAGAGCGGCAACAAGGGCTTCGACGCCATGGTGACGGTCATCGAGACCGCGAACCTCATGAGGCTCTGCGCTGGCCTGGGCCACGGGCCGGGCCTGAAGGGCGCGTGAGGGTCATGAATTCGGACGGGGAGGGGGGCATGTCCGGGGACGGGCACCGGGTTCCGGGACGTTCCGGGCTCATGGCCAGGCGCAGGCTCTCGAGGGAGATGGCGCTGCAGCTCCTCTTCCAGAGGGACCTGACGGGCGGCCCGGACGACGCCCATCCGGGGCTGTACCGGGAGGCCTTCTCCCCGGACAGCGACCCGGAGCTCGCGCTGGGGGTCTCCCCCGAGGATTTCGGGGCCGCCTGGCCCCTGGCCCTGGAGCTCTACCTTGGCGTGTGCCGCACCATGGAGGAGCTGGACGCGGCCATCACCGGGGCCGCCAGCAACTGGCGCATGGACCGCATGGGGACGGTGGAGCGCTCGCTTTTGCGTCTCGCCTACTTCGAGATGGTCTACCGCGAAGACGTCCCGGTCAAGGCCAGCCTGAACGAGGCGGTCGAGCTCGCGAAGGGGTTCGGTAACGCGGACTCCCAGGCCTTCGTGAACGGTGTCCTGGACCGACTGGCGCGGGAGCTGGACAGCCGGAAGAAGGCCGGGCCGGGTCCGGGGACCGGGGCCAGGACCGTTGCCCGGGCCGCGGGAAAGGCCGGGGCCGGCGAGACTGTCGCGGCCAGGGCCGGGGGGAACGTCCCCTCCTCCTCCGCAGCCGCGGTTCCGGGGGAGGAGGCCGATTCCGGGCAGGCGTCCGGGACCGGTGCGAAGGCCGGGCAGGAGTCCGGGAGCGTGCCTGGGTCCAAGGCTTGGCTGGCATCCATGGCGGGGCCCGAAGCGAAGACTGAGCAGGAGTCCAAGGCCGGGGCCGAGTCCAAGGCCGTGCAGGAGTCCGGGCCCGAGTCCAAGGCCGTGCAGGAGTCCGGGCCCGAGTCCAAGGCCGGGGAGGAGTCCGGGCCCGAGTCCAAGGCCGGGGAGGAGTCCGGGCCCGAGTCCACGGCCGGGGAGGAGTCCGGGCG
>JAISFP010000485.1 GCA_031263525.1 Deltaproteobacteria bacterium | reverse complement strand
TGCTCCTCAGCAGCAGGCCGCCTACGCCGTTGCTCCTCAGCAGCAGGCCGCCTACGCCGTTGCTCCTCAGCAGCAGGCCGCCTACGCCGCTGATCCTCAGCAGCAGGCCGCCTACGCCGAAGCGGCGGCCCAGCAGCAGGCCGCCTACGCCGCCGCGGCGGCCCAGCAGCAGGCCGCCTACGCCGCCGCAGCGGCCCAGCAGCAGGCCGCCTTCCCCGCCGCGGCGGCCCAGCAGCAGGCCGCTAACCCCTCCGCAGTCCCTCTTCAGGCCGTTAGCCCCGCCACGGTTCTCCCAAACGCCTCGCTAGCCGCAGCAGTTCTCCAGCAGGCCCCGCAAGCCGCAGCGGCCACCCAGCACCAGACAGGACCCAGGGGCACCACCCCTCCGACTCCCGCGAGCGGCACTCCGGACAAGGCCTGAGCGGGCCGAAGGAGGAAGGTGAAGAGCCCGAAACCTTTTCATGGCAAGGCGCACTCTTTGCCATGCCCCTTTTCGGAGCTGGAGGTTATCGCGGGCGGCCGTTAGCGAGTTTTCGACGGCAGGCGCGGGGGGACTGCCGAATTCAGGAAGAATGACGAACTCCACTGCCCCGTCTATGCGGGTGTCGGCATTTCGCTTGGGTCCTGACCTTTCTGCGGCTCGCCCTCCGCGGCCCCAGCTGGCAAAGCTCGTTCCGAATGTTGTGCTTGAGCGTGCTCCGGCTCCATAATGCCGACAAGCCCGGGTGACGGGTTGCTCACCGGACGAAAGTCGCTTTTTTTCTCTCGAAGACCGACCCAAGGCCATTGCCGGCGCTGCCTCCCGCCCTGAGGGGGTTGGAAGTCAGCGTTCCGAAATATGAGGCCCTGGCACGGGACTGCGGGGAGGGGTATTTCCGCCATCGAATGCAGATAATTCAGCAAATATGCTGAACAAGTTCACTGTGCATATTCCAAAACAACTTTCTCTGATAGAGAAAGAATTGTGACCGCCATATTTTAGTGATAGTTTAATTGTGAGCTTTGTAATCTAGACTTTCTATCATTTAACATTATCGTTTCATATTATTGGTGTGATTAATTTATTCTTAGATATATCATAATTAATAAAAGATATTAAAGCTATTTTCAATAATATTAATAAATAATTATAATATAATTTTCCGCAAATATCACGGAATATGATAATTATATCATGGATAATTAATATGTTCAGGTAAAATTATAAATTAATTACTATTGATATTGTGTATTATATAAGGTTTGAAAATGATTAATATGTATTATAATTTTTGATTTTAACAGTATTTTATATAGATAATGACTTTTATATAAAGATTGTCCAGACATATGTTGATTGATTTAATTAATGCCAGACGGACAGCTAGAAGCTTGGAGTGTGCCAGAAGAGTTTCTGGCCGCCTGCGGCATTCTTGAGCACGGCATGATCTTTGGGACATTCTTGAGCACGGCATGATCCTTGGGAACGGCATAATCCTTGGGAGAGGTGTCCTATGACATTCTGGCGGACCAGTGACATTCTGGCGGACCGAGCAGAACAGTCTCCGAAATGCCCGTATCTGACAGGCACCCGGCCTCCGGCAGGACATTTTTAACAGGCAGAGGGCAAAGGGCTTGTTGCCGGGCGCTGTACATGCCGCCATATTCGCGCGTGGAGGGGGGCTAGTTCGGCGGCTCAGGGCCCTTGACATCAACAGGAAAAGTGTCTTTAATCCTGGCCAGGATCAATTAAGCTAACCTTCGGCATTTCACTCCCCGTGTCAGGAGGGGCTCTCATCCGGTCCCGTTCATGGGCCCGTGTCGGTCCCCGGACGGAAATGGACCGCGGCCTGCGGTGTCCGGGGGCTCCTCGCAAGCCGTTGCGTGGCGCCACCACTTCCAGGAGCCAATCAATATGAATTCCTTCGTCTCGTTTTTCAAGCTCAACCTCTACGATCTGGCTGTCGAGAGCTACAGGCTCTTGGGCGGCAGGACCAGCCGGCGCGACTACTGGATGTACGTGCTAGCCCAGATCCTCGTCAGCCTGATCGTAGGCGTGGTCGCG
Source organism: Deltaproteobacteria bacterium (assembly GCA_031263525.1). GTDB lineage: Bacteria > Desulfobacterota > Desulfarculia > Adiutricales > Adiutricaceae > JAIRZX01. The sequence continues at coordinate 13,444 of JAISFP010000485.1, read as the reverse complement.
CTCATTCTGGCCAACATACCCACTCTTGGCCCTGTCCTTTCGGTCATCCTCGTCGTCGTCCTCTACGCGATCGGCCTGCTTCTGATGTTCCCGAACCTGGTCCTTTCCGTGAGGCGCCTGCACGATGCCGACATGTCGGGATGGTGGGTGCTCCTGTGCGGGATCCTGGTGGGGTACATCCTCCTGGCCTTGGGCGGAACCCCCGGACCCAACCGATTCGGCCCATCCCCCGCCTCGGGCCCGGCCCCGTATCCCCCGCTGGGCTACGGCCAGGGTGGCTACGGCGCCCCCGGCTACGGTCCCCAGGCCCCGCAGGCACCTTTCCCCGGCGCCGCCCCCCAGCAGGCCCCCTATCCCGGTGCCGCCCCCCAGCAGGCCCCCTATCCCGGCGCCGCCCCCCAGCAGGCCCCCTACCCCGGCGCCGGCCCCCAGCAGGACGTCCCCCCGCCGCCTCCCGCGAGGGGTCCCCTGGACAAGGCCTGATCAGGCCTGGGACGGCAAGCGGCGGACCCGTGACACAGCCTGGTCAGGCGACATCTCCTGGATCTGCCGCTTTCCGTCTACAGAGGCGCGAGCGGCCAGGGAAACGTTTTAGACGGCAGGGTCGGGTGGAACGATTGCCGGACGAACGTCGCCCTTCAGTTCGCCGTCGATACGGCTGTCACGGTTCTGCTCCGGTTCCTCCCGTCTGCGGGGCTCGCCCTCTTCTGCCTCTACCTGCTGGCCGTGTTCGCCCCGAACCTTGTCCTGAGCGTGCGCCGGTTTCATGCCGTCGGCAGGCCCGGTTGGACTGGCCGCCATTTCGTGGGTTGACGTCATCTTCTGCCTTCTGGAGCGTTCTCCAGGTCCGAACCAGCACGGACCTCCGCCCGTTCCGGGTGAGGCCCAGACTGAGCTGAAGCGTCCGGCAGACCCCGGTAGCAGGGACGCCCGGCTGCCCCATCCGGTTGCCGGGCTGTCCCTGCGTCCAGGGCGCTCCGGTTTGCCCGCCTTCACGGGACGTGCCCGCTTGCCAGTCCACGCAGGGCGTTTCGGGCTTGCAGCCCACTCGCAGCCTGACCAGACTTACCTCCCCCGGCAGCCAGTCCGGGGCTGCCCCGCTCGGCATTTCCTTACCGGCCCCTTTGCCGTCCGTTCCCCTGAGGCTGCGCCTCGGCCGTCCGGCACCGGCTGGCTGTCTCAGGCCCCTGCCCGGCAGGGCGCCCCGCGTTGCCCTCCCAAGAGTTTTCCGCTCCGGCCCGCCGCCGGCCCTTGTGGCGCTTCGCCTCAGTCACGGCCTTGGCAGGACTCGCCGCTCGCCCAGTCCCGGGGACCCGCTAACGCGCCCGCTCCGGCGGCAGGCGGGTCTGACGGACTCGAATGGTCTCCCGGGGCTGAAGATCTGGCCATGATCTTCACCTGTTTTCGCGCTGTCCTCAGCATTCTGTGCCCTGAGGGCCAGGCGGTCCAAGTCTTGCTCACTGACGCCGGCGCGTTCCGTCTTTTTGCGGAGAGGAACTGAGCTTTCGGCCAATGCGGGGCTTTCCGCATAGGGGTTCCGCCGACGTTGTGTCTGCGTCCTTCTTCCGCCCGTCCGGTCGTCCGGGCCGGAGCCGACCGGCCCCGATCGTTCGGGACAAGCCGCAGGGACTTTTCCGCACGGACTTTGCAGGGAGCCAGCGCGGCACCCCTGACAGGCCCGCCGCCCGTTCCCGGTCCCGGTCGCCGCGCGGCACTCAGGACAGTCCCGCCACCAGTCTCCGTCGACATGTCCTGTCCGCTTGTGATCTCCAGTCCGCTCGTGATCTTCATAATTTTTGATCCCCCCTTGTCGCCGTGATCCTTTGGCTCCTGACGTCCTCTCCCGCCCTGAACCGGAACGGGCGCCCAGCGCAGTCTCTGGCCTCCGGCACGGGCTACGGCCCTTTCCAGCACTGTCCCGGTAGCCAGCAGCCGGGCTTCTCGTCCCAGATTCCGCAGATCATCTCCATCCAGGGCAGCATTGCTGCCCGCCCCGGCAGGCGGGTTCCGGCTATTAACGTCAGCTGCGGGGTTATCCCTCCCTGGCGCAGGGTTTCCGAGCGCGGCAGGCGTTCTCCGGCTATTCGTGGCAGCCGCAGGGTTATCCCTGCCTGCCGCAGGGTCACCGGACGCGGCAGGCGGCCTCCGGCTATTCGCGGCAGCCGCAGGGTTATCCCTGCCTGGCGCAGGGTCACCGGACGCGGCAGACGGCCTCAGCCTGTTCCCCTCGGTCTCAGGGCCATCCACCGTAGCGGGGGAATCCCGCCCGGCCGGCCGTTAGGCTACCCGCCTCAGCCGCAGGGCTACCCCCCCTCGGCAGAGGCAGGGTTTCCCGCAGCAGGCAGTCACGGGTCATCCTTTTTTGCAGATTCAGGGCTGTCCTCCCAAACGGGGTCATGCCGGGAACAACCTGCGGCAGACTCCTGGCCAGGGGGGCGGCCCCGCGTCCCAGCCCTCCAGACCCCACGGAGCCGGCTGGCCACCCGGGGGCCAGCGCTTTTCTGGGGCCGGACCTGAGCCTCAGCCGTCCAGTCCCCCGGACCCGGCTGGCCCCCCCGGGGGCTGGCGCTAACCGGAAACGGCCCTTCTCAGATTCCTGCTCCTCTCCGGGGCGGCAAGGCCCGCCCTGTTCACCCGACATCCCGTATTCTCTTCTTCTGCGGGAGAATCAAGGTCAAATCATGGATTTTTTCAAGCTCAACTTCTTCGACCGCGTGATCGGAGTCTACCGCCAGCTCTTCAACAGATCCGGCGGGCCCGTCTCAAGCATCTTCGCCGGCAGGATGACCCGACGTGACTTCTGGATGTACATGCTGGCCCAGCTGGTCTTCGAGCTCATAGCGGCCGCCGTCGCGGCAATCCCCTACGTGGGGTGGGTCGTGGGCGGCCTCTTCTGGACGGTGCTTGCCCTGGTCACCCTCATCCCCGACCTGGTCATGAGCGTGCGCCGCCTGCACGACGCCGGCCTGCCCGGGCCGGTGGCGGTCGTGTGGTACCTGGTCCCCCTGGTGGCCATCATCCTCTGGGTCCTCCCGAGCTCGCAGGGCGTCAACAGCTACGGGCCCCCTGTCCAGTCTCTGCCGAACGGCCTGCCTGGCTTCCCCGGAAACCAGGCCCAGCAGCCCGGCTACCCGCCCCAGCAGCAGCCCGGCTACCCGCCCCAGCAGCAGCCCGGCTACCCGCCCCAGCAGCAGCCCGACTACCCGCCCCAGCAGAGCGCGTCCGGCTCCTCGACCCAGTGGACGTCGCCCGGCGGGGGGAGCCCCGGTTCCGGGTCCGGCAATCCGACCGCCTGAGCGGACCTCCGGCCTGACAGTCCGCCTGGCGGAGCGGGGTCCCGTCTTGACAAGCCGTCCGGCGAGCCTCACGCCGCCTGATGTCTTAAGTTGCCTCCCGTCCGGGCCGGGGCCTGTCCCCGGCCTGGGCGGCCTTTGTCCGCCCGCCCTTCCGCAAGGGCCGAATGCCGCACGGGAAGGGACCTTTTTAGAGGAACAAGTTTTTTTTTAATTTTTTTTGCGTCCGAGGTTGACACCCTGCCCGTCCGTGGTTATATTTGAATCAGTCGGGAGGCGCTCCCGGCCGGCGGTCGAGGCCGCCGAGGAGCCCCGGACCCAGTACCTCACGGTCAGGGGGCCGGGTTCCTAGAATTTCCTGGCTTTCCGGGCGACATGCCAGGATGTCCGCAGGATTTCGGGTCCGTCCGTTTCGGACGGGCGGCACCCAAAGGACCCAACACCAGTGCCGGGACCCCGCAGGCTCCGGTACCCTGCCCTTAAGACCCGCAATTTTCTCCACCTTTTCCGGACGGGGTACACCCCGTCCCCTGCCACCAGCGGCGGCCCACTCCTAGAGTCGGCCGCCGCCTTCATTTCGAAGGCAGTTTTCGCACTTCCAACTGAACCGGAGGCGGATTCCGGAGACAGGCTCGACCAGGAGGCGGGTTCCGGAGACAGGTTGGCCAGGGAGGCGGGTTCCGGAGACAGGGTGGCCAGGAGGCGGGTTCCGGAGACAGGCTCGAACCGGAAGCGGATTTCCGAGACCGGTCTGAACCGGATGCGGTTCCGCATTCCGGGCTGAACCGGAGGCGTTTTCGGAGTCCTTGACGAATTGGAACCGTCGGAATTTTTTGCTGCAACAGTTTAAACAAAGCATATTGCCTTTCACTTAGATATGAACGAGTGGGGGGACACAGGACTTTATGTAAAATTCCGGGATCACCTTCAGCATTATGTGCCTAATTCCTCTATAGATGCATCAAGCGGCGATGAGGGGCCTGCAGGCAGTAGCCGCCAAAGCCGGTCGGCTTCGCCAGGACGCCTCCCCATTAGTTCATATTTTCGTGAAAGAGTAACAATGTCATTTAGGGAACTGATGAATGCGTTAACAATGGCAGTTGTTTATGGCGGATAAAGATAAAAGCTACTTATATTATTGAATAAAATGATTATGTTTAGTGTTGAACATGACTAAAAATTTGGAAATATTGTTTTAGAGTCTGAGCAAACTTTTAAGTTGGCGAACGGCATAATTTTAAAACGTCAAATGCAGTCTGTTCAATTATGGAATATGTTCAGATTCTGAACAATTTTTGAACAATATATGTTCAAAGAGCAACAGATAGCGCATGATGTTCAGATGTGAGTGTGGAATTTCTCGTGAGTTCAATCCATCTGCATATGCGATGTTTCAAGCAATGTATCAAGAAATGATGCAAGAGGGGTAAAACTGACGTCCGTCAAGCGATAGTGTCCATAGGTGTTCGCGCTTTGTGACAAAGGTGAACGCGTTTTGGAAAATGAGCCTTAAGAGACGCCGGACGTCATTTCTCCTGGGAGGGCGGCGCCTGGGCTAGAGCCTCCCGTATGATTTCGAGCTCCGCACCGTTCGGGATGGCCTCTGGCGGCATGGCGGAAAGTTCGGATGTCTCCTCTGGTGTCGGCGAGGGGTTCAGCATGATGGTGCCTGCCCTAACTCTCAACGCTACGACAACCAGCCGGTCCGAGGTCATGCCGAGTTCCCGGGCCGTCTCGGAGATCCCGTCGTCCCCCCGCTCGCTCCGATTCCCGCCGAAGGCGTCCAGGACCTTACGAAGCGAAGTCAGATTGTCGGCCACCTCGGCCTGGATTATGGGGGAGAGATCCGCGTCTCGGCCAATCTGCAGCTGTGCGAGGAGTTGGGCGGGGCACGCCAGGCAGATGGCGAGCGTGAGCGTTGCCGCAGCCTGGAAAAAGCGGGACCCGGCGGGGGCGGAAAGCCGTGTGCTGGAATAGGGTCTGGGGTGACTCACGATGTCTCCTTTGGCTGCTGAATCTGGTCTAGGCCGCTGGTCCTGGGCCTCCGACAGAAGAGGCCGGGGCTGGCGGAAGGCCCGGCACGGGAACTCCAGCTCCAGGGGCCGAATCTCCAAGGCCAGGATCCGAAGGGATTTCCTTGCGAAGCTGGAGGACGGGCTTGAAATGGGAGGCCGAGCTTGAAGCGGGCAGTCGTCCGGGCATTAAGCGGTCGGGCGGGCATGAAGCTGGAGCACGAGCGTCAAGCGACCGATCGGGCATGAAGCGCCCGGTCGAGGTTGAGACGGGCGGTCCCGGGCCGGAGGCCGGGGATCGTCGGACAGCCAGCCGTCCCCGGCCCTTCAGGGGCGGACGAGGCGGTAGCGAATCTCGCCCCCGACCACTGTCATCACGGCGCGGCCCGTGAATTCCCAGCCCTCGAAGGGGGTGTTCCGGCTCTTGGAGAGGCCCTCCTCCGTGAGGTAGGTCCATTCGAGGTCCGGGTCCACCAGGGTCAGGTCCGCCGGGCTCCCCGGCTTCATGGGCTCGGGTAGGCCGAGGAGGCGGGCTGGGTTCAGGCTCATGAGCGATGCCAGGCGGGCGAGAGGCATCCCGGTCTCGCGGACGAGCTTCAGGGCCAGGGGCACGGCGGTCTCGAGGCCGGTTATGCCGCAGGCAGCGTCCATGAACTCCACCTCCTTCTCCAGGACGGAATGAGGGGCGTGGTCGGTGGCTATGGCGTCCACCGTGCCGTCGGCGAGAGCGGCACGGAGCGCCTCGCGATCCCGCTCGGTCCGGAGCGGGGGGTTCATCTTGGCGTGGGAGTCGAAGCCCAGGACCCGCTCGTGGGTGAGGAACAGGTAGTGGGGCGCGGTCTCGCAGGAGACCCTGGCGCCCATGGCCTTGAAGCGCCTCACCAGGTCCGCCCCCTCTGCCGTGGAGACGTGGCAGACGTGGACCGGGTTCCCGGTCAGGAGCGAGAGGGCGCAGTCCCGGTAGATGGCGCTCTCCTCGGCCTGGGGGGGGATGCCCCTCAGGCCCAGGCGCGTGGACACGCGGCCCTCGTGCATGGACCCCCCCCGGGACAGCGTGGGGTCCTCGGGGTGGGTGAGCGGCAGGAGGCCGCACACGGCCGCGTAGTCGATGGCGCGGCGCATGACCGCCCCGTCGGTCACCCAGCCCCCGTCGTCGGTCACGGCCGAGGCCCCGGCCTCGCGGATCTCGAAGTACTCGCAGAGGCTCTCGCCCTTGCGGCCCTGGGTGAGGCAGGCGCTCTGGAGGAGCCTGGCGCCGTTCCGGACCTTTGCCGCGCGGGCAAGGAGATCCGAGACCTGGGCCGCGCCGTCCACGGGAGGAGAGGTGTTGGGCATGGCGAGCACCGACGCGAAGCCGCCCGCCGCCGCGGCGGCAAGTCCCGAGGAGAGGTCCTCCTTGTGCTCGTGGCCCGGGGTGCGCAGGTGGACGTGCATGTCCACGAAGCCGGGGAAGGCCAGGAGGCCCGTGCAGTCCACGGTGACGGATTCCGGCTGGCCGGGAGCCTCCGGGCATCCGGCCGGGGCCGCCCGGCCAGCCGCGGGTTCCGGGACCTTCAGGGACCCGGAGGGGCCGAGGGCGGCTATGGCCCCGTCGGTCACAAGGATGTCACCTCCCCGCTCCAGCTCCGGCGGGCCGCCCATTATGCGGGCGCCTCTGAAGAGCATGTGGGTGTGCATGTCGACGGGTCTCCTTTCAGCGGGGGGGGGCCGACGCCCCGGGCTCGGGGGGGTCCACCATGAGGCACAGAAGCGCCATGCGGACGGCCACGCCGTTGGTCACCTGGTCGAGGATCAGGCTGTTGGGCGCGCCGTAGATTTCGGGGGTCATCTCCACGCCCTGGTTCACGGGCCCGGGGTGGAGGATCACCGAGCCGGGGGCCATGAGCGCGGCTCGGGCGGAGTCCAGGCCGTAGACCCTGGCGTACTCCCGTGCTCCGGGGAAGAGGCTCCCGCGCTGGCGCTCCAGCTGGATGCGGAGCATCACCACGGCGTCCGCGCCCTCAAGGGCCGGCTCCACACGGGTGAAGACCTTTACACAGTACTCCTCCTCCAGGCCCGGGCAGAGCATGGACGGCGGGCCCGCCACCCTCACCTCGGCGCCCATCCGGACCAGGCCCACCATGTCGCTCCGGGCCACCCTGCTGTGGGCGATGTCGCCCACAATGGCTACCTTGAGGCCGCGGATGGAGCCCTTGGCGTCCCTCAGGGTCATGAGGTCCAGGAGCCCCTGGGTCGGGTGGGCGTGCGGGCCGTCCCCGGCGTTCAGGACCGGGATGGGCAGCCGCTCGCCCAGGAAGACCGGCGCCCCCGCCGCGCCGTGGCGGATGACCAGGGCGTCCGGGCGCATGGCCAGGATGTTGCGGGCGGTGTCCAGGAGGGTCTCGCCCTTGCTCATGGAGCTCCCGGAACTGGAAAGCGCCATGGTGTCCGCCGAGAGGCGCTTGGCGGCGGTCTCGAAGCTCAGCCTGGTCCTGGTGGAGTTCTCGTGGAAGAAGAGGACCACGAGCTTCCCGCGCAGGACGGGCACCTTCTTAATCTCCCGTTCCGAGACCTCCCTGAAGGCCAGGGCGGTGTCCAGGACCTGGGTTATCTGCTCTTCCGACAGCTGGTCCAGGTCTATCAGATCCTTGGGCCAGCCCTGCATGGGGCCTTTCATTTTGTTTTTACCGGGATAGGGGCCCGCCCTGAGGCTTGCCGGACGTGGGCGTCCCGAGGCCGTCGGGCCCCCGGGGCACGGGGCCCCGTGAGGTTGGCGTAGGTCGTGGTGCGATGCGATTCTAGTGAAGCAAAACGTTGCGAATCGAAAGTGATGCGAAGCAAAGCGATGCTATGCGATGCGATGCGAATCGAAGCTGTGCGATGCGGCATGGCCGGCCTGTGAGGTCAGGAGAGCCCTGATGTCTGGAGGCCGGGAGGGCAGGGGGGCAGCAGGTCCCGGGGTCGGGGAGCCGGCTGTCCGGGGAACGGGGGGCAGGAACCTGGCTGTGGGGCCCGGAGGCCCTGGGGTCAGGTAGCCGGACGGTCGGGAAGCAAGGGGGCCCTTGAGCCTGGGCGGCGGGGCCCGGAGACCCGGGGTCAGGAAGCCGGAAGCCGGAAGGACGGGAAGCAAAGGGGCCCTTGAGCCTGGGCGGCGGGGCCAGTAGGCCCGTGGGTCAGGAACCGGAAGGACGGGGAGTAAAGGGGCCCTTGAACCTGGGCGGCGGGGCCAGTAGGCCCGGGGGTCGGGAAGCCGGACGGTCGGGAAGCAAAGCGGCCCTTGAGCCTGGGCGGCGGGGCGCGTAGGCCCGGGGGTCGGGAAGCCGGAAGGACTGAAAGCAAAGGAGCCCTTGAGCCTGGGCGGCGGGGCCCGTAGGCCCGGGGGTCGGGAAGCCGGAAGGACGGGAGGCGAAGGAGCCCTTGAGACTGGGCGGCGGGGCCCGTGGGCCCGGGGTCGGGAAGCCGGAAGGACGGGAGGCAAAGGAGCCCTTGAGCCTGGGCGGCGGGGCCCGTGGGCCCGGGGGTCGGGAAGCCGGAAGGACGGGAGGCAAAGGGGCCCTTGAGCCTGGGCGGCGGGGCTCATGGGCCCTGGGGTCAGGTAGCCGGAAGGACGGGAGGCAAAGGAGCCCTTGAGCCTGGGCGGCGGAGCCCGTGGGCCCGGGGGTCGGGAAGCCGGAAGGACGGGAGGCAATTGGGCCCATGAGCATGGGCGGCGGGGCCCGGGGGCCCGGGGGTCGGGAAGCCGGAAGGCCGGGAGGCACCGGGGCCCATGAACCTGGACGGTGTGGCCCGGAGACCCGGGGTCAGGAAGCCGGAAGGACGGGTAGCAAAGGGGCCCATGAACCTGGGCGGTGGGGTTCGTAGGCCCGGGGTCAGGAGGCCGGAAGGACGGGAAGCAGGGGGGCCCTTGAGCCTGGGCGGTGGGGCCTGGAGGCCAGGGGGTCAGGAAGCCTGCGACCGGGCGGGAAGCCGTGAGGCTCCGGGTCCTGGGGGAGGGGAGCCCGTGAGGCCCGGTAGCTGCCGCCGGGGCCGGGAGGCCGTGAGGCCCGGTAGTTGCCCCGGGGCCGGGAGGCGGTGTCTCCAGGTCCGGGTGACGAGGGTGATCGGCAATCGGTCATAAAATTAAGTAGTTGCTGCGGCAGGACTGCAGCCACTACTTGATGAACCAGGGTGTTGCGGAGGCCTGGCCTGCTCGTGCCGGGCAAAAAAAAACCCCTTGAGGGGTCAGGGGCTGAGGGGACAGAAAGGGTTCGGAAAAGGATCCGGGGCGACGCCGGGGACACGGGAGGGCCCTCCTACGGCTGGGGGAGGAGTGCCGGCATGTGCGCTGCGGGTTCAAAAGTCCAGGGCCTCCGTCCCGGGCGGGCAGTGGGGGGTTGCGTTTTCGAGGACGTCGCGACCGCGACCGGTCTGCGGGGTCAAGGGTGCCTCCGAAAGCTGCGGGGTGCCGAAAAGGCAGGTTCCGGAGCCTGGGGGCGGGCCGGCAGGGCCGGACGCCTGGAAGGAGGGGCTTGATGCCGGTCCTCCGGAGACGGACCCGGGAAAGGCGGGGCTTGAGGCCGGGCCGCCGGGACCGGGGAACGGCGCGGAAGGAGCCGGTGTTGCATGAAGATGGACGTTCAAGCGCTACCTACTGGATGTGCTTAAGCAGCCTGCTCCCGCGGAGCCGCTTCCAGAAAGAGATCTTGGAGTCCGTGTTCCAGGACCAGTACAGCCTCCACGCCTTGCCGCGGAGGAGCGATCTGTCCACGAATCCCCAGGCCCTCGAGTCGTTGGAGAAGTCGCGGTTGTCACCCATCATGAAGTACTTGCCCTCGGGGACCCTGGCGGGGCCGAAGTTCCTGGAGGGGACGCCGGGCCTGCCCTTGTACTGGCCCCAGGGATCGTCTATCTGGACGCCGTTCACGAAGAGGACCCCCTTGCGGAGCTCCACCTCTTCGCCGGGGAGGCCCATCACCCTCTTCACGAAGTCCACCTTGGTGTCGCCGGGGAACTTGAAGATGACCACGTCCCCTCGGGAGGGCTCGCCCGTGCCTATGAGGACACGGTTCGAGAATGGGCTCCTGATGCCGTAGGAGAATTTCAGGACCAGGACCCTGTCCCCCTCCAGGAAGGTGGGGATCATCGACCCGGAGGGGATGTGGAAGGCCTGGACCACGAACGAGCGGATGATGAGGGCCAGGGCCACGGCGAAGAGTATGGCCTTGCCGTACTCCCAGACGTAGGCCTGCCAGCTCAGCTGCTCGGCCGCCTCGGGGACGTCCTTGGCGGCCGTGTCGGCCACGGCCTCGGCCGCTACGGCCAGGGCCGCCCCGGCAGGGGCGGCGGCCGGCACGGGCCTGATTTTCTTGCGGTTCTTTGAGATGGGGGGCTCCTTAATGGCCCTGAAGGCTTCTTGGTAGATCCCTACCATTATAGCCCCTGGAGCTTGATTGTAAAGCCCCGGATCGGTTCCGGCCCCCGGGCGGGCACGGGAGAGCGCGGGAGAGCGCGGGCCGGGACGGGGCGAGATCAATGTTCCGCCCTGCCTCCGCAGACGAAGCCCGGTCCGGGCTGGAGGGGGGCTCTCCGGGACGACCGCCAGGCCGCCGGCCCGGAACGGTCGGCCCGGAACGGTCGGCCCGGAACGGCCGGCCCGTCACCGGCCGGGGAAGGCCGCGATCCCGGAACCGGGCCCCGGGGCACCCGCCGGATAGCGGCCCGGGGCCGCGGACCGTGCAACAATCCCATTTCTGCGTACTCCCCGCGCAGGTCGGACGGACCCCTTCACGAGGCTTCCGCACCCGGCGGCAAGGAGCGTCCCCTGTTCTCCGGCCCCCCCCCTACCTGGGTTTTTCCGGTCCCCTCGCTGTTCGTAATGTGCAGCCTGCGCTGGGGGGGAGGGTTCATGACTTCCGGCTACGAGGGCTCCATTATGTCCGGGAAGGGGAAGATTCCGGAACCGCCCCCCGGCCCGAGCCGTGACCCGGCGTCAGCAGTGGCCAGGACGGGCCGGCTCCTGGACGGTCTGCTCGGCCCCGAGCGCGGTTGCCCGTGGGACCATGTGCAGACCGTTCACGCCCTGTCGGAGGACCTCGTGGAGGAGGCATACGAGCTCCGCGAGGCTCTCCTGGACGGCGATCCTGTCAGGATCCGGGAGGAGGCGTAGGACCTCAGGCTCCTCATGTTTCTCCTGGAACGGCTCTTCTCGAAGGACCCGGCCCTGGACTTCGCCCTGACGGACATGCTGGACGCCGCGGTGGACAAAATTGTCTGACGCAACCCGCACGTTTTCGAGCCGCTGGTCCCGCCCGGCGCCCCGGCTTCCGTTGCCGCCGTCGGTGCCCCGGCAACAGGTGCCGATAACGATGCCTGGTCTTCTGTGGACGCCCCCGGCACCCCGGCTTCTGCTGATGCCGTCGGCGCCCCGGCAACATGTGTTGATCCCGATGCCCCGTCTTCTGTGGCCGCCTCCGGCGCCCCGGCTTCTGTTGCTGCCGTCGGCGCCCCGGCAACAGGTGCCGCCCCCGATGCCCCGTCTTCTGTGGCCGCCCCCGGCGCCGCCGGCTTCTGTTGTTGCCCCCGGCGCTCCGGCTTCTGTCGCAGCCATCGGCGCCCCTGCAACAGGTGCCGCACCCGATGCCCCGTATTCTGTGGCTGGCCCCGGTCCCTCGGCTTCTGTGGCCGCCCCCGATGACCAGGCAACAGGTGCCGGGTCTCATGCGCCTGGGGCGAGTGTCCCGTCGGAAGGCGGAGTCCTTCCTGCCGGTCCGCCCCCCTGCTGTCCCGCGGAGGTAATCCGGCTGCGGCATGTCCTGAAGGGCCTGGAACGCAAGCCCGGCAGAATCCTGGGGTCGGTGCCCCTGGATCTCCCGGCCCTGGCCCGGTGCCACCACCTGTGCGCGAAGGCGGGCAGGTCAGGCTTCGACCTGGAGACCCCAGCCCAGGTCCGTGCCAAGCTTGACGAGGAGCTGGGCGAGCTGGACGGCGAGCTGGTACTGGGTGACTGGAGGGATCCGGCCCGGTCCCGAAGGATCGAGGAGGAACTGGGCGACTCGCTCGCGGCCCTGGCGAACCTCGCCCGGCACCTGGGGATCAGCGCCGAGCAGGCACTCCAGGACAGCAGCCGCCGTTTCGCGGCCCGGGTCGCCTGGATGGAGGCGAGGCTCGCCGAGAGAGGGAGGACGTTAGAGTGCGCTGCCCCGGAGGAGCTGGACAGCCTGTGGCGTGAAGCCAAGACTGCGGCAAGAGGCTGCATCTGGTCTCCCCGGGTGCCGCCAAGAGCCTGGGGGACAGCGGGAGGCTCTCGGCTCTCGGTCAGCGCGAGGCGTTCAGGTCCTGGCAGTGTCGGGCGGAGGGCGTCACCGCGAGGGTGGGGGCCTGGCCCCGTCTTGGGACTGCGGAAAGATTCCGGTCCGCCCTGCCTCCCAGGTTGCTGCCAGAAACAGTCAGGGGAGGGCAGCCGGGAGTTGACGACAGGGTGAGTGCAGGCCTGGCCGGAGCTGGAGAAGGGGGCAGATCCCGGTTCCGCCCTGCCTTCAAGGGTGCCGTACCGCGAGGGTGGGGGCCTGGCCCCGTCTTGGGACATGCGGAAAGATCCCGGTTCCTCCCCGCCCCCAGGTTGCCGCCAGGAACGGCCAGGGGAGGGCTGCCGGGAGTTGCCGAGAAGGCGAGGGCAGGCCATGCCGGAGCTGAAGAAGGGGGCAGATCCCGGATTCGCCCTGCCTCCCGGGGTGCCGTCAGGTCAGGTCGGGGCATCGGGCGGTGCCGCTGAGAAGAAGTCATGGCCGGCATGACCGGGGCTGGGAACTCGGAGGAAAAGGTTGGTAAAAGGTAACTGTTCAGGTGTCCCTCCATGGGAACTCAACAGGGGGCCTTTTCAATCGAAATGTCCTCTACAGAAACTCTTGCCCTCCACATGAAGTATCCATTGTTGACTCTTCAGCTTCAAGGATTCCTCATCTGGGCTCTCGTCTTTCGAAAAGGGTATCTGTTCACGGGGAGGTGAGGTATTGGATACTCTTAAGGGCTGTGGTGCTGAATGGCTTAAGGCCTGACTGGGCCTGGGGGGCCTGAAAGGCCTGCTGGCCGCCCAGCACGCCGTGAGGGTAGGAGGCATGGGGGAACTTAAGGGCATGAGGGCCGAATTCATAGAGGGTGAGAGAGGTTGGTGTCCGGGCCGGT
>JAISFP010000415.1 GCA_031263525.1 Deltaproteobacteria bacterium | reverse complement strand
CCGAAACAGACTGGGCGTTTCATGACATGCGCCAGTTTAAATTTATTACCCGTTTAATTAAATGTCGGAATTTTGGCTGTCAGCCTATGGGTGGAAAGACTGGGAAACAGCCCAGCCCTACTATCTCCTCGTCATGATTCGCACTAAAACATGGAAGAAGATTCCGACATTTAATTAAACGGGTAATACCGACACACCCGAGCACTGAGCATTCGGCACAGCTTCCTGCACAAATCGTCATAGCTCCCTGAACATAAACTGTCATCATCTCCGCACGGAAAAACGTTCGTTGAAGCCCCGTTACGGTCCTGGCGGCCGGACGCCCCAGCATCCTGAGACTGCCGCGCGGTTCAGCCCGTGTCCTTGAACCTGCCGTCCCGTCCTTCCCGTCCTTCCCGTCCTTCCCGTCCTTCCCGTCCTTCCCGTCCTTCCCGTCCTTCCCGTCCTTCCCGTCCTTCCCGTCCTTCCCGTCCTTCCCCTCCTTCCCGTCCTTCCCCTCCTTCCCGTCCTTCCCCTCCTTCCCGTCCTTCCCGTCCGGCCCGCCCTTCACGTCCGGCCCGCCCTTCACGTCCTGCCCGTCCGACCCTTCTGAAAGGTGTGGCCACTGTCAAGCGGCCCCAATTGTTTTTTTTCGATAAAACGTTGATAATAAGTACTTTTTAATTGCCCATATCTTCCGGCCCTCCCTTCCTGACCCGGCCCTCTTTACAGATTTGTCAAGAAAGTGTCAAAATATAGTGGGGACCGGGAAGACGCCTGATTCACCGGAAGCTCCCTCGCACCTGAGACGGGTCCTTCCCCCGCGTCCGGTTCGTTTTTGAAGCCCCCGCGCCGTCAGTCCCGCCAGCAACCCGGCCCTCGCCTGCCTTCCATTTCGCCAGCTACCCGGCCAGTTCCGGCCCTCGCCTGCCTTTCCCTATCGTCAGCTCCCCGCCCCGTTCCGGCCCTCGCCTGCCTTTCCCTATCGTCAGCTTCCCGTCCCGTTCCGGCCCTCGCTATCCTTACCGTCAGCTTCCCGTTCCGGCCCTCGTCTGCCTTTCCCTATCGTCAGCTTCCCGTCCCGTTCCGGCCCTCGCTATCCTTACCGTCAGCTTCCCGTCCCGTTCCGGCCCCCGCTATCCTTACCGTCAGCTCCCCGTCCCGTTCCGGCCCTCGCTAGCCTTCCCTTTTCGTCAGCTCCCGTTCCGGTCTTTTCCCGCCACCCCGGCCTCCTTGCCGCCTTCACCCTCTCCCGCCCTGCGCCCTCGGCCTGGCCGGCGGCGCCCAGTGCCCGGCGCTGAGGGCAGCGAGTGCCCCGAGTGCCCGCGAAAGTGATCCCCATGAGCATTCCCAGAAGCCTCGTCCGCGACTTCAGAAACGTCCTGGGAGAGGACTCCGTCTTCACCGAGGACGCCGACCTGCTCTCCTACGCCTACGACGCGGCCGTCCTGGAGCAGCGCAAGCCGGCAGTGGTGCTCGCCCCCTCTTCCCGCGAGCTCCTGGGCAGGGCGGTCGGCATGTGCTACGCGGGGGGGCTTCCCATCACCGTCAGGGGGTCGGGCACCAACCTCTCCGGGGCGACCGTCCCGGAGCCCGGCGACTCGGCGGTCATACTCACGTCGAAGCTCAACAGCATCCTGGAAATCAACACGCGGGACCTCTACGCGGTGGTGGAGCCCGGGGTGGTGACCGCCCGCCTGGCCGAGGCAGCGGCGGCGCAGGGGCTCTTCTACCCCCCCGACCCCGGCTCCCAGGAGGTGTCGACGCTGGGCGGCAACGTTGCGCTGAACGCCGGTGGCCTGAGGGGCCTCAAGTACGGCGTCACCAAGGACTACCTGATGGGCATGGAGCTCTTCGACTGCGGGGGGGAGCTCGTGAAGACGGGCTCCCGCACGGTCAAGTGCGTGACCGGGTACAACCTGGCCGGCCTCATGCTCGCCTCCGAGGGCACCCTTGGGGTGTTCTCGAGCATCATACTGAAGCTCCTGCCCCCGCCCCGCGCCTCCAGGGCCATGCTGGCGGTCTTCGACCGTTTCCGGGACGCCGCCCGGGCCGTGGCGGAGATAGTCGCCGCCCGCATCCTCCCCTGCACCCTGGAGTTCATGGACACCAGGTGCATCCGCGCGGTTGAGTCCTTCAGGCACATAGGCCTCCCCGTCGACGCCGGGGCCATACTCCTCATCGAGGTCGACGGGGGGAGCGAGGAGGGGGTCGTCTCCGACGCCCGTGAGGTGAAGGCCGTGTGCTCCGCCTGCGGGGCCTCCGGCGTCAGGGAGGCCAGCGACCCGGCGGAGAAGGCAAGGATCTGGGAGGCCCGCCGCAACGCCCTCCCGGCCCTCGCGCGGCTCAGGCCGACCACGGTCCTGGAGGACGCGACCGTGCCCCGCTCCAAGGTCCCGGACATGGTGGAGGCCGTGGCGTCACTGGCGGCGAAGCACCGCCTGGAGGTGGGCGTCTTCGGGCATGCCGGGGACGGGAACCTCCACCCCACGATACTGTGCGACCGCCGCGACCCCGAGGAGTTCGCCCGCGTCGAGGCCATGGTGGACGGCATCTTCGAGGCGGCGCTGAACCTCCAGGGGACCCTGTCCGGGGAGCACGGCATAGGCCTCGCCAAGGCCAGGTGGATGGAGAAGGAGACCAACCGCGCCACGGTGGAGTTCTCCAAGAGGATAAGGAAGGCCCTGGACCCCAAGGGGCTCCTGAACGCCGGGAAGAAGATAGTCTAGACCGCAGTTTAGCCCGTCCGGACAGGGTCCAGGCCCCGGAAGCCGCCGGGAACGCGCACGGCCGGAGGGGACTGCGGCAGGCGAAGTCAGGAGGGGGACGCCCCGAAAGCGAATCATATGAGCCAGGAACACTCATCCAGCGCCGGAATCCGGCAGGACCCGGCACAGCCAGCGCCCGGACCGGAAGTATCGGCCAATCCCCCGGCTTCTCGCGGGGACGGGGCTCCGGGCCCGCCTTCTTCCGGGGGCGGGGCTCCGCAGGCGGCTTCTTCCGAGGGAAGGGCGTCGGCGCAGGCTTCTCCGGAGGGCGGGGCTCCAGCACAGGTTTCTCCGGAGGGCGGGGTGCCGGCACCGGCTTCTCCTGAGGGCAGGGCACGGGGAACTCCTTCAGCCGGGAGCGATGTCAGGGGAACGCCCCCTTTCGGGGACTGTGCCCGGGGCCAGCTTCCGGCGGTCCCGCCAGAGGGGACGGGCCTCGCCGCCCCCCGGAAACCCGCGCGCCCCCCCGGGGACGTGGGCGACGAGCGCGTCACCCTCCGCGAGACGATGGCGCTCATGCGCGAGCTGGACGACGCCCTCTCGCGGTGCATGCGGTGCGGGTTCTGCCAGGAGGTCTGCCCGGTCTACGGCCAGACCTTCAGGGAGGCGGACGTGGCCCGCGGCAAGCTGGCGCTCCTCCAGGACCTGGGCCGCGAGCTCACGAGGGACGCCAGGGCGGTGGACGAACGGCTGAACCGCTGCCTCCTGTGCACGTCCTGCGAGAGCATCTGCCCTCCCGGCGTGGGAACAGCGGAGATATTCCTGAGGGCCAGGGCCGCCATCGCCGCCTACCGCGGCCTGGGGGAGTTAAAGAAGGCGGTCTTCCGGCTGGTGCTTCCCCACCCGAGGCTCTTCGGGCTCCTGGCGAGGCTGGGGGCAGTGTTCCAGGGGGCGGTCCTGAGGCCCGCGAACGGGACCGTGGGGACATCCACGATCCCGCTCCTGACGCCGGCCGTGGGGCCCAGGCACGTGCCGGGGCTTCCTGGACGGGGCTTCACGTCCGTGAAGGGCAGGATCCTGGAGCCCTCGGGCAGGAGCGGGCTCAAGGTCCTCTACTTTCCCGGATGCGTCCCGGACCGGCTCTTCCCCGGGATTTCGGACGCGACCCTGAAGATCCTCCGTCACCATGACGTGGGCTGCGTGATGCCCGAGGACATGTGCTGCTGCGGCATCCCGGCGCTGGCCTCCGGCGACCGCAAGGGCTTCATGAGGCTTCTCGCCCGCAACCTCTGCCGCATGTCCCTGGACTTCGACTTTCTCGTGACGTCCTGCGCCACCTGCGCGTCCACTATCAGGGAGACCTGGCCCAGGTACGCGGGCGCGTTTGCGGGCCACGAGCTCGAGCTGATCGGCCGCCTCTCGGAGAGGACATGCGACCTGAGCTCCTTTCTCGTGAACGTCCTGAAGGCCGACTTCCCAGATCGCCAGGCGGTTGCGGGGGAGCCGGCCGGCGGGGACGGGCGGGGGCCGGCAGGTGACGTGGGGAGGGAAAGGGAGGCGGGCGACGGCCTCTCCGCCCACCCCCGAAGAAAGGTGACCTACCACGACCCCTGCCACCTGCTCCGCGCCCTCAACGTCTCCCGGGAGCCCCGGAAGATCCTCATGAGCCTTCCCGGGTGGGAGTACGTCGAGATGCCCGAGGCCGGACGCTGTTGCGGAAGCGGGGGAAGCTTCACCCTCCTCCATCCCGACGTCTCGTTGAGCATCGGCATGCGCAAGCGCGCGAACGTCGTCTCCGTCAGTCCCGACACGGTGGCCACCTCCTGCCCGGCCTGCATGATCCAGCTCATGGACATGCTCTCCAGGTCAGGCGACAGGATAGAGGTCAGGCATTTAGCCGAGCTCTACGCCGAGAGCCTGGAGCCTGCGGACGGGGCGGGGGAGGGCGTGCGCCCCGGCGCGGAGATCGGCCCCCGGGACGGCTCCGGCGGCGGGCCCGCCCGAAGCTCCCTGCCTCCCATTACGGACGGCGGGGAGGCCGCGCCCGCCCCTTGAGACACCGGACTCGTCCGGTGCCGGGCCCGCCCGACGCTCCCCCCGGCCTCCTCGACCGGACTGGGCGAGGCCGCGCCCGCCCCTCGAGACCCCCCTGCCGCGGACGCCGGCCGGCACGAAGCTCCCCGGCCTTCCGGCCGGGCGGGGGCAAGGCCGCGCCCGCCCCTTCAGACCCCCCTGCCGCAGACGCCGGCCCGCCTTCCTGTCTTCCGGCCTCCGCCTCTCCCGAAGTTCCCCGGACATCCCCTCTGCCGCCCGGTGCCGTCCTCCAGACCCTCCGGCCTTCTGTTCTCCCGTCCTTCCGGCATCCCGTCTTATCTGCCTCCCGTCCTTCCGGCACCCTGTCACATCTGCCTCCCGTCCTTCCGGCATCTCGTCATCCCGGCCGCCCGGCCTGTCCGCAGGCCTTCAGTTCTCAACTTCCATCGTAACTGTTCAGGTGCCCCTCTATTGGGGGCCTTTTTTCATGGAAGGTTTTTCGGTACCCCGGCACCGGGAATAACGCGACATGCTGTGGCGCGGCATGACGCGCCTTTCATGGACCGGGGTGCCGCCTACCGCATGACGGTATCGGAGGAAATGAGCCCAGATGAGAAACCGTTAAAGTTTAAGAGTCAACTATGGATACTTTATGTGGAGGGGAAGAGCTTCTGTAGAGGGCATTTTTATTGGAATGGGCCCCCTGTTGAGCTCTCCTTGGGAGGGCACCTGAACAGTTACCTTCCATCTAGAGTGGCGAGGCGTCCGCTTCAGCGCCTCCAGCCGACCCCCCGGACCCGCCGTCCACGGCCCGGGCCCGCTGAACGGAGCTGTCCATGACAGAGATCGACCGCGTCTCCTGCCCCAACCCCAAATGCCGCCACTACGGCATGACCGGCATGGGCAACGTGGCCGCGAGGGGACTCTACGGGAGGAACCGGGACCGGCCCCTCCTGTACTGCAGGACCTGCGGCAAGCGCTTCTCGCTTGCCAGGGGGGGCCCCCTGTTCTGGAGCCACGTTCCGGACCGGACGGTGCATCAGGTCATGCGCCAGCATGCCGGCGGCATGGGGGTGAGGGCGCTGAGCCGCTCCACCGGCCTCTCCACGGACACGGTGTCCAGGCTGCTCGCCAAGGTCGGGGCCCACTGTCTCGAAGCCCTGGACGCCACGATGGAGGCGCTGCATCTCCCGTCCGGCTCGGAAGGGATGCTCCTGGACTTCCTGCGGGCAAGGCTCGCGGCCAGAACGGATCCGGCAGCCTCGCGCCGCCGAGGGCCGCGGGCCGGCTCCCCGGAGGCCCTCCCTGCGGAGCCAGTCGCCCGGGCGACCGCCGAGCCCGAAACCCTCCCCGAAGAATCCTCGCGCCAGGAGGCCCCTCCGCCCCTCCGTGTCCCCGCGCCGGTCCGGATGCCTGGAAAGGGTGCCGCATCCGGGGGCATGAATCCATCCGGCAGCCGGTTCCGGATGGCCTTCCGCCCGGGACGCCAGCCTCGCCCCCCTTCCGGGCCTGCAGCCCCTTCCTGGGACGCGGCCCCGGAGCCAGTATCGCCTCAAAACGCTGCCCCGGCACCGGCTTCGGCCCAAAACGCGCCACGGGTGCCAACTCCTGTACTAAACGAGCCCCCGGCACCAGTTCCAGCCCAAAACGCGCCACGGGGGTCAGCTCAGGCCTCGAACGCGCCTCCTGTGCCAGTTCCGGCTCTAAACGCTGCCCCGACTCCAATGCCGGCCCAAAACCCGGCCTCTACGTCAGCTCCGGACGGCGGCACCGCCTCGACTCCACCTCCGGCCAAAACCGTCCCGCCAGCCGGGACCGGCCCGCTTTCCCGGAAAGCCGGTCGGGACGGGCCCCGCAAGCTCTGAGTGCCAGCCGGCACCGAGCCGGCCGTTGCGCCCCGCGCCGGCCCCGAAGCGCCCGGCCCCCGCGCCGGCGGCGGTGCCCCGTGCCAGCTCCGAAGCCGGTGCCTCCCTCCGTGCGCGGCCCGGCGCGACCGTTACGGGGACCGGGACAATTGTTGCTTAGAAAAAAAAATCGCATTATAGTTACGAAAATTCTGGTCACATGGGCCTGGCCTCGGTGCGCCTGCCGAGTCTTGTCAGGAGCGCCGCAGCCTGGGCCCTCCTCGGAGGCCATCTCGCACTTAACCTGTCCGCCACTGGGCGGCCTCCCCGCCGCCCGCAGGGGGTCAGCCGGCCTGCAACACATACTCAATGACAAACAATCTCCCTTCGGGTAAATCCCCCGGTTCGGCCCGGACACCCTTCCTTGCCGCGGCCCTGGCCGTCCTGGCCGCCGCGCTGGCGGTCACGGCATGGCAGGGGGCCTTCCCCTGGCCATTGGACGCCCAGACCCCGCCCGGCGCCCGTCCGGGTACCGCGAGCCAGGCCGCAGGCGGAGGCGCCCGTGCCCCGGGGGCGGACGGCCGGGAGAAAGTGACCATTGAAGACGGCACCGCCGGAGCTGCCGCGACAGTTCCGGAGCCCTCCGGGGACGCCGCGCCTGCCGCCGGGGACAAGCCCGGCACTGCCGGTGCCGGTGCCGGGGGCTCCGGAACCGGTGACGCCAAGGGAGGCGGGGAGTCTCCCGCGGACGGGAAGTCCGCCGGGGACGGCGGCAAGGCCGCAGCCGGATCTGACGGGGCCGCCGGATCTGGAGGGGCCGATGGGCCTGACGGTTCTGAAGGTCCTGGCGCGGCTGACGGATCGGGCGGACCTGGCGGAGACGACGCGGCTGACGGAGAGGGTGCCGCCGGCGGGCCCCGGGGGCCGGGCTTCACCTTCGCCAGGCTGGAGGCCATGGCGAGGGAGAGGGCCCAGCACCCCTACCAGGAGCCTTCCGCGAGGGAGAGGGAGCTCGCGGCGCAGGTGGACGAGGCGGACTGGAGGGGGATCTCCTTCAAGGAGCCGTCGAGGCTCTGGAGGGGGGACGGCACCCCCTTCGAGGTGAGCTTCTTCCACGCGGGTTTCATCTACGACCGGGCAGTCGCGGTGCATGCCGTGGAGGGGGGCCGGATAAGGGACATAGCCTACTCCCAGAGCGACTTCGAGTTCCCGGACGGGGCGCACTGGCGGGGCCGGGTCACGGGGCTCGCGGGCTTCACCGTGCATTATCCCGTGAACCTCGCCGGACGCATGGACGACGCCGTGGTCTTCCTGGGCGCGAGCCATTTCCGGGCCGCGGCCAGGCACTCCCGGTTCGGGGAGACGGCCAGGGCGCTCATACTCGATCCCGGCGGCACGGGCGGGGAGGAGTTCCCCTACTTCAGGGAGTTCTGGCTCATGCAGCCGGAGCCCGGGGCCCTGGAGATGACCGTGTACGCCCTCCTGGAGTCCAGGAGCCTCGCCGGGGCCGTCCGGATAGTCATACGGCCGGGATCGTCGATGTCCATGGCTGTGACTGCCACCCTGGTCAGGCGTTCCGGGAGGTCCTGGCCCGAGAAGCTGGGGCTCGCCCCGGCCAGCGGCATGTACCTGTACTCCGAGAAGGAGAACGGGTCCCCCTACGACTGGCGGCCGGAGCTCCACGGCACCGACGGGCTGGTCTTCACGGACGGGGAGGGGGCATGGTACCTGAGGGCGCTCAACAACCCCAGGAGGCTCATGACCACGTCCTTCGCGCCCGAGATGTCCAGGGGCGGGTGGGGCCTCATCCAGAGGGACAACGACTTCGACCACTACCAGGACGTGGGCAGGCGCTACGATCTGCGCACCTGGGCCTGGACGGAGCCGGGTGCGGGCTTCCCGCCCGGGAAACTGGAGCTCATCGAGATCCCCAGCTCCCAGGAGATCCACGACAACATCATCGCCTACTGGGCGGTGGACCCCTCGGCGCTCTCCGGGGAATCTTTCCGTTGCTCCTACGGACTGTTCTGGATGCCGCCCGCGTCCAACCCCCACAACCTGGGGCGCGTTGTCTCGGCGAGGCTCCTTTCCAGGACGTCACGGGAGTTCGCGGAGTTCTACCTGGACTTCGACAACAGCGTCCTCAATTCCATAACCGAGGTCGAGGCCCTGTCATCCGTGGTCGAGTCCCCCCAGGCCCCGGTAACGGAACGGGTCCTCTTCAAGAACCCGGTGACCGGCGGCTGGAGGCTCCGCATAAAGCTCGCCGCCCCCCGCGAGCCCGGGCTCCTGGACCGGCTCACTGGCTACAAGAACCTGGCCTCGGGCAGGGGCAGGGTGTTCGCGCGGCTCGTGCGCGGCGAGAACCTGCCTCTCCCCATGACGGAGACCTTCGTGTATGACTTCCCGGCCCTCGACTGATCCGGCGCCAGCCATAGCGCCTGACGCCCGTCCGTCTACGGGGCCGCCCCGGGGCGCGGGCCCGGTCACCCTGCCTGCGGCCCAGCCGCCGGCGGAAGCGGGACTCCGCCCTCCCGACGGGCCGCCGGCCGCCCAGGGGCCCGGAGACCATGATACGTCTCCAGCCCACGGGACTGGGGAGACGGCGCCGCCTTCCGGCGATTTCGTGCCCGTGACCCCCGCGAAAGGGATCGCCTGCGGGCTCTCCGGGGATCCGGGGAAGGCCGCCCGGGACGGGGTTCCTGCGGAGGCCGCCCGGGACGATGGTCCCGGGGAAGCCGCACGGGACGGGGGTCCGGAGTTGGCCGCACGGGACGGGGTTCCTGTGGAGGCCGCCAGGGACGGTGGTCCCGGGGAAGCAGCACGGGACGGGGGTCCGGGGGAAGCCGCACGGGACGGGGTTCCGGGGGAGGCCGCCCAGGGCGGGGGTCCGGGGTTGGCCGCGCGGGGCAGGCTTCCGGGGGAGGCCGCCCAGGGCGGTGGTCCCGGGGAAGCCGCACAGGACGGGGTTCCCGTGGAGGCCGCCCGGGACGGGGGTCCCGGGGAGGCCGCCC
>JAISFP010000410.1 GCA_031263525.1 Deltaproteobacteria bacterium | reverse complement strand
GGGAGCCCCCTCCCCGCCAGGCGCTGCCCGGCCCGGTCCGGCGGGTCAGCTGCCCGGCAGGGAACCAGGAAGAAGCCTTCCCGGACCCAACCTTTCCTGACCGCCCGTCCGCTCGTGGGATGAGCGCGCGGCGCGACGCCCGCCGAAGATTCAGTCACCTCCGCCCGCCCCCCCCACGGGGCGGGCCCGGCCCGACAGCCCCGCCTTCCCCCCCCGCCGGTCGCGGCCCGGAAGGCATACCATGCAGGAGCGAACCGGAGGACAATCCTCCCTACCGCTCACGGTCCTCACAGGCGCAGCCGCCGAAGGCGGGAAGCGCCCCGGGCGGCGGCCAGCCTCCAAGGCCAGCCTTCGCCACCTAAAGAGATGCAGCGTCGACTAGCCTAAACGCAGGCTGCGCTCGTTCACCCACGTGAATGGTTACAATTTTGGAAGGAAGTGCCCATATTGATCAGGTCTTCACAACAATGCATGCTGGGGCGGGGTGACCCCAGCATGCATTGTCGGCAAGACCCCACTAAAAGTCAGGCGGGGCTACCGGCATCCTGGCCGGCACGGTGAGGTCCGGGAGCGACGCCTCGCCCAGGTAGACCTCCTCGTAGGCGTAGACGGCCTCCATGTTCTTGCGGACGTAGGCGGCGGTCTCAGATACGGGGATGGTCTCTATAAGGAGGTCGGTGGGAAGCTCCCTGCGGGCGGCTATGAGGCTCCTGATGTTGAAGGGCCCGCCGTTGTAGGAGGCGAGCGCCAGCGGGACGCTCTTAAACGAGTCCAGGAGGAGCCCCAGGTAGCAGGTCCCGTAGCGGATGTTCATGGGCGGGCCGAAAAGCTCCTCCTCGCGGGGGAGCCGCTCGCCCAGGACGGCGCTCACCCGCTCGGCCGTGGAGGGGAGGAGCTGCATGAGCCCCCTGGCGTTGGAGGCGGAGACCACGTCCGGCTGGAAGGCGGACTCTATCAGCATGACCGCCATCGTGAGCTGCGGGGGGACGCCCTGGCGCCGCCAGCCGGCCAGCACCTCGCGGGAGAAGCCTGGGGGATGGTTGTAGCGGAACGGGCCGGTCGCGCCCAGCGCCTCGTAGGGGAGCTGGGCCATGAGCCTTATGGCCATGCGGTACTCGCCGGTGTCTGCGGAGAGCATGAGGAGCCGGGCGTGCTCCCCGGGGGAGACGTCGCCGCCCCGGGGAAGGGCGCCGGGGGTCTCCTTCAGCTCCATGACGGCCCTCGCGGGGGCACCGCGGGAGAGGTAGTGGAACGCAGAGGCCCGGGCCCGGGCCCCGTCGCCCGGTCCGCCCCGGGGCGAGTACGCTGTCCCCCTTTGGGGACGGTCCTCCGCCTCCAGCCGCTCGTTCAGCCACAGGTGGAAGGCCATGGTGTCGCGGTCCTCGCCAGTGGGGCTCTCCAGGAGGAAGGCCAGCCTGGCCGCCGGGGCCACCGGGCCCGTGCCCGTGCCGTTAAGCCTCGCGAGCCTGCCCAGGGCCAGGATCCTGTAGTAGGTGAAGGCGCCCCCGGCGGCCCGGGCGTAGCTGTCCGCCGCCTCGGGATGCCTCAGGAGCATCTCCAGGGCCCTGCCCATGAAGTACTGCGCCCTCTGGCCGCGCTCGTCGCGCTCCGCAGTCTCCGGCTCCAGGAGCTCCAGCGCCTTCTCGGGCTCGCCCTTCACCAGGTGCGATATCCCCAGGAAATACCGCCACGCGGGCACCGAGGGCCGGAGTTCAGGGACCTCCTCCATGAGGGCCAGGGCCTCGTCGGGCATGCCCCCCTTGGTCAGGCATTCCAGGGCCCTCTGGAGCTCCCTCAGCCTCGGCGCGCCCCTGAGCGTCCCGGCGGCGGCGATCCTGGCCTCGGCCGCCCCCTTGAAGTCTCCCTGCCTGAGCCTCAGCGTCGCGAGCCAGCGGTAAGAGGGCCGGTCCGCTCGGCCGGCGAAGTAGGCCTCGGCCGTCCGGTAGTCCCCGTGACGCATGGCCATGATGGCGTCCATCCTGGCCATCTCCTCCCGGACCGGGCCGGGCAGGAGCGGGTCCCCCATGGCCCCGCGGATTAGCTCCCTCGCCTCCCTGTTGCGCCACTCGAAGGACAGGAGCTGCACCAGCCTGAACAGGGCCGAGTAGTCGCCCCGTGACCTGAGGTCGTTTAACAGGAACTTGTACCCCGAGAGCCCCCTCACGAAGTGGACCCCGGAGCGGTCGTCCGAGCCCAGGATCCTGTCGTAGATGGACATGGCCGCCCGCGGGTCCTCCCTGGACAGAAGCGCCGCCTCCAGGCTCATGAGCCCCTTCCAGCCCCGCACGTCACGGGGCGCCCTCCTTATGAAGGCCAGCGCCTCAGGGTAGCGTTCCTCCTGGATGAAGGCCACCGCCTGCTGGTAGGCTTCCTGTCTCCTCCCGAACAGGCTGGGCGTGGGTGACGGCTCCAGGTTCCCAGGCATCCTGGCGGGATGGGCGGGCGCGTACTCGGCGGGCCCGTCGAAGAAGACCGCGAGCGGACCTCCCGAAAGCGGCGGCCTCGAGGCCGTGCCCGGCGAGCCCGGAGGACCGGTAACGAGGTACCTGGGCGCCCTCGCGGCGTAATACCCCGGCACGGACGCCGCCTCGCCCGCCCCGGTCGGCACTGGCCAGGCCGGGACGGAAGGCGGGGCCGGTGCCTGGAACCGGGCATCCGGGACCGAGGGGCCCGTCCCGGCCGTCGCGGGCTCCTGAGAGCCCGCGCCCTGGTCCTCCCCGACCGGCACGGGGATTCCGAAGGCTCCCTCGCCGTAGCTCACCGTGCCCTCCGTGTCCGCCCCGGAACTGCCGAGGACGCCGGCACCGGAGGAGCCTCCGGCTGCCCCTGCACCTGCCCCAGAGGGTGCCTCGCCTCCAGCTCCGGGCCCAGCAGCTTCCCCGGCCCCAGAGGATGCCGCGCCTCCTGCCCCGGCCCCGGCACCTTGCCCGGCCCCAAAGGCTACCCCGTCTCCAGCTCCGGGCCCCGTGACTGCCCCGGCCCCGGTGCCTGCCTCGGCCCCCGTGGACGCCGCGCCTCCTGCTCCGGCCCCAGCGGCTGTCTCGCCTCCAGCTCCGGGCCCTGCTGCTGCCCCGGCCCCAGAGAATGCCGCGCCCCCTGTTCCGGCCCCGGGCCCAGCAGCTGCCCCGGCCCCAAAGGGCGCCGCGCCTCCAGCCCCGACTCCAACGGCTGCCTCGCCACCTGCTCCGGGCCCAGCAGCTGCCCCGGCCCCAAAAAGCGCCGCGCCTCCTGCTCCGGCTCCAGCTGATGCCTCGCCTCCTGCTCCGGGCTCGGCAGCGACTCCTGTCACGGCCCCTGCTCCAGTCCCGGACCCGAGGCCGGTCCCGGTTGCCGTGCCGGAGGACCCGGAAGTTCCTTCCCCGTCAGGGTCCCCAGTCACGGGTTCCAGGTCGGTCTCGGTCACGAGTCCGAAGGGTCCGGCCCGGAGGGAGGAAGGAGGGCCGGGAGCCGGGGCGGGCCGCACCGGGGACGGCGCCGGACCCGTATCCGGGGCAACCATGCCAGGCACGTCGCGGGGGCTGAACGGGTCGGATCCGGGTTCCTCGGCCGAACGGGGATCCGTCTGAGCCTGAAGAGGGGATGCGGGGCACGCGATCAGAAAAGCGGACAGTGCCAGCAGGGCCGCCAGGAACACGGTCGAAAGCCGCCCTGCCGGGCAGGCCCGGGCGCACGGGACATGACGCACTTCTTTCCCCGAACGGACTTCAGCGAAATCCCTGGCCGACGATTCCATGGCTCCTCCGGCTCTGACTTCATCGAGAACGTTGACAGACGATTTTGCGGCCCCTTCGACAGGGACTTCAGCCGGACCTTGGGCCGACCCGACGGCTCCCCGCCCCCTCCGGCAAGGGCTTCAGCCGATCTCTGGCCGACCCGACGGCTCCCCGCCCCCTCCGGCAAGGACCTCAGCCGACCCCTGGCCGACCTCACGGCTCCCCGCCCCCTCCGGCAAGGATCTCAGCCGACCCCTGGCCGACCTCACGGCTCCCCTCCCCCTTCGGCAAGGGCTTCAGCCGACCCCTGGCCGACCCGACGGCTCAGCGGCCACTCCAGCAAGGAGCTCAGCCGGGTACCGGGGCGACCCGGCTGTTCCTCTGCCCCTCAGGCAGGGGTTTCAGCCAGACCCGCGACCTACCCTGCGGATCCTACACCATCCGGCAAGGTCTTCTGCGCGGCCTCTGGCCAACCCTACGGTTCTAATACCTTCCGCGCGGCCTCGTGCCAGAACGACCGGGGGGCTCTCGTAACGGGCAGCGGCACGGTCCCGTGCCCGCCCCCCGCCTCTTGGGCCGGACGCCTCGCGGAGGGCCCGGAACGCCAGCCCTCACGGGCATCCCCAGCCGTTCCGGTCTTCCCATGTCTTCCCCGGCATTCACCGGATGCAAAAAGAGGGCCGTTCCGGGCTCCGCGCCATGGCGGCGGGCCCGGCGGCCCTCCTGAAGATACGGGCGTCCGGCGGGGGACGCCCCGTGCCGGAGCCGGACGGCCCGCCGCTCGGCGGGCCGGGAGCATCGGACTTCCGACCGGCAGAGCCCGGGACTCCGCTAGCCCAGGGTCTGGAAGAACTGGACCAGAAGCTCGGCTGACTTCCTGGCGACGCCGAGCTGGGCCTCCAGGGTCGAGGCACCCAGGTGAGGCGCCGCGATGAAGTTGGGGAGCTTAAGGAGCGGGCTGTCGCCCGGCGGCTCGGCCGTGAAGACGTCGAAGGCGGCCCCGGCAAGCTTCTTCGAGGCCAGCGCATCGTAAAGGGCCGCCTCGTCCACCAGGCCCCCGCGGGCGCAGTTTATCAGGTACGCCGTGGGCTTCATGATGGCCAGCACCTTGGCGTCGACGATGTTCAGGGTGTCCTTGTTCTTGGGCAGGTGCAGGGACACGAAGTCCGACCCCCTCCACAGGGCGTCCAGCTCGACCGGCTCCGCCCCGGCCCCCCAGACGATGTCCGCCGGGACCAGGGGGTCGTGGGTCAGGACCTTCATGCCCAGGCCCTTGGCCTTGACGGTGACGAGCCTCCCTATGTGCCCGAACCCAACCAGGCCCATGGTCTTCCCGGAGAGCTCGAAGCCGGAGAGGCCCTTCTTCTCCCAGCGTCCTGCCTTCATGGTCGAGTCGGCCACGGCCAGGTTGCGGGACAGCATGAACGCGAAGCCCACCGCCAGCTCCGCCACAGCGTTGGAGTTGAGGCCCGGGGTGTTGACCACCTTGACGCCGAGCCTTTCCGCGGCGGCGGTGTCAATGTTGTCCACCCCGGCCCCGGCGCGCCCGACAATCTTGAGCTTCCCCGCCTTGCCGCGCTCCAGGACCTCGGCCGTCACCTTGGTGGCGCTCCTCACTATCTGGCCGTCGTAGTCGCCTATGACGGCGAGAAGCTCCTCAGGGGAGAGCCCCGGCTTCTGGTCGCATTCCACCCCGCCGTCCTTCAGGACCTGGGGGCACACGTCCTCTATCTTGTCGCTTATCAGAACCCTGTAGGCCATGGTTAACCTCTTTCGGGATGGCCGGGACGACCGCCGGCCTGAAAGGCCGGGCCGCAGTCAGGAAGGACCGGGAGGCCGGGTCGCCGGCCAGGAAGGCCGGCACTGCCGTCGGGCAGGAGGGGGCGAAGGCCTGGAGGCCGTCCGGGAAATCAGCGAGGCCCAGAAGGCCGCAGGCATTGAAGACCTGAGAGCAAGTCCGCTGGCCGGGAAGCCCGGGATGGCCGCTGGCCAGGAAGACGGGGAGGAAGGGCCGCTGGCAAGGAAGCCCGGGATGGCCGCTGGCCGTGAATAGCGGGGAGCCGGGGCCGCTGGCCGTGAAGCTCAGGATGGCCGCTGGCCGGGAATGGCGGGGAGCCGGGGCCGCTGGAAGGGAACACCAGGATGGCCGCTGGCCGGGAAGACGGGGAGGCAGGGCCGCTGGAATGGAAGCCCAGGTTGGCCGCTGGCCAGGAAGACGGGAAGGTGGGGCCGCTGGCAGTGAAGCTCAGGATGGCCGCTTGCCTTGAAGACGGGGAGGCAGGGCCGCTGGCCGTGAAGCTCAGGATGGCCGTTGGCCTGGAAGGCGGGGAGGCCGGGCCGATGGCCGTGAAGCTCAGGATGGCCGCTGACCTGGAAGGCGGGGAGGCCGGGCCGCTGGACGGAAAGTCCTGGATGACCGCTGGCCAGAACTGAAGTGGAGGCGGGGCGGTTCTGCAGAGGGGCCGGGCCGTCAGAAGAGCCGTCTGGGCGGAGCGGGCCGGAACTTCAACCGGGCCCCGGAGCAGGGCTGGAGGATTTCATGCCCGCCGCTTCGGCAGGGTCTGAGCGAACCTGACGAACGTAAGAGCCACATGCAGCGGAAAACAAAACAGTTCGGGTCCTTGAACCCGGAATTGAGCCTCCGGGCACGATCTGGAAAAACCCGTCAACGGGGGCCGCGGGCCCGCGGCCCCCTGACGGGCGGTTCTCCGTGGAGATATCTGGTCGCGCCCGCGAGGGGCACTTTCGGTGCCGGTGCCCGTCGGCGTTCCGGCATTAGATCCACGGAGCTCCCGGCAGTTAGGGAAACCTGCGCCTGTTTGCCGGGCTGCTGCCCTGTCCGGAGCTGAGGCGAGCCATGGCCATGGCGGGCCGTCCCCGGATAGGGCCGCGAAAGCCCTGACAGTCCCCGGCAGGTTCCAGCCCCCACCTGAGTGAGGGCCATGTTCCGGGGCCCACGGGGAGGCCGTCCCTCCCCCGTTAACCAGGCCTTGACGATCGACGCCGCGGCGGGATCCCGCCGCGGCAGTGAGGTCGAAGTCCGGGCTCTCAGGCGTTGGCGGCCTGAAAGCCCTTCATGAAGTCGATGAGCGCGTCCACCCCCTCGTCGGGGACGGCATTGTAGATGGAGGCCCTGATGCCTCCCACGGAACGGTGGCCGTTCAGGCCGGAAAGGCCGCCGGCCTTGCCGTCCTCGAGGAACTTCTTCTCCAGCTCCGGGGTGGGGAGGCGGTAGGTGACGTTCATGAGCGACCGGGAGTCGGCCCTGGCCGTCCCCTTGTAGAAGCCGCCGGAACCGTCGATGGCCGCGTACAGCCTTCCTGCCTTGGCCTCGTTGCGCTCAGCCATCTTGGCGAGGCCCCCGCCCGCGATGAGCCACTTGAAGACCAGGGCGGCCACGTAGATGGCGAATACCGGCGGGGTGTTGTACATGCTGTCGGAGTCTATGTAGGTCCGGTAGTCGAGGAGGTGCGGGAGCCCCTTCTTTCCGGCCTGGGCGAAGTCCTTCTTCACGAGGACTATGGTGAGCCCGGCCGGGCCGACGTTCTTCTGGGCGCCGGCGTGTACCAGGGCGAAGCGGGAGAGGTCCAGGGGCCTGGAGAGGAAGTCCGAGGACATGTCGGCCACGAGCGGGGCGGGGGCGCCCTCGGGGAAGGACCTCCACTGGGTGCCGCGCACTGTGTTGTTGCTGGTCAGGTACACGTACCTGGCGTCGCCCCTGAACTCGTACGAGCCGGGTATGTAGGTGAACCCGTCGGGCTCGGAGGTGGCGGCGAGGCGGGCGTCCGCGCCCACGATCTTGGCCTCCTTCCAGGCCTTGTCGGACCAGAGCCCCGTGTTCACGTAGTCTGCGGGCGCCCCGTCCGGGGCGAAGTTCATGGGGATCATGGCGAACTGGAGGCTCGCCCCCCCCTGGAGGAACAGGACCTTCCACTCGTCCCCGAGGCCAAGGAGGGACTTCAGGTCCTCCTCGGCCGCGAGGGCCATGGCCACGACCTTCTTGTCGCGGTGGCTGTTCTCCATGATGGACATGCCCGTGCCCCTCCAGTTGAGGAGCTCGGAGGCCACCTCCTCCAG
>JAISFP010000409.1 GCA_031263525.1 Deltaproteobacteria bacterium | reverse complement strand
GGGAGCCCCCTCCCCGCCAGGCGCTGCCCGGCCCGGTC
This sequence comes from Deltaproteobacteria bacterium, assembly GCA_031263525.1. Taxonomy (GTDB): domain Bacteria; phylum Desulfobacterota; class Desulfarculia; order Adiutricales; family Adiutricaceae; genus JAIRZX01. The sequence continues at coordinate 13,632 of JAISFP010000409.1, read as the reverse complement.
CGGCGGGTCAGCTGCCCGGCAGGGAACCAGGAAGAAGCCTTCCCGGACCCAACCTTTCCTGACCGCCCGTCCGCTCGTGGGGTGAGCGCGCGGCGCGACGCCCGGCGAAGATTCAGTCACCTCCGCCCGCCCCCCCCACGGGGCGGGCCCGGCCCGACAGCCACGCCTTCCCCACAGCCGGTCGCGGCCCGGAAGGCACACCATGCAGGAGCGAACCGGAGGTCAATCCTCCCTCCACAGCTCACGGTCCTCACAGGCGCAACCGCCGAAGGCGGGAAGCGCCCCGGGCGGCGGCCAGCCTCCAATGCCGGCCGTCGCCAACAAAAGAGATGCAGCGTCGACTAGCCTAAACGCAGGCTGCTCTCGTTCACCCACGTGAATGGTTACGTCATTGCATCCAGTCACCTAGAGGTGCTCTCCCGCTTGGCCGAGGCCTGCCTCGCTGGCACACCCAGCCCGCCTGGCAGGCGGACCAGGCCGCCGTCCACGAACGCGGCGCTGGCACCATGGTTTCGACGGAGCCGATGATTTTGATTTCAATTGCACTAAATGGTATAGTTTCAAAATTCTGTTGTGAGTTGCGGATCTGCCGAGAATGCCGGACCTGCAACCTGCAGCATCTTTTCTGACGGCCGGCCCCCGCGAGGCCGGGAAGGAGACCGAAATGGCTCTTATGGCCGACTGGAAGACGATACTCACGTCTCCGGGAAGCGAAGACGATTTTAACCTTGCTGCTTTTGTTAACTGCAACAATTTCGCGGGGGCCGAGGCGGAAGGCCGCAGGGCCCTGAAAGAATGCGTGAGGGCGCACGGCTCGTGCAACGAGGAGGCGCTCTTCATCCTGGACGCGCTGGGCACGACCCTGCTCACGGCGGGCAGGGGGGCGGAAGCCGAGCCGTTTTTGAGAGAGGCCGTGCAGATAGGCGCCAAAGTCATGAGGCTGCCTGACCCTGAGCTGAAGGCACCGGATGGTGGCCAGCTGAGGAAAGCTCCGGCGGACAAGGCCCTGGCGTTATATGACAGGCTGCTGAACCTCGGCATCGCGAAACTCTTCCAGGGCCGCGCCGAGGAGGCCCGGAGAGACTTCGCGCGGGTGGAGCAGGTCAGAAGCTGGGGCGACGGGCCGGGCCACGCGATGACGCTCCAGGCCAGGGCCATGAGGGCCATAGCCATCGCCGAGGAGGGAAGGCTGTACGAGGCGTCCGGCATCCTCGAGGGGGTCATAGGCGGCCTTCAGAAAGCTGACCCGTACCCGAGCAGGGAGGTGTATCTCCACAACGCCATGGCCAACTACGATTTAATCCGGATGCTTCTCATGTAGGTTCCCGGTCGTCCCGGGTCAGACAGGACTGACTGGCCGGAATGACCCGCTGCGGAGGGCGGCTCCGGGAGGACTCTTGAGCTTTCCCCGGAAAGGCCTGCAGGGGCCGGGAGAGATTCCGGTCCCGGCACGGGAAGTGACCGGTAGCCTCGGGTCACGGGGAATCCCGGCCATGGCCGAGGCCCCGGACCAGGAGGCCCAGTGCCCCGGCCCGGAGCCGGGAGTCCCCGGACGGGAAAAGGTGCCGCTTCTCTGTTGCGTGGAGCGCTAAAATCCTCGCGGCACCTCGGAGCTCCCGGCCAGAGGCGCTGCTTTTCTTCTAGCCGTCAACCAGTCCTGATTTGCTGAGTCAGGTTGAGACTCTCCTGACCTGGCTGTGGCGGGCCCTGTCAGCGACGGAAACGTGGGGTGGGCGGAGCCGCGGCCCCCGCCCGAAGCTCCCCCCCGCCGCCGGGGACGCCTCCCGGCCTTGCGGGGCGGGGCCCGGGGGCGCCCGGCGGCAATCCCTTTACACGGTGGCCCTTATAGGGTACCTTAGCCCCCGAGCCGCCCCCCGGCACCCGGGGCACCGCCCCGGACCGTCCCGCGAAGCCTCTCTAGCACGGGCGGCATAACGCCCGGAGTTCTTCCGCCATGACCCTCGCAGCACGCCCCGCCCCCCCCGAGACGTCCCCGGCCCGCCGCCGCGCGCCCGGCTCTGCGGCGCTCGCCGCCCTCCTGGCCCTGGCCGCCGCGGCCCTGGCAGCCACAGCCAGCGCCCAGGACGGGGCCTCCGCGCCCCCGCCCGGCAAGATCAACGTGGCCGTCGTGGACACGAACAAGGCCATAGACGCCTCCAAGCCCGGCAAGCAGGCCGCCTCCCGGATCCAGACCCGCTATTCCCAGCTGGACAAGAAGCTCCAGGGCCTCCAGAAGGACGCCCAGGCCAAGGCCGAGGAGCTCTCCAAGGCGGCGGAGGGGCTCACGCCCGAGGAGTTCGAGAAGAGGCGGGCGGCCCTTCAGAGGGAGGTGGACTCCATCCAGGCGGAGACGACCAGGGCGGAGGCCGAGCTGAAGGCCGCGGCCGAGGAGGCCTACGGCCCGCTCTACGACAGGGCTGCGGGCATCGCCACGGATCACGCGAAACGGTACGGCTACGTCATGGTCCTGGAGAACTCCGACGAGGACAAGGCCGTCATCTTCGCGGACGCCCAGATGGTCTTCATAGACATCACCAAGGACGTGACGGAGCAGCTGGACTCCGGCAAGGGAGCTTCCAGGCCAGCCGCGAAGCCTTCCCAGGGCCGCCGGGCCCCGAGAGCCAGGAGGAGGTAGGCCGCCCCGGCCCCCGGGCCGCCTCCCGCCGGCCTTCCGGACCCGCTTCAGGGCCGCCGCCCCCCGGCCTCGCTTTTCTGACTCCGGGCCTCCCAGCCTCGATGTCCTGACCCCGGGCCCCCCGGCCTCGATGTCCCGCTTTCCCCGACCTCCGGCCCCCCAGCCGGCCTTCCGGACCCGCTTTCCCCGACCTCCAGAGCCCCCGACCGGCCTCCGGCCAGTCCCCGCGCCAGGCCGCTTTCCCTCCCGCCCTTCCGGTCGTCCCGTCCCTTCCCCGGCCACTGGACGCCTGCCGGAAGGCTCCCTTCCGTCCGCCTTCCCCGGCCCCGCAGGGGCCCCGCAAGGTCCTCCGCCCCCCTCCGGGGGCCGTTTTGTCCCCTCCCCGCCGGATCTGTTCAGGAGGCGGGGCCGTCCTGCCCCCCCTGCCGCCCCCGAAACTGGCCGGACTACCGCATCGTCCCCTCCCCGCCGGCCCACAAAGGGCGCCGGGGCCGTCCTGTCCCCTCCTGCCGCCCGCGAAAATGGCCGGGCGACCGCATCGTCCCCTCCCCGCCGGCCCACAAAGGGCGCCGGGGCCGTCCTGTCCCCCCCCTGCCGCCCGCGAAACTGGCCGGGCGACCGCATTGTCCCCTCCCCGCCGGCCCACAAAGGGCGCCGGGGCCGTCCTGCCCCCCCGGCCGCCCACGAAACTGGCCGGCCGGCCTCCGTGCATCCTCACTGCCGCCCCCGAAACCGGCCGGGCGGCCGCCTCCCCGAACCCGTCACCGCCCTTCCAACACTTGAGAATCTCCCGGATCTCCCGGAGCTTCCGGCGCTTCCCGCCCCGCCGCCCCCCGGCCCGCCCCCGAACGGCACCGGCCCCGCGGGCCCGCCGGCGGCCAAGTGTTTTTTCTCACGGAAGGTGCTAGAATGTACAGTTTGAAACCGCACGGAGCGGGTCCCCCGCCCCCGGCCGGGCCGCCAGGCCCGCCGCGGCGTCCGGGCCGAGCGCGGCCCCTGCCCCGGCGGGACAGCCCCCCCTTCCCCGGCAAATTACCCCGGAGGTATCCATGCCCACTTTCAAGACCTCAGTAACCGTAACCCTAGCCGCCCTCGTCTCCGTCGCCCTGGTCTGGGGGGCCGCAGACGCCCTCGCCCAGTCGGGGGGCTTCACCGTAGGCGTCGTGGACGTCCGGAAGGCCATAGGCGACTCCAAGCAGGGCAAGGCCGCCTCCAGCAAGCTGGACACCAAGTACAAGTCCCTTAAGCGTACCCTGGAGACAAAGCAGGCCGAGCTCGAGAAGAAGGAGGAGGACCTCCGCAAGCAGGCGGCCACCCTGTCCCAGGAGGCCCGCGAGCGCCGCTCCCAGGAGCTGATGCGCGAGATCTCCCAGTACCAGGAGCAGGCCAGGAAGTCCACCGAGGAGATGCAGAAGGCCTTCGAGGAGGCCATGGCCCCCCTGGCCGAGCGGGCCGAGAAAATCACCGCCGAGATCGCCCGCTCAAAGGGCTTCTCTATGGTGATCGACTCCGCGAGCGGCGGGGTGCTCTTCGTGGACGCCTCCTACAACATCACCGAGGAGGTCACGCGCCGCCTGGACGGCGGGAAGTGACCGACCCGGCGACCTTCCCGGCGGCTCCCCCTCAGCCCCGGGTCGGCCCCGCCGCCCGGCCCCCTGCCGGGTCGGGCGCCGCCCCTGCGCCCGGGACGCGCGCCCCCGCCGGAAGCCAGGCCCCCCCGGCCTTCGGCACGGCCTGGCGGGCTGCCGCCGGCCCGTTCAAGGAAACGGGACCCGCAGGGCCGGCCGGCCCCCTAGGACCGGCCCGCGCCTCGGCCCGTCACGGTGACCGCACGTGCTAGGAATCGACCCGCGCCCCCTGGGCGAGCTCCTGGCCGACGCACGGGGCTCGCTCGCCCGCGGCCTGGCGGCCGCCGGCGGCGGCGGCGCCCCCGACTACGAGATCCTGGGGGACCCCTCGGCAGAGGTGGGCTGGCTGTGCGCCTTCAAGGAGAAGGCGCCGCCCGGATCGCTCACCTTCGCCGTGAAGGCCAAGTTCCTTGCCGACGCCGCGGCCAACGGGGCCGCGGCCGTCATCACCACCCCCCAGCTGGCCCAGGGCGCCGCCCCCCGCGAGCCGGGGGCCCCGCCCGGGCCCGCCCTGGTGGTAACCTCCGACCCCAGGCTCCTCTTCGTGGGGCTCCTGGAACTGGCCGAGCGGGCCCTGCGCCCCTCCTGGCCCCCCGCCGAGCCGTTCTTCAAGGACCGCTCCAGCGTGGAGGCCGGACCCGGCGTCGTCTTCGGGCCCGGCACCTACGTGGGCGCCGGGGTCAGGCTCGGCGAGGGCGCGAGGATCGGGCCGGGGGCGGCAATCGAGGACGAGGCCGAGATAGGCGCCGGCACCGTCGTCCACGCCCGCGCCGTAATAATGTGGCGGGTCCGGATAGGGTGCCGCTGCGTCATAGGCCCCGGCGCCGTCATCGGCTGGGACGGCTTCGGCTACACCCAGGCCCCCGACCAGGCCACGGGCCGCCTCATCCACTACCGGAACCCGCACCTGGGCGGGGTGACCATCGAGGACGACGTGGAGATCGGGGCCAACACCTGCGTGGACCGCGGCCTCATAGCCGACACCCTGATCCGCCGCGGCTCCAAGCTCGACAACCTGGTCCAGGTCGGCCACAACTGCGAGATCGGCCGGGACTGCCTCCTGGCCTCCCAGGTGGGCACGGCAGGACACGCCACCGTGGCCGAGAGGGCCTTAGTCCTGGGCCAGGCCGGGCTGTCCCACGGGACCCACGTGGGGGCCGACGCCATCATCACCGGCCAGACCGGCGTGACCGGCGAGGTCCCGGCGGGCCGCAAGGCGTGGGCCGGCACCCCCTGCATCACACTGGACGAGCAGCTGAAGCTCCAGGCCCTGGCCAGGAGGTTCCTGCCCAGGATCCGGAGCTTCCTCGAGCACTTCCGCAAGTCCAGCACCTTTTCCGAGCTCCGCGACCGCTACCTGAGCGGGGAGAGCCGCAAGTAGGCCGGGCCGCCGCGGGCTTCCCGCGACCGCGCCTCCTGGCCGGCATCCACGTCAGCCTCTCCTCCTCCTTTTCCCCGCCCCCCGCTCGGCCCGTCCGGCCGACGGGCCAGTCGGCATCCCGGCACTGCCGGCCCCCGCGGCCCGGCAGGCGGGCCTCCCTCCCACGCCGGCCCGACCGCCTGACCGCCATTTCTCCCGGCCTGGCGGGCCATACGGCCCCGCAGACCTCCCGGCCGCCCTTTCTCCCGGCCTGGCGGGCCTTGCGGCCCCGCAGGCCTCCCGACCGCCCTTTCTCCCGGCCCCTCGGGCCTCCCTGCCACGCGGCCTGGCTGGCCGACCGCCTCTCCCAAAAACCTCCCCCGACCGCAGGCCCCCGGAAAGGGCCGCGGGCAGCACCGCACGGAAAGACCTCATAGCCTTCATGACCATCTACACATCCGAACAGATCATCCAGCACATGCCCCACCGCTACCCCTTCCTCCTGGTCGACCGGGTGACAGGCCTGGAGCCCTGGAAGTCGGTCGCGGCCTACAAGAACGTGACTTCCAACGAGGAGTTCTTCCTGGGCCACTTCCCTGACCGTCCGGTCATGCCGGGGGTGCTGATCCTGGAGTCCATGTGCCAGGCCGCCCTGCTCATGCTGTCCATAAGCTACCGGGACTTCCCCGAGGGCAGGCCAGAGGGCATACTGACGGACCGCGTGGAGTCCGGGCTCTTCTTCCTGGCCAGCTGCGACAAGGTGAAGTTCCGGAGGAAGGTGGTGCCCGGCGACCGCCTGGATCTCGCGGCCGAGCTCATACACGTCGGCACCCACGCCTTCAAGGTGAAGGCCCAGGCGTCCGTGGACGGGGACAAGGCCGCCGAGGCCCTGATCACGGCGGCCTGCTGACCGGGCACGTGCCGGACGCGGGCGGCGGGGGGCCCGGCCGCCCCCCCGCCGGGGTCAAGGCGCCTGCCGCGGCTCCGGGGCATGATCCTCCCGGGAGCCTCCGTAGGCTCCGGGCCCCTTGCCGGAAGGCCCGGGGCCGGAAGCCGGAGGTCTGGAAAGGCTCGGCCGGAAGCCGGACGAAGGCAGGAAGGCAGGGACCGGAGACCGGAAGAGGGCCGGAAGGCATCGGCAGAAAGCCGGAAAGCCTCGCCCGGACACCGGAAAAAGGCGGGAATGCCGGCAGGCAGAGACCGGAGGCCGGACCAGGGCCGGACCGGAAGGCCGGAAGGTTGCGGGACGTTTTCATGGGTCCGCAGCCGGAGTTCACGACAACGGGAGCGGGCCGCGGCCCGCGCCGACCCGAGGGCGGCCGCCGGACAGGCGGCCCATCAGGCACACATGGGAATCCATCCGACCGCAATAGTCGACCCCACCGCGCAGATAGGCTCCGGCGTCACGGTGGGGCCATACAGCCTCGTCGGCCCCCGCGTGATCATTGGGGACGGCACGGAGGTGATGGGCCACGTCTCCATCGACAAGGACACCGAGCTGGGCCGCGACTGCCGCGTCTTCCCCTTCGCGTCCCTGGGGGCCGACCCCCAGGACATGAAGTACGCCGGGGAGAGGACCAGGCTGGTTCTGGGCGACCGCGTGACCGTCCGGGAGTCCGCGACCGTACACCGGGGCACGGAGCACGGGGGCGGGACGACCCGCGTGGGCAACGACGTGCTCATCATGGCCACGGTCCACGTGGCCCACGACTGCCAGATCTCCGACGAGGTGATACTCTCCAGCTACGCGGTCCTGGCCGGGCACGTCTCCGTGGGGCTCCAGGCCATCGTGAGCGGGTCCTCCGCCATCCACCAGTTCGTGCGGGTGGGCGACCACGCCTTCGTGGGGGGCATGTCGGGGATAGTGAAGGACGTGCCGCCGTTCATGATCGTGGCGGGCATCCGCGACACCGTGGCCGTCACCCCCAACATAGTTGGGCTCCGCCGCAGGAACTTCTCCCCGGAGGCCATCTCCGCCATCTCCGGGGTCTTCAGGCTCCTCCACAACCACAAGCCCCTGGCAGGGGTCCTCGCCGAGGCGGAGCGCCAGTTCCCGGACTCGGCCGAGGCCAGGGCCATCATGGCCTTCTACCGCTCCTCCGAGAGGGGGGTGTACCGTTGACCGGGACGCAGGACGGATACGGCGTCCGGCTCGGGCACGCTGGCCCCGGAAGCCCCGGAAGCCACGGAGGGACCGGAAGCCACGGTCTCGACGGGCGGGCAGGGCCGTCGGGAAGCCCGGGACAGGCCGGGTCGCCGGGAAGCCCCGGACAGGCCGGATCGCCGGGAAGCCCAGGAGGGGCCGGGACGCCGGGAAGCCCAGGAGGGGCCGGGACGCCGGGAAGCCCAGGAGGGGCCGGGACGCCGGGAAGCCCAGGAGGGGCCGGGACGCCGGGAAGCCCCGGGGCGGCCGCGCCCGACAGGAAGCCGGACGGGCCCGTGGGGTTCATAGCCGGGAACCTCTCTCTCCCGGTGCTCGCGGCCCGGAAGGTCAAGGAGGAGGGCAGGTTCCTGGCCGTCATGGCCATAGCCGGCGAGGCCAGCCCGGAACTCGAGGGACTCGCCGACCGCTACACGGAGCTCCCGCTGGGGCAGCTCTCCCCCATGGCGGGCTTCTTCCTGGACGCGGGCGTGACGGACGTGTGCATGGCGGGCGGCGTGAGCCGCGAGACCATCATCCGCAACTACCGCCCGGACGAGGAGGCGGTGAGGCTCATAGAGGGGCTCCCCAGCTACCAGACCGACACCATCCTCCGCGCCGTGGCGGACTGGCTCGAGGGGAGGGGCCTCAGGCTGGTGTCGGTGACCGACCTCGTGCCGGAGATCCTGGTGAGGCCCGGCAAGCTCGGGGCGAGGGACCCCTCCCCGGAGCTCCTGGAAGATCTGAAGTTCGCGTTCCGGATAGCCCGCGAGCTGGGCCGGCTGGACGTGGGCCAGACCGCTGTCGCCTGCGACAAGATAGCCGTGGCCCTGGAGGGCGCGGACGGAACGGACGCGACCATAAGGCGCGGGGCGTCGCTGTGCTCCAAGCCCGTGGCCGTGGCCAAGGTGCTGAAGCCCAGCCAGGACACCCGGCTCGACCTGCCGGTGGTGGGGCCCCCGACCATAAGGCTCCTGGCCGAGGTGAATGCCGGCGGCCTGGTCCTGGACGCGAGGGGCCTCATCCTCCTGGACGAGGAGGAGTGCGTGAGGCTCGCGGACGCGGCGGGGCTCTCGCTCCTCGCGTGGCTCGACCCCCCAGGCGGGGAGAAGGGCCCCGGCCATGCAGGGCGCTGACAGGAGGGTCATGATCTCGGCAGGCGAGGAGTCGGGGGATCTCCACGGGGCGGCGCTCATCCGCGAGGCCGCCGCCCGAGGGCTCCCCGTGTCCTTCTTCGGGCTGGGCGGCGACCGCATGCGGGACGCGGGGTGCCGGCTCCTGGCCCACGCCCGGGAGACGGCGGTCATGGGCATCGCCGAGGTGCTCGGCCAGGCCCGGAGGCTCCTGAGGCTCCGCGAGGAGATTGCCCGGGTTGCGGCCTCGGAGAGGCCCGACGCGCTCGTGCTCATAGACAGCCCTGACTTCAACTTCCGCCTGGCCAAAAGGGCCACGGAGGCCGGGATTCCGGTCGTCTACTACATCTGCCCGCAGATCTGGGCCTGGCGCCAGGGCCGGATAAGGTTTCTCGCGAAATACGCCAGGAGAAGGCTCGTCATTCTGCCCTTCGAGGAGGAGTTCTACCGCGCGAGGGGCGTCACGGCCGACTTCGTGGGCCACCCGCTCCTGGACGAGACGAGCCCCGTCCCCCGCGCGGAGGCGCGCGAGGCGCTCCCGATCCCGCAGGACGGCGATCTCCTGGCGGTCCTCCCGGGAAGCCGCAGGGGCGTGTTCGCCCGCCTGGCCCCCGTGATGCTCGAGGCGGCCGCCATCCTCTCCCGCTCACGGCCCGGGCTCCGCGTGGCCGTGGCGCTGGCCCCCACGCTCCCCGAGGAGCTTGCCGAGCGGCACCTCGCGGCCGCCCCCCCGGCCCTGGAGGGCCGGCTCCACCCCCTGCGAGGCCTTTCCCAGACGGCGCTGAACGCCGCGTCCGCAGCCCTCATCGCCTCCGGGACCTCCGCCGCCGAGGCCGCCGTGCTGGGAACCCCGGCGGTCGTCTGCTACAGGACGAGCCCCGTGAGCTACCTGATAGCGAGGCTCCTCGTGAAGACGCCCCACATCTCCATACCCAACCTGGTGCTCGGTCGCCGGCTCCTCCCTGAGCTCGTGCAGGGCGACGCCACCCCCGCCAGGATAGCGGCGGCCGCCGCCCCCTTCCTGGACGGCGGCCCGGAACTGGAGGAGATGTCCGCCGGCCTGCGCGAGGTGACCAGGGCCCTGGGCGGGCCGGGCGCCTCCGCGCGCGCCCTGGACATCGTGCTCCGGGAGGCGGGAGGCCAGCCCGGATGAGCGCGAGGTATCCAGGAGCGGGGGCCGGACCCCCGGCAGGCGCCGGAAACGCGGACTCCGGCGGGACGGACGTGCGCCCCGCGGATGCCGTGCCCAGCGCCGCCGGAAGCCCCGTCAGCGACTCAACCTTAACTGACGGCAGGACCGGCAGTGCCGGCCCCTTCGGCGACGCGACCGTCACGAACGGCAGGACCGACACCGTCAGCGACGGAACCGTCACGACCGGCAGTGCCGCCCCTGTCAGCGACGGAACCGTCATGAACGGCAACGCCGCCCCCGTCATCGACGGAACCGTCACGAACGGCAGGACCGGCAGTGCCGCCCCCGTCATCGACGGAACCGTCACGAACGGCAGGACCGGCAGTGCCGGACCAGTCGGAAACGGCATGCTCGGCGAGACGGGCACGCGCTCAGCGGATGCCGCGCCTGACTTTCCGGTTTCGGACGGTCACGGGTCCGGCGATTCCGGCGGCACGGACGGTCCGGCTCGGGACGATCAGGAGACCGGCGCACGTGCCGCGGGATCCGGGGAGGGCTCCCGCATCCGGCTCCGGAAGATGCTTTCCGGAGCAGACGATGCGGAGCGTGACGGCACGGAACAGGACGCCCCTGATGCCGGGGCGCGTCCCGAAGAAGGTGGATCCGGCAGGGGCTCCCGCATGCCGCTCCTGAAGATGCTTTCCGGCCCTGACAGCCAGGACGCGAGACGCCTGGCAAAGCTCCTGCGCCCGCATCTCATGACGTTCTTCCTTGCCGTGCTGTCCATGGGTTTCGCGGCGCTGTCCACTGCGGGCATGGCCTGGCTCATAAAGCCTCTCCTGGACCAGGTCTTCTTCGAGCAGGACCTGTCGCTCTTAAACAGCCTGACGCTCCTGACTCTCGCCGTGTACTCGTCCGCCGGGGTGTTCTCCTTCTTCCAGTCGTACTTCATGAACAAGATAGGCTACACCGTCGTGAACGACCTGAGGGTGAGCCTGTACTCGCACATAGAGACGCAGTCGCTCGTGTTCTTCCACCGGCACCCGTCGGGGGAGCTCATCGGGCGGATAGTGAACGACGTCTCCCTCATCCAGGCCTCGGTCACCCAGGTGGTGACTGGCCTCGTTCTCGACGCCTGCAAGGTCGCGGGCCTCCTGTTCGTGCTGGTGTCCAGGGAGCCGCTTCTCGCGCTCTTCGGCATAATAGCCATGCCGCTCGCCGTATGGCCCATCGTGCGCTTCGGGAAGCGGCTGCGCCGTCTCGCCACGGGGAGCCAGCTCATCATGGGCCGCCTCATAGCCGTCCTCACCGAGACGCTTCAGGGCGTCCGCGCGGTGCAGTCGAACAACATGGCAGGCTACGAGATATCGCGGTTCTCAGAGGAGTGCAGGAGGAGCGTGGACAACCTCATGCGGGCCGTCACGGTGAAGAGCCTTTCGTCGTCCGTGATGGAGATAGTGGGCGGGGTCTGCGTGGCGCTGGTCATCTGGCACGGGGGCCGCTCGGTGATAAACGGCACGTCGACGCCGGGGACGTTCTTCTCCTTCATGACGGCGCTCCTGCTCCTGTACGAGCCGCTCAAGCGGCTCACCCGCCTGCACAACGAGGCCCAGCAGGGGCTCTCGGCGGCGAGGCGAATATTCGAGGTGCTGGACACCCCGCCCGCCGTGGCCAGCCCCCCGGACCCGGTGGCGCTCTCCAGGCTCTCGGGCGAGATAGAGTTCCGCGGCGTGACGTTCTGCTACGAGCCGGGCAAGCCGGCCCTGAGCTCCGTGAACCTCACCATAGCCCAGGGCAGCATGACCGCCCTGGTCGGGCCCTCGGGGGGCGGCAAGACCACGCTCGCGAACCTGCTCCCGCGCTTCTACGACCCCTCGGAGGGGACGGTGCTCATCGACGGGGTGCCCGTGGACCGCATGGACCTGGCATTCCTGCGCTCCCAGATAGCGCTCGTGAGCCAGGAGACCACCCTGTTCGACGCCTCCGCCAGGCACAACATAGCCTACGGGAGACCGGACGCCACGGACGCCCAGGTGAGGGCCGCCGCGGACGCCGCGCTGGCCACGGGCTTCATCGAGGAGCTTCCCGGCGGCTTCGGGGGCGGGGTGGGCGAGATGGGCATGAAGCTCTCCGGAGGCCAGCGCCAGCGCCTGGCCGTTGCCAGGGCGATCCTTAAGGACGCGCCGATCCTGGTCCTGGACGAGGCCACCAGCGCCCTGGACGCCGAGAGCGAGCGCTACGTGCAGGAGGCCCTGGACAACCTGACCAGGGGCCGCACCACGCTCGTCATCGCCCACAGGCTCTCCACCGTGCGGCGGGCCGACCGCATAGTGGTGGTGAAGGACGGCAGGATAGCCGAGGACGGCAACCACGAGAGCCTGCTCGCCCTGGGGGGCGAGTACTTCAGGCTGCACGAGACGCAGTTCAGGGACGGGCGCCAGGACGGCGCCGGCCGGGATGGCCCCGGCGGGGAGGATGGTGGGACGTGATCGTCGAGTTCCTTGAGGACAACCTTTTCGTGGACGGCTGGGTCCAGAGCACCGCCCCGGGCGGCAAGCTCGAGATCGTGGCGGGGCCGAGGACCATCAGGCTCCAGCCCAAGCGCATACTGGTCTCCATGGACGTCCCCGACCCCCGCACGCCGGACGGCAGGGCGGCCCTGGTCGCCGCCGCGGACGCCAGGCGGGCCGAGCTGGCCTCCCACGTGGACCTGGAGGTCATCTGGGGCCTGCTTGACGAGGAGCAGGCGGAGGCGGCGGCCGCCGCCGTCAGCGCTCCCCGCACGGGCGGGGCTGCCGGAACTGACGAGGCCGCCGGAACGGCCGAGGGTGCCGGGGAGCCCGGAACGGACGGCCAGGACGGGTCGCCCTCCCCGGCAGAGTCCGGCGGCAAGGACGCTGGCCCCGCTGACGTTCCCGGAGACCGTGAGGACCCCGGCGCCCGGCCCCTCCAGATGCCCGCCTCCTCCGACCCCGCATCGCGCTTCACCTACGAGGCCCTGGCGGAGCTGGAGTACGGGCGCGGGGCCACCCCCGACCAGACGGCGGCCGTCATGCGGGCCATCCACCGGGAGGGGCTCCACTTCAAGTTCACCCCCGAGGCCGCCCTGAAGAGGAGCCGCGAGGAGATAGCCCGAGTCCTGGAGATCCGCGCCAGGGAGGCCCGCAAGGCCGAGCTCAGGCGCGAGGGCATTGTCTGGATGCGCCAGTCCCGCGTTGCCTATTTCGGGAAGGGGCCCGGGGACGCGGCCCGCCCCTCCGGCACCGCCCAGGACGCCGGGCCCGCCCCCGACGCCGCAGGCACGTCCTCCCCCGCTCCCGAGGCAGGCGCCCAGGACACCTCGGTCGCGCCCAGCACAGGAGGCCCCGACGCCGGCTCCTCGTTGGACGCCGCGCCCGACGCCGCCCAGGACTCCTCGCCCGCCTCCGACGCCGGCTCCACGTTGGACGCCGCGCCCGACGCCGCCGCCCAGGACGCCTCGCCCGCCTCCGACGCCGGAGCCACGTTGGACGCCGCGCCCGACGCCGCCGCCCAGGACTCCTCGCCCGCCTCCGACGCCGGCTCCACGTTGGACGCCGCGCCCGACGCCGCCGCCCAGGACGCC
>JAISFP010000351.1 GCA_031263525.1 Deltaproteobacteria bacterium | reverse complement strand
GTCCTTCGTGGGCTTCGGCTTGGGCGGCGGGGGGGGGGGCGGCGCCACGGGCCTGGGGGGGACGGGCTGGCCCGTGGCCACCGCCTGGGCCTCCAGCTGTTCCTGGATAAGCCGGGCCTCCCTCTTCTCGGAGCGGCTCTTCTTGTGCTTCGTCATGAGGTACCGATTCGGCTTTCCGCCGGCGTCCCGGCCGGGGCCTGGCCCCGGACGGGCTGGGAAATGGCAGGCCAGGAGGGACTCGAACCCCCAGCCCTCGGTTTTGGAGACCGATGCTCTACCAATTGAGCTACTGACCTAAAACCCTGCGCGCTCCCTGGCGACCCGCGGCTACTTCGTCTCGCGGTGGACGGTGTGCTTCCGGTCGAAGGGGCAGTATTTCTTGATCTCGAGGCGTCCCGGGGTCCGCTTCTTGTTCTTGGTCGTGGAGTAGTTCTTGTTCTTGCACTCGGTGCACTGGAGGTGGATGATCTCGCGGGGCATGTGTCACCTTCCGTCGTGAGGGGCGTGGCCCCGTGTGTCGTCCGCCTCCCCCGCCGCGCGGCCGGCCTCGGGAGCCGGGGCCGGGTCGGTCCCGCAGGAGGGGCCGGTCGGGGAAGTCAACTCGTTACTATAGCAGGGAGGGGGGCTTCCGCGCAAGGGAAAAGCGTGCCGGAACTGCCGGGCGGGGACGGCGCCCTCTCCGCCGCCGGGCCCCGGACGCCGGGCGGCATGGCCGGGCGGGGCGGGATCTGGTCCGGAAAGCCCCGGACCGGAGGCAGGCGTGAGAGCCGGCCAGGCCCGGAAACGGCAGGAAGACGGGGAAAGGCCGGGAAAGCCGGCGGGGAGGGCCCCCGGCCGTCTGAGGGTGAGGGTCCGGACTGAGAAATCCGGACACAAGCGACAGGGTATCCTACGTGAAACTTGAGAGCTTGTCAAAGTTTTTTTCCCGCCCCCGGAAGCGCGTCCGGAACTGCCAGGCGGGAGGACTTCCGGCCCGGATCGCCGGGGCCCGAAGGCTCAGCCGGCCCTCCCTCGTCTCTCCCCCCCCTCCTTGGCTGTCCGGGGCTGTCCGGGGCAGTCCGTCCGTCGGAGGGACGCCGGAAGGGAAAGGCCATCATGGCCGCCCCGCCGGAACCGGTCCGCAGGGGCTGGAACCGGGGCCTGGCCAGGGTTAGCGGAAGATGCCGGGAGAGGCACGGAGCCGGAGCCGGCCGGACGGAAACCTCCGGGGGGCCGGAGGAGACGGCCGGACGCCGGACCGGGCCCTGGCGGGGAACGGCCGGCGGGCGTGACCAGGTCCTGCCCGGACGGCAGGAGGGCGGACCCGGGCCGGGCGGGAAGCCGGAGAAGGGCCCGGAGCCTGGCGGGAAGCCGGGAGGGATGCCCGCACAGCTCGGAAGGGCCGCGGAAAGTCCCGGATCGGGCGGGAAGCCGGAGGAAGCCCGGCCCGAAGCTCCAGGGAGAGTCGATTCGAGTGAGCGGCCAGGCGGACCCGAGAGTTCCGGAACCTGTCCGTCATCGGGGCGCCTGGACGGCCAGGGGCCCTTCAGAGCGACTCGATCCGAGAGAGCAGGCCGAGAGAGCAGGCCGAGAGAGCAGGCAGACGGCCCCGCGCGTCCCGTGACCTGCCCGGCGACGGAGGCGGCGAACCGGCACGGCCTTCCCGTGCGAGTCGATCAGAAGGGGCAGCAGGCGGAAATGCTCGTCCCGGAACCCGGGCAGCTGCCGCGGAGGCGGCCCGTTCCTCGCCTCCCGTGCCTGGGCAGGCGCCGGAGGCGGACGTCCCGGCACGTGCCGGGACCGGAGCCTCCCCCGGAAAGAAGGGGGACTGACCCGGACCCAGCCTGCCGAAGCTTGCCGGGGTGAAAGGGGGCCGCCATGCCCGTTGCCGGCCGGAGTCCCCCAGACAGACGACCGGCCCGGGACTGCCTGGCAAGGGCGCGGGGGCCGGGCGGGCGGGCGGGCGTGACAGGAGACGGAGGCCCGCCGCAGGGCTTACCGGGCGGCCGGTACAGTCGCCGCCCGCGCGGCGAATCTCTTGGCGGACGTCCCGGAACCGGCTCGCGGACCTGCTCCCGTCATCCCTGAAGGGAGCTGCCATGCTGTCCGAAGGCCGTCTCGCGGAGGCAGGGACGTCATGCCTCGTCTATCAGCACACCGGATGGATTTTTCACGCCCCAACCCCTGTCACGGACGGCGGCTGAGGCGAAGGGCCGCAGCGGTTGACACCCGCCAGGAATGCTTATATTGTCCCGTGAAAAACCCGGCGGAGCCGCCTTGCGGGGCCGCCTCCGGGACCCCGTCCCCAACATCCCCGCCCCGCACGAAAGGACCCCAACGCCATGAGACCGAAGCCAGCCCTCCGCGCCCTCCTGACGGGCCTCGCCATAGCCCTCGCCGCCTTCCTCTCCGCCGGCCAGACCGCCTCCGCCGGAGGCCGCATCTGGGAGTCCATCACCATTGGCGAGTTCCTGCACATAATGAACTCTGAGGGCCTGACCGCCGAGATCATCGCCGCAGAAGACGGCACGCAGTTCATCAGGTGGACCATCGACGGCCTTGTGAGCACAATATCCTTCAACAACGACAACATGCTCCTGGCCTTCTACACGGCGAGCGCCGACACCTTCTCGTCACTGGAGGAGATGAACCAGTGGAACAGGAGTCACCGCCTCTCGCGAGCCTACATAGACGAGGACGGAGACCCGTGCCTCGAGTCCGATCTGGACTTCGAGGGAGGCATACTGGAGGACCGGATTAAGGACTGGCTCGCGTCAGTCCAGCGTTCGGTTCAGGGCTGGAAGGAGGATGTCCTTGACAGGGTTCGCTGACATCCCTGTCAGACGACGGATGTCGCCAGGGCGCTCCCGCCATTCCTGACTTGCCGGGAGCGCCTTGTCTGAATGCCGGAATTTTCTTGTTCCGCCAGACGTCAAGCCAGAGCAAATCCGATCGTCCAATACGGCGCAGACTGTCAGGAGGCGTTTCCCGCGTAAGCGTGACAGGCCGGCAAACAGGCAAAATAACGGCTGAGATGTCTTATGCGTCAAACACGCAAATCCTTACATGCAGGCCACTATAACTGAATAATTTAACTGAAAGCTTAAAAATGTCCTAACTGTTCAGGTGCCCCTTTTTTGAGACCCTTTTTGGTGGAAGAGAGCCCTGATGAGGAATCCTTTAAGTTTAAAAGTCAGCTTTGGATACTTCATATGGAGGTGAGGAGTTTCCATACAGGACATTTTCAAAGGGAGCACGCCCTGTTGAGTTCCCCTTGGGGGGCACCTGAACAGTTACAGAATATCAAAATGAAACAGAATATTAGAACTGCACAACTGCAAAAATGCAAGACAACTGAACAACAGGTCAAAAATCGACAAATCGTAAAAAACAATAAAAAAATCAGATATCCAAAACTTTAAAATGTAGCGACTCAATTTTAAATATCGTTCGCAAGATTATCAAAAATTAAATCATATATCAGCTAACTCTGCCTACACCATACTACCCCTAACTAATTGACTCGTTCAAGTAAATATTGAATATATCATCTCTCCGTCTACTTAACTCCACGGAGTGACCGAATCTTGGCGCTAAAAAATTAATTCATAAGCCATTTTCTCCCCAGCCTATTACGAGTTCGGTTAAATGTTATAATTTCGGCTATCGTTCCAGGGGTGAGAAATCAGTGCAAGACCCAAAATCTGGCATCTCTTTGCCATGACTCGCTCCCATAATGTGGGAAAAGATTTCAACATTTTCTAATATTTATTCGGAAGCGCAATAAAAAAAAACGACCCTGACCCTGACCCTGAAGGCCAAGAATCCCGCAGCACGTGGACCGGGATGACCCGGCTCTCTGCGGCAGGCCCCGCCTCCAGCGACAGCTCGGGGCTGCAGTTCTCCTGCCATGGTTTTCCGATTTCCGTAGTTACAAACTTCCTTCTCCGACCGGTATCATGGTGTCGCAAACCTTTCCCCTGCCTAAAATATGGATATTTCAGGCGGTATCACTGAAGCCTGTAGGACCGGAAGCGTGTAGCCGCGCGACTGTTTTCCAGCGCTTTATCCAATCAAGGAACTACATTCAGCGGAATCTGCGGTGAATCATACCGAATTTCAAAACCGCTGTTGACAGCCGAGACACGAGAGTGTAGCATGAAGCTCAGCCCTGGATCCTGCCCAGAAAATCGTAAGCCGTTCCCGGCAACGTCCCTGACCGTCGGGAGCTGGACTCGTGCCACAGTTCAAAAAATTTAACTACCTAATATTCCTTCGGACGCTGTAATATTGCATTCATAACTACATAATTTTTGTCGTGACTGATACACAGAAAGCTCAAGTCTGTCCAGGCGATCGTAACTGCCGGAGTCGGACGCACGAGATGTCTCACGCCTAAAGTTTAACTGCACAAGATCCGGATTGGCATCCCGGGATGACAGCTGGCATCGAACTTTTACCGGGAACAGCAGGGGAAGCCTGGCACATGTCCAGGCGAATGCCCCGACCGGCAGCGGATTGGCTGGCTACCCTTATCCTTAAGTTTAAGTTGTAGTTTAACTTCGTACGATCTCGCCGGCCGTTGCCGGAGAGATGCCAACAATACACATTTTTCCAGAGCACCTTCACCTCGTTGCCGCACAGGAGACCGGAACATTGACTGAAGACATCACTGCAGAGACCGGAAATCGGAAACCAAGGGAGCTGATGCCCGACAGCTCCACGCTGCTGGATTACGTCGCGAAAGACGCGGTCGTGGTCGACAAGACGGACATGATCTTCGACCTTCTCACCGGCCCGGGCCGCTCGTATTGCCTGTCAAGGCCGAGAAAGTTCGGCAAGACCCTCCTTCTCGACACGATCCATCACATCGTGCAGGGTCGCAGGCATCTCTTCAAGGGCACGCACATTGAAAGGAAGGGATCGGAATACTCCTGGGACCCGTATCCCGTAATCAGAATCTCTTTCAGCGGTTTCCCGCTCGAGCCGGACGCATTCAAGCAGAGGCTGCTTCACACGCTGGACCAGATATCGGAACAGAAGGAACTCTTCCTCAAACCTGCCCAGGATGTCACAGGAATCATGGACATCGTCACGCAAGTTTCAAAACGTTATCCCAGCTCAGGCATGGAGAGACAGTCATCTGCCGTGGAGGATGTTCATCCGAACACAGTACTTCTCATTGACGATTTCGACCTTCCGCTTCTTCTTAACGTGAAAAATCCAAAAATAATTATTAAGATACGGATGATTCTTCAGGAATTCTTCAAAACTATAGAAATCTGTGAAAACATGTTGAGATTTACTTTCATAACTGGAGTTTCAAAATTTTCATTCATGCATAATATAGACGACATAACATTTGATAAACATTACTCCAGCATATGTGGTTTTACTGAAGACGAGATTAGAGAAAATTTTCACTATCACATCCTTTGCTCTTTACCCAGTATGGCTAAACAGTTTTATGACGAACCTGATTATACTTATGAAATGTTAATGGACAAGCTTGAAAGCTGGTACGGCGGTTACTCTTGGGATGGAAACACTAAAGTTTTCAATCCGTATTCTGTTACATGCTGCCTAAATGAAAATGAGTTCGCTTTTTTCTGGTATAACTATTATAAATATCAGCTTCCCACATATTGGGACACATTATTGCCCTTTCCTTTTATCAGAGGCAAATTCAACAATATTTGCATTGATGAATTCGAACCTGTAAATGAGTATTATTACTTTCTTGGCATTTCTTTTCTTTTTTATACCGGATATCTAACCATAGACAGAATTATTGTCGATCCAAAAATTATTATCTACATCTTAAAATGTACCAACTGTGAAATAAAAGAGGGATATGATCTTAATTACATGAAAAAATTATTGCTTCCAGATTAATTAAATCTCGAAATCTTCTTCCATATTTTGGGTGCCAATCATATCGGGGACATGCCATGCCCAGGGGTTGCCCTGCCTTTCCGCACCTGGACCGACAGCCGAAATTCCGGGATTCAAAAGAACGGGGAATGAAATAACTTTGGCCAGCCGCTATTTCCTGCTGACATTCTCTCGGACAGGCACCTCCCCATGCCTTCCAGGCGAACTGCCTGGCCCGGGCTCATGAGCCGGCGAACCGGGCGGCCTGGCCCGGCAGTCCTGAACGAGCTGAACGAGCTGGCCGTGTTCTGCGGCCATCCGATCGGACTGGCCGGCCCTCCGCCCGGCCGGACGGGACGCGTATCGGAACCGGCAGGCCGGACGGCAGCGACATTGTCCGCGACCCGAATCCGAACCCGGACCCGGACCCGAAGTACCGCAAATGCATGCAGAGCGGCCGAGGGATGGAAAGCTGCAAAACTTTCACTAAGGCCTTAACGGCCTGCCGTGCGACTCCCAGTCTCCGGACGTGCCGGTGCCGGGAACGGAATGGCCATGGGGGCAGGAAGGTCAAGAGGGACTGACCCGATGCCGTCATGGCACCGCCCGGCCCGGCCGACTGCCTGCCGGCCTCCCTGCTTCCTTGCCTGCTCGGGGAGCCGGCTGCGCCGCCCCCCCTGACCGACCGCTTCAGGACTGGCTGAGAGATGTCCGGAGATTCACGGGCAGGTGCTGGCAAAGCTGCCCCGCCGAAACGGCCCGGGGCGGTGCCCGTGCCGGCACGGGCCGGACATGGGGCCCCGAAACAGAAAATCCGGCAGGACCGCTGAAGGTCCGGCCGGATCCTGGAATTCCTGAGATGCCCGATGTCCAGGCAGAAAATGGAGCCCACAATCGGATTTGAACCGATGACCTCATCCTTACCAAGGATGTGCTCTACCTACTGAGCTATGTGGGCTCGACATCGACCCCGGCAGTTCCGGAAGAGGCGGCCCGTCCGGGGAAAGGCATTGGAGCGGGAAACGGGGCTCGAACCCGCGACCCTCAGCTTGGAAGGCTGACGCTCTAGCCAACTGAGCTATTCCCGCTCATGGGAAGGCAAATGGTGGAGGGAGGAGGATTCGAACCTCCGAAGGCGTACACCGGCAGATTTACAGTCTGCTCCCTTTGACCGCTCGGGAATCCCTCCACGCGGCCCCCGCCCGGAGGCGGGCACCGGAGTTTCCGGCTCCGGCAAGGAAAGTATATTACATATCCTTCAGCTGGCTGTCAACACCAACCGGGCCTTTCTCCGCCCGTCCCAGCCCGTGAAGCCCGGCCCTTCCCGCGGCAACTGCCTGGCCCCGGCACTGGCAGAACCACCCCCTGCCTCCCTGAGGTCCCGTCAGCCCCGTCTGCCCCGCCAGAAATGCCGGCCCGGACCCGCCCTCGCGATCTCCTGCCGCCAGGCCGCCCCTCCTCGGACTCCACCAGCCGGCCGGCTCCTCTCGCGCCTCTGCCTGGCCTTGCCAGGCCAACCATCCGGACGTCCCATGTGCTTCCCCGCCATCACCTATCACCACGTCGTCTGATCGGCCGTCCCCTTCCGGCGACCCTGCCGCCCGAAAACACCTCCCCCCTTGACCGCCCTTTCGTCCGGTCAGCCCCACATCCAGGACAGCCGCCTCCCCTCGCCCCCTTCCGACTGGTGATGCCTTCCCCTTTCACCGCTCAGCCCCATGTTCTCATTGTTCTCGTTCAGCCCTGCCGGTTCTGCCGCAGGCGGCCCGGCTTCCGGCAAATCCTGGCGACGGCCAACTGCCGCCTGCCCGAGCTTCATGACGCTCCCCCTGCAAGCCCTCTCCAACCGTCCAGGCATTCTTCTTGCCTTCCGCCTCCCGTCTCCTGCCTCGCGACCTGCCTTCCCCCCCCTCAGCGCCCGCCCGTCCTCACAACCTTCCCTCTCCCCCCTCCCGTCATCACGTCCTTCCTCCACCGCCGCTCCCGTCCTCACGGCCTAACCCCGCCATCTCCGCTCACGTCCTCACCACTTGACCTGCCCCCCCCCGCTCCCGGCTTCGCGGCCTTCCGCCTCCATCTCAGCTCACGTCCTCACTGCCTGACCTGTCCCCCTCCGCTCCCGGCCTCACGGCCTGCCGTCTCACCCCACGCTCCCGGCCTCACGGCCTGCCGCCTCCATCTCAGCTCACGTCCTCACTGCCTGACCTGCCCCCCCCCGCTCCCGGCCTCACGTCCTGCCGTCTCACCCCACGCTCCCGGCCTCACGGCCTGCCGATCCGCTGCCCCGGCCCCGCGCCCTTCCCCCACCCTGCTCTCCCGCCATCACGGCCTACCTCCTCGCCCTCCCCATTCAGCCCCCAAGTCTCCCCGTCGGGACAGTTCCGGACCCGGCCGGACCGAGGGGACACCCGGACTTGCACCGGCCCAACGGGGCCGCCAAGGCGCAGCCGGAGCTCTCGTCCGTCCTGCTCCGGCAGATTCTTCCGCTCCTGCCGCCTCAGCCGCACCTGCCCTTGATCTCCCGCAGGTGCCCCGGGCAAGTGCGGAAGACGGGGAAAATCCCCGGTCCTCACCCAAACCCATGTGCTATAATTGCGAGTCGCGCTCCTCCAACCCGTCAACACGTTGGTGCCATGTCAGACCGGCTGATTCTTCCAGATAGCCTGAAACCCCCCAGCGCCCCCGTCAGGGCCCTGGCCAGGACCGCCCTCTTCGGCCTGGCGTTCTCCCTGTGCGTCCTTGCCCAGTGGCTCTGGCTGTCGCCCCTTGTCGACGGGAACCTCCTCTGGGGGATAGAGACGACGCTCGCGGCCCTGGCCGCGAGCGCCGTGGGCGGCCTCTGGTGGGGGGTGGTGGCCAGGTCCGAGTCCGAGCTCTCCGAAAGGCTCCTCTCCGCAACATTGTCTATAGGGGCGCTCATCTTCCTCCTCCTGGCCAACCTCGCCCAGGGCGCCGGGCCCCTCGGCGGGCTCGCCCTCCTCGGACCCAGGGCCGTGGCGGCCCTGGCCGTGCTGGGCTTCTTCATGTGGGGGTCGGCGCCAACGTTCCTGCCCTACCTGGCCTTCCCCGGGGAGCGCGGGGCAGGCCGGGGCCTCTTCACCGTCTACGCGGCCGGCCTCCTAGCCGCCGCGGCGGGCCTCCTTGGCGCCGCGTCGCTCGCCCGGCACTTCCACCTCATGCAGTCCTGGATAGCCGACGCCGCGTCCCTGACGGCGCTGGGCCTGGCCCTCTGGATCTGGCTCACCCGCAGGAAGCCCAGGCGGGGCGCCCCCGATCCCCTGGAGGACATCTCGGAGATCACCCACTCCGCCACCCGCCTCGGGCCCGCGTCCGGGGAGGACGGGACGGACTTGGCCGGCGGTGACGGGGGAGATGCCCCATGCCCGGACCCGGCGTGCACAGAAGCTCGGGACTTCCCGGACCCGGCGGAGGGCGGCGCTCGGGACTTCCCGGACCCGGCGGACGGCGGGTCTCTGGTCCTCCCGGACTCTGCGACCGGTGACGCTCAGGACTTCCAGGCCCCGGCCTACGGCGGCGCACTGGACTTCCCGGACTCGGCGGACGGCGGAACTCAGAACTTCACGGACATGTCGGACCCGGCACAGGCATTCCCCGGCACCGGGGACTTTGGGGCCCTGACCGGCCCTGACCCGGCTGACGGCGGGACAGATCCGGCGGCGGCCCCGCCCGTCCCGGAGACCCGCGAAACCGAGGCTGCCCGCGAGGCCAAGCCCTCCCCGTGGCCATTCCTCGCCAAGGCCATGGTCCCGGCCAACGACGCGGCCCAGGACGAGGCCCGCGCCAGGCAGACGTCCGCAGGCCCCCCGGACCCCATGAGGGAAGCCCTTTCCGCGGCGCTCTCGGACGACCTCCCGCCGTCCGGGCCTGACGACAGGAACGGGACAAGTTCCGCGGCACGGGACGGTCAGGCGGCCCCAGAAGGTTCCGGGGCCGGGGAGGGACAGGCCGATTCCGGGGACTCAGGCGCCGAGGAAGACACCCTCGATTCCGAGAGCGACGGGGAAGCCGGCCCCGGCTGCGGGGGCTCCCCCGAAGAGAGCCCGATCCCCCCGCGCTACCCGTGGACTGCCGACGGCCTGTCCGAGGGCGTCGGCGGGGAGGCCGAGGAGACCCCCCTGAGGTTCTGGCCCGCCAGGAGCCTCGGGTACTTCACCTTCGAAAGCGGCCGGGGCCACGAGCTCCTGGTCTACGACCGGGCCTGCCAGACGCTGAAGCCCGCCAGCTTCCTGGGGGCGGCTGCCGCCGCCGGTGCCGCGGCGGTGGCGGCGCTGACCGGGCTCCCCGCCGCCGGAGACTTCCCTGCCCCCTGGGGCGCGGCATTCCTCATACCGCTTGGCCTTTCCCTGGGGGCGGCGCTCCTGGGCCCCGCGCTGGCCAGGGCCGCCTCGCCCATGACGGCGCTCGGGCTGTGCCTGATCATGCTGTCGCTCTTCATGTCGTTCGGCCCCCGCGAGGGCGGCGCCCCGGAGGCGTGGCTGAGGCTCATGGTTCCCCTCGCGATCCTGGGGGCCCTGTGGCCCCTCTCCGGCAGGGTGACCGCCGGGCGCAAGGGCTTCTTCCCTCTGTCCCTGGCCAGCATGAACGTCTGGATCCTGTCCGGGGCCACAGCAGGCATCGGGGCCTTCCTGACGCTCGCGGCAGTCCGCCCCGGCGAGTCCTGCGAGGGGGCCTCGGGCTACGTGGCCCTTGCCGCGGCCTTCCTGGCGGCGGGCCCCTCCCTGTCCTGGCTGTTCACCGGGGTTATGGCGGTCGCCCTCGGGCTCCTTTATTATTTCCTTTAAAAGGGGTATTTTAACCACGCCCAGGAACCGGGCAGGGTCCCGGGCCGCGACCTCCTGGCCCGCGCCCTGCCACCTTGTGCCCAGGGCCTGGAAGCCCGCCCGAATTTCGACGTTCCCCATCGCGGGAACCTGCGGGTTCCCGCTGAAGGCCGGTTCCCCTGACTGAAGGCACCTGCCTGATTCCCCTGGCCGATGGCACCTGCCTGATTCCCCTGGCCGAAGGCACCTGCCTGATTCCCCTGGCCGAAGGCCGCTGTCTGATTCCCCTGCCCGAAAGCCCCCGCCTGAATCCACTGGCCGAAAACCCCTGGCTGATACCCCTGACCGAAGGCACCCGGCTGAATCCCCTCACCGAAGGGCTCCCGCAAAAGCCCCGGACCTAAGCCCCGGCGCGAAAACCTCCAAGGCCGCGGAACCGGCAAGGACCCGAAGGACCATATTCGAATGACCGAACCCAAGAAGAGCCGGGGCCCCTCGCCCCCCCAGGGGCCCGTGCCGCCCCAGGGCACCTTCGAGCAGGACATCGAGAAGCTCAAGAGCCTGGTCGCCTCCCTGGAAAGCCACTCCCTGGACCTCGACCGCGCCATCACCTCCTTCGAGGAGGGCATCAAGCTCAGCCGCACCCTCTCCGAGCGGCTCACCCAGGCCGAGGCCCGCCTGGAGGAGATCACCAGGGCGGCGGACGGGGCCCTGGCCGCGACCCCCGCCCCTCCCGGAGGCTGGGGCGCCGCGCCCGTGACCAGGCCGGCCAAGGGCCCCGCGGGACCCAAGCCCCCCTCCGAGCCGTTCCCCCGAGGCGGGGGCGCCTCCCGGCCCTCGGGCCCCCCCTCCGGAGACGCGCCCCGGGGCAGGAGCGCCGCAGAGGAGTTCCTGGACTTCGGAGACGACGAGGGTGACGACGAGGCCTTCGACGGCGACGGGGGGGACTACGGCGAGGACGACTACGTCGACGAGGAGTTCCCCGAGAGCGGCGGACCCCCGGGCGACAGCGACGAGGACGACGAGGACGAGGACGAGGAGGAGGAGGAGGACCTCGACGACTACGACGACTTCGAGGACGAGGAAGAAGACGAGGACGACGGGCGCGGCGGCGGCGGACGCGGCCCGGGCCTCTAGCCCCGCCGGGGGCCGGGGGCCTCGCGAGACACGGAGGCGGCAGGACATGGACGCTTACCCTGGACCGGCAGGGGACGGGGGCGGGAACGCCCCCGACGGGCGGGAGGCCCGCCTCTTCGGGCGCTGGCAGCTGAGCGCCGCCGCCAGAGTGACGAAGCTCCTGAAGACAAGGCTCTCACGCATGAGGAACCGGGCCGCGCCCGAGGTCTCCAGGCTAGTGGACGCCATGGAGTGGACGCTTCTCTCCGGCGGGAAGAGGCTCAGGCCACTGCTCGCCCTGGCAGCCTCGGAGGCAGCCTGCGGGGACGAGGATCGGGGCCTGCCCGCGGCCATGGCGGTCGAGCTCATGCACACCTACTCGCTGGTGCATGACGATCTCCCCGACCTGGACAACGACTCCGTGCGCCGGGGCCGTGAGGCGGTCCATGCCCGCTTCGGGCCCGCCATGGCCATCCTGGCCGGGGACGCGCTCCAGAGCATGGCGTTCGAGATCCTGGCCGAGGCAGGGGAGAAGATCGGCGCCGGGGACGGGTGCATCAGGGCCGTGGGGCTGCTCGCACGGGCCGCGGGGCCCATGGGCATGGCCGGAGGCCAGGCGGAGGACCTCGCCTTCGAGGGCCGCGACCCCAGCCTGGACGAGCGGGCCGCCATGGCCCGCCGCAAGACGGGCGAGCTCATCGCTGCGTCCCTCGCCTGCGGGGCTGCGCTCGCCGGCATGGCCCCCACGGGCCTTGCCAGGCTCGGCCGGGCAGGACTGGCGGCGGGCGAGGCCTTCCAGATCCGGGACGATCTCCTGAACCTCGAGGGCGACCCCGAGGTGATGGGCAAGGCCGCGGGATCGGACGCGAGGCGCGGGAAGCGGACTCTCGTCGCCGGGCTGGGGCCAGACGCGGCCCGCGCCCGCCTGGACGTGCTCGCCCGCGAGGCCCTGCGCCTCATCGCCCCGCTCCGCTCCGACAAGCTTGACCGGCTCCTGCGCGCCCTCGTCGCGCGGGAGAGCTAGGCCGCGCCATGCCCGCACCCGGCCCCTCGCTCCTGGAACGCATCGCCTCGCACCCGGGGGACCTCCGCGGCCTGGACACGGCCGCGCTGGAGGAGCTCGCCTCCGACGTCCGCCGGGAGATAGTGCGCACGGTGGACAGGACGGGCGGCCACCTGGCGTCCTCGCTGGGCGCGGTGGAACTCATAGTGGCCCTCCACAGGATCTTCGACCCTTACGTGGACCGCATCATCTTCGACGTGGGCCACCAGGCCTACGCCCACAAGATCCTCTGCCCCCGCGAGCCGGGCTTCGTGACGCTGAGGCAGCAGGGGGGGATCTCCGGATTCCCCAGGATGGCCGAGAGCAGGGCTGACGCCTTCGGGACCGGCCACAGCTCCACCTCCATATCGGCTGCGCTCGGGCTGGCGCTGGCGAGGGACCTGAAGGGCGGCGCCGAGCGCTGCATAGCCGTCATAGGGGACGGGGCGCTGACCGGCGGCATGGCCATGGAGGCCCTGAACCACGCGGGAGGGCTCCAGACGGATCTCCTCGTGGTCTTCAACGACAACAGGATGTCCATCAGCCCCAACGTGGGGGCCATAAGCCAGTACCTGTCCCTGAAGCTCACCTCCCCGGAGCACGTGCTTCTCCGCGAGAAGGTGAAGAGCACCCTGAACCGCATCATGCCCCAGCGGGGCAAGCGGGTCATACGCCGCCTCCAGGAGGCCGAGGAGTCCATAAAGGGCTTCCTCGTCTCCCCCCGGAACTTCATAGCCGCCTGGGGCTTCAAGTACATCGGCCCCATAGACGGCCACAGCCTGGAGAAGCTGGTGCCCGCGCTGGCCCATGTGAAGCTCCTGAGACGCCCCGTATTCCTCCACGTGCTCACCACCAAGGGCAAGGGCCACGCCCCTGCCGAGGACGACCCGCTCTCCTTCCACGGCTGGGGCGGCAGGAAGGCGCCGGACAAGGTCCAGGACAGGGCCGGCCAGGCGGCCCAGGCCCTGACCGACCCGGACAGGCCAGCCGTGGCCGGAGCCCCCGAGAAGGCGGCCTTGCCCGCGGCCGCCGAGAAGCCGGCCGCCGCGGAGGACGCACTGCCCCCCGAGACCCCGGAGACAGCGGCCGTGTCCGGCCCAGGAGCCCCCGGCAAGCCTTCGGACCTGCCGGGAACAGACTCCGGAGAGGCTCTGGAGCCCACAATCGGATTTGAACCGGGGACAGGCACTGACTCCGGACCGGCGGCAGATCCCGGCTCTGGAGAGTGCGGGAAGCCTTTCCGGGCCCCCGCCCCTGTCGCCGGCGACGCCGCCGCTATGGCTCCCGCGCCTGCCTCCCCGGCGGAGGCGGCCCGCCGGACCGCGGCCCCCGTCGCGCCCTCCCCCGCGGACGCCAGGACCTACACCGAGGCCTTCGGGCGGTACATGACTGCCCGCGGCCGCGAGGACGGGAGGCTGTGCGCCGTCACGGCCGCCATGAGCCAGGGCACGGGGCTCGCGGACTTCTTCCGGGAGTTCCCTGAGCGCTCCTTCGACGTGGGCATAGCTGAGCAGCACGCGGTCACCCTGTCCGCCGGGCTCGCCGCCGGGGGCATGCGCCCCGTCTGCGCCGTCTACTCCACCTTCCTGCAGAGGGCCTACGACCAGCTCTATCATGACGTAGCCCTCCAGGGGCTGCCCGTGGTGTTCGCCGTCGACCGCGCGGGCCTGGTGGGCGAGGACGGGGCGACCCATCACGGGAGCCTGGATCTTTCCTGCCTGCGTCTCCTCCCGGGCATGACCGTCATGGCGCCCAGGGACGGGCGGGAGCTCGCGGACATGTTCGAGCTGGCGCTCGCCCTTCCCGGCCCCAGCGCCGTTCGCTACCCGCGCGGTGCATGCCCCCCTCGCCGGGCGGCGGCCGCCGCGCCCGGCCCGCCCTCCGGCCTCCCGTCCCGGCCGTCCGGCCCCCCCCTCGAGCCCGGCAGGGCCGAGCTGATGAGGGAGGGCGCGGATCTGACCATAGTGGCAGCCGGCTACTGCGCCTGGATAGCCCTCGACGCCGCTCTTGCGCTCGCTGAGGACGGGATCTCCGCCGGCGTCATAAACGCCCGCTTCATCAAGCCCCTGGACGAGGAGCTGATCCTTTCGGAGGCGCGGAGGACCGGAAGGCTCCTGACCGTGGAGGAGAACGTGATCGCGGGCGGCCTGGGAGGGGCGGTGGCAGAACTTCTCATGCTCCGCCGTGCGGGGCAGGTCGCGGCCTCCTCCCTGGGGCTCCCCGACACCCCCGTGCCCCACGGGCCCCAGTCCCGGCAGAGGGCCGCGTCGGGTCTTGACGCCGCCGGCATACGGCTCGCGGCCATGGAACTCATGAAGGGCGCCTGAGGCCCGCCTGACCGGGGCGGCCATCTGACCCGCCCCACCCGAGGCAGCTCATGACAGTGCAGGACGAAGAATCTCCCGCGGGGACCGCCGCGGACGCGGGCAACGCGAATCCTGAGACGGCACCCCCTCCCGCCGGAGAGCTGGAAACCTCTGACGTCGCATACGGGCCGCCTGACGCTTCCGAGGCTTCCGGACCCTCCGAGACGTCCGGGGCTTCCC
The DNA here is from genome assembly GCA_031263525.1 of Deltaproteobacteria bacterium. GTDB lineage: Bacteria > Desulfobacterota > Desulfarculia > Adiutricales > Adiutricaceae > JAIRZX01. The sequence goes on along the minus strand of JAISFP010000351.1, from coordinate 7,791 downwards.
CCGAGGACGGGGCCGACCCCGCCGGCAAGGCCGAGACGGAGGGCTCCACGGATGAGGCTCCCGCCGGCCCGGAGGCCGCTGACGGCCCGGAGGCGTCCCCCGCCGGCCCGGAAGCCGCTGACGGTCCGGAGGCGTCCCCCGCCGGCCCTGAAGCCGCTGACGGTCCGGAGGGATCCGCCCAGACGTCCGGATCATCACCTGCGGACGCGAAAGACCCCGACGTCGCAGACGGGAAGGCCGCCGGGGACGCTTCCCCCGCCGAGGCCGGCCGGGCCCCCGATTTCCCCGCCTCCGACTACTATTACGACGATTACGGCGAGGCCGGCGGCGGGAAGGACAGGCCGGCGGGCGTGGGGACTGACGCCGCAGAGGGTGCCGGGAAGGCCGTCAAGATCTCGGTGGAGGGCGACCCCGAGGGCTCCGGGAAGGCCGTAAAGGTCTCAGGGAAGGCCGCCGAGGGCTCCACGATGGGCGCGGACAGAGGCTCCGGCAATGACCGGGCCCCCGCGAAGAGCCCCCCAGGCGGCAAGGCAGGCCCCGGGTGGGGCACGCCCGCGGCCTGGTGGAAGGCCTCCAGACCCTCCTTCTACATCGCCACCCTGTACCCGCTGTTCCTGGGCCTCATTGCCGCGCAGAAGGCGGCGGACGGCCACGCCCCCAGCACGCTCGCCTTCGTGCTCATCCTCATAGCGTCGTTCCTGGTTCATCTGGCCACCAACATCGCTAACGACTACTTCGAGCACTCGGGCGGCGTGGACACGCAGAAGAGCATAGGCGGATCCCGCGTCATACAGGATGGGCTCATAGATCCCGCGGCCATCAGGAAGGCCCTCGCCTTCTGCTACCTGGCGGCACTCGTCCTGGCCCTGTTCATCGTGAGGGACAACTTGGCGCTGTGGGGCATGGTGGCCTTCGCGGCCCTCTCCAGCTTCTTCTACGTGGCCCCGCCCGTCAGGTACGGCCACAGGGCCATGGGCGAGATCATGGTGTTCCTGAACATGGGCGTCATCATGACCGTCGGGACATTCATGGCGCTCAGGACCGACTTCGCGGGCACCGTGCTGGCCCTCTCCATCCCGGGCGGCTTCATGGTGGCCAACATTCTCTATTACCAGAGCCTCCCCGAGATACTCTCCGACCCCGAGGCCGGCAAGACCACCCTCGCCGTACTCCTGGGCAAGGAGCGGGCGGCTCTGGTCCAGCTCCTGTGGTGGCCGCTCGCCTGGCTCCTGGTCGCCATGCTGGTCATGGTCGGCGTTCTCTCGAGCCTGGCCCTCCTGTGCCTCCTGGCCGTCCCACTGCACATGGTGTCCATGCGCCGGATCTGGAAGGCCTCCGACTGGCTCGTCCTGGACCGTTCGGGATGGATAGTGAAGCTCATCTACGTCTGGACGGGCCTCGCGATCCTGGCCGGCGCACACTGGAACCCCTTCCCGGCGGATGCCAAGGCGGCCCTCGCCCTCCTTCCGCCTGCCGCTTCCCGGACAGTCCCGGCCGCCGCGCCTTCCCGGGCGGTTCCGGCAGCCCCCGTCCAGGCCCCGGCTCCCTCCGCGCCCCAGGCGGTGCCGGCCCCCGCGCCCCAGGCGGTGCCGGCCCCCGCGGTCCAGGCGGCACCGGCCCCCGCGGTCCAGGCGACACCGGCCCCCGCAGTCCAGGCGACACCGTCCCCAGTGACCCAGGCGGCACCGGCCCCTGCGGTCCTGGCGGCTCCTGCCCCCGCAGTCCAGGCGGCACCGGCCCCAGTGACCCAGGCGGCACCGGCAATCCAGGCGGCACCGGCCCCTGCGGCTCCTCAGCCGGCCCCCCCTTCAGCGTCTGCAATAGCGGCTGTCCAGCCGCAACATCCAGCGGCTCCAATCGCACAGACACCCGCTGCTCCTCAGCCTGTCGCCCCCGCCCCTGCGGTCCAGCCTCTGCAGGCATATGTCCCTGCGGCACAGGCTCCTGCCACTCCTCAGCCTTCCGCGCCTGCGGGTCCCCCTGTCGCGCCCGCAACGCCTGCGGACCCGGCTGCCTTCCCGACCGCCAGGACTGCGGACTCCCCTCCAGTCCTTCCTCCCCCCGTCCAGCAGCCGGTCGTCCAGGCCCCCCTCACCCCGGGCCAGGGCCTCCCCCCGACACCGCCGCCACCTGCCGCCGCGGCGCCGGTCGCCACGGACACGGTGCCGCCGGGCGCTCCGGAGGCACAGCCCCAGCCGGCGGCACCCGAGCAGCCCTGACCGCCTGGCCCGAGGTCCACGTCCTGACGGGCCGGGTCAGGAACACGACGGCCGTCACGTCCATTGCCGGCACCCTTTCCTGGAGGGTGCCGGCGTTTTTCTGCCTGGAAATATTACGCTTCCGGATAAATATTAGAAAATGTTGAAATCTTTTCCCACATTATGGGAGCGAGTCATGGCAAAAAGATACCAGATCTGGGGTCTTGTGCTGATTTCTCACCCCTGGAACGATAACCAAAATTATAACATTTAACCGAACTCGTAATATCTGATGTTCAATCCAATGTTGCCAGCTTCAAGAAAGAGGTTGCGTTCAAGAGCTATTTCAGTCCATACCTTAAGTTATTGACATTTGATTGCCAACACATACATTAAACTTTGGCATAAAATTCGGATGACATTACTGTTCCAAGAGTCATCGACATTCGTGATAGATTAATTATAAAAAATTTCTCCATCGATTTGACGTCACGAGCAAATGAGACAGGCATTTATACACATCATAATTTTTCAGTCAAGCCCACGACTTCATACTTATAGAATTTGTTAGATGCCAGTTCAATAATATCCAATGTAATGTTTTAAAACTATGCCTTTCTGTCAATGCAATCATTGTTAAATACATTTAGCCAAAACATAATTTTAAATTTCTTTCGAAAAAATTCAAAATCACAAAAAGGCACTATTGAAACCTAAGGCTCAATGAAGCGTACAACGACCCTGTCACGACCACGAACTGCAATGGCTAAGCCAGTGATCTTTTTTCCAGCCACTCTGAAGGGTGCCGCATAGTATTTCAACCTAATCTGATCGGCAGCTTTTTCGAGAGCGGCTGCGAGTCCTTTCTTGACGTGGTCTTTGGATTCTGCATCTTTCTTGTCAGTTTTGACACATCTAACCTCGATCCCAACGGGAGACTTCTTAAGAAATTTGGCCATGCCCGACTTCCATAGCAAGCTATGCGTCTGATCAATGACTTCAATCCCAGCAGCGATAAAAGCTCCCTGTATAACGGCATGGTAATTTTTTTTGCTACGCTCGTGTTGTTGTAAAGCAATTGCCGAAAGAAGTTTATGCAACAGGCTGGCCGTTTCGTCGGAGTCTTTTGTCAGCAGGGCTACAGGCAGTTTCGCAACAAAATTGCTGAAAAATCGATCCTGCTGGCCAAATATGCTTCCGAAAACTGTGGACGCAAAAACAGAGGCCACTTCTAAGTTGGGAATTCTGAAGGTGTATTCTTCAACCGGTATAGTTTTTGTATCATCAACTTTCTGATTTTTAATTTCTGAATGATCAACAGTCAAAAATCCGCTATAAAACAGCAATGTGGCAGGCTTAAGTATGCTGAGGTCATCTGCGGTATGGCCGTCCAACTTAGGCGTGATGAAATCCAGAGGATTTTCTCTGGCAAAGGTGGCGAGAAGAGACGGTTTTTCGGACATTGACCAGCAGGGACTAAATTTCTTATTTTCAAAAAATTTTAGTAAAGAGTATGGGTTCATGACATTTTTTTTTCCGCACCAGTTGTATCCGTCGTAATATTCAACAATTTTCTTTTTCAGCAATTTAGTTTTGGCAGTCCTGCCGATTTGTTTGTTGGCTTTCAAGGCAGTCAGAGTATCCTCGTACATGTCTCCAAAAACCGTGTCCATATCATCTTCAGTGAAACCGCAAATTCCAGCAAATTCTGGCTTGAATGAAATGTCCGTGAAATTGTCCGGTCCAGAGTCCAGAGGGCTAATGGCAAACCTGGCTATGCCTGTGACGAAAGCTAAGCGGATGAATTTAATGCTTGCTTTCAAGACCACATAAAAATCGTGCAATACATCTAGGTTGTCTCTGGCAATGCCCCGGTCCAAAATATATCTGGTCACTGGAGCATCGCACTCGTCAACCAGGACAACCACGCCTTTCCCGTACTTGTCTGACAAAATCTCCAGAAGCTCCTCAAACATCTTGGAGCTGTAATCCGAGGAAAAGGAAATCTTATGTTTTTTTGCAAACCTCTTCAGATCCGTCTTGATCATCCCTGTTAAAATGTCCTGGCTTTTGAGATTTGTATAGGAGGCCATGTTGAATTTCAGGACCGGATGTCTTTCGAACTTGTAGTCGCTGTTGTCGATCCACAGACCCCGGAAGAGCTCGCGGTCGCCCTGGAACAGTTTCTCTATAGTGTCGAGCAGGAGCGTCTTCCCGAACCTCCTTGGCCGGGCCAGGAAGCAACAGTCAATAGTGGGTTTGCCATTTAGCAGATTGTATATATACTTTGTCTTGTCGACATAGACATGGTTTCCCTGCCGAATTGTTTTAAAACTTTGACGATCTTCAAACAAATATTTCGTTTCCATGTTCCTTCCGCCCCGAATTTGCAGTTAAAAGGAAGTTTACCTCACGTCAGCGACGAAAACTCTCATGCCATGCATAAAACATATGCCTCCATAACCTTGATTAGTCATCTTAATCAATTTCATTCTGAGGAGCAAGGCTCTTGGCTACAGGGTTCAGGGTTCAGGTCATTCGCGGAGCTGGGACTGCCCGCGATAGCCCCGGGGACATGCCGCCGGCAAGGCGTGGCAACCGCAGCTTGCCTGGCGTTCGGTTCTAGACAAAGGAGATTAGCATTCCCTAGCAAATGCCGTGCCACGCAATGACACATCACCTTTCGCCTTCATGCAGGCCTGCACCCCCCTGTTCGGTTGCCCACGATCATGAGTCAGGCAATGACTCTGTGAGTTTCCCGGACAACCTCAGACAATCCCAAAGATGCTCGGATAAGTTCTGAGAAACTCAGGGAAATTAAGACAATCGCAGAAAAACTCAGAGAAACTCAGAAAAATCGTAACCATTCAGGTACCTTCCTAATGGGGACCCAACAGGGGGATCTTGACCAACCTAAATACCCTCGATGGATACTATTTACCCCTACATGAAGTATCAATAGTTGACTCTTTAACTTCAAAGGTTCCTCATCATGGCTCTCTTCCCCCGAAAAATGTCTTCTATAGAGGGGTACCTGAATGGTTACGAAAAATCAAGAAAATCTCAGAGAAATTAAGAGAAACTCAGATAGCTTCACGGAGAACCTCGGGCAACCTCAAAACACCTGGACCTCGGCCCTCTGGCCGTCCTTGGCGCTGATCATGAGGACGGTCTTCCCGCCCGGGTCGGCCAGGGCCAGGCCGCCGGTGTCCTTGTCCCTCCAGACCGCCACCCTGTCGGAGCCCTTGTCGTCCCGCATGAGGAATGTGGGCTCCCCCTCCCTGGAGAGGGCCAGCACCGCCCTCTCGCGCTTCTTCTGGTCGGCGAGCGTGAGGGACGGCAGCCCCCTCCCCGAGAGCGCCAGCTGCACCTTCGAGGCCCCGTCCGCGTCCCGGAGCCAGACGTGGGGCTCGCCCTCCTGGCCCAGGCCCATCTCCAGGCGGTACTCGCCAGAGTCGTCCAGCATGAACATCCTGGGCTTGCCCCGGACGAGGGTCATGAGGAGCCGCGTGCGTCCGGTCTCGTCGGTGAGCCTGAGCTCGCCCGCTACAAGGGCCCTGGAGCTCGGGTCCTGGCCGCCGGCCCTGGAGCTCTGGACCCTGGCGTCGGCCCCGGGACCCGGTGCCTGGGCCGCAGGCCCGGAGGCAGGTTCCCGGACTGCGGACCCGGAGGCCGGATCCTGGGCCTCGGCCCTGCCCGAGACCAGGCTGAAACAGAAGGCGCCCGCGAACCCGCAGAAAGCCGCGAGAAAAGCAAAGCCTACGCGCCTCAAGACAGACGGCATATAGTAACTCCCGATCCCGGGCCGACGGGCCTCGGTCCATCCCTTCGCCGCGCCCCGGCACCCGTCCCTCGGGAGGCCGGGGATGCGCAGGGCGGCCATGGCCCCCTTCCCCGAATTCTCAGCCGGTGTCGTCCAGAAGAGCCCGGACGGGGACAGCCGGCCAGGGCCCCCTTCCCCGCATTCTCAGACGGCGTCGTCCAGAAGAGCCCGGATGGGGACAGCCGGCCAGGGCCCCCTTCCCCGCATTCTCAGACGGCGTCGTCCAGAAGAGCCCGGACGGGGACAGCCGGCCAGGGCCCCCTTCCAGGCATCCTCAGGCGACGTCGTCCAGGAGAGCCCGGACTGGGACAGCCGGCCAGGGCCCCCTTCCAGGCATCCTCAGACGGCGTCGTCCAGGAGAGCCCGGACTGGGACAGCCTACCAGGGCCCCCTACCAGGGCCCCCTTCCAGGCATTCTCAGTCGGTGTCGTCCAGGAGAGCCCAGATGAGGACAGCTATCCAGGGCACTCCGTAGACCCATCCCAAGATGATGTTCAGGATCAAGATGATGATCCTGTGCCGTGCGCGACGGCTAAAAGCGATGAACGTAGGGATCAGGTAGATGCCGAGCCCGATGATCCCGCCTATGAGGATGGCTAGCCCGCTTAGAATCAGTGCTATCATGCGGATCTCCCTGAAGCGTGAAAGGCCTTGCGGACGGGGTCAGCCAGCCTGCCAGGCCGCCTGCCAGGCTGGGTCTCAGAACCGCCTGGGCTGCCCCGGGGGCGGTGGCAGCGGCGGGGCGGGCGGGCCCTTCTCCAGTTGGGGCGGGCCCTGATATCCCTGCTGCCCCTGCAGGGGCGGGCCCTGATATCCCTGCTGCCCCTGCTGGGGCTGGTTCTGATATCCCTGCTGGTACTGTCCGGGCGGGGCCTGGAACTGGCCCTGCTGGGGCTGGTACTGCCCCGGCTGGTACTGATACTGTCCGGGCTGAGGCTGGTACTGGCCGGGCTGGGTCTGGAACGGCCCCTGCTGGGAGATACTGCCCTGGGGCGGGTACTGCTGGCCCTGCTGGGGCCCGCCCTGGCCCGGAAGCTGGCCGGGCCCGTAAACGCCCGGGCCGGGAAGCTGGCCCGGGCCGTACACACCCGGGCCGGGCGGGAAGGCCCCGGGCGAGCCGAAGCCGGGGCCGTAGCCAGACATCTGCGCCCGCCTCTCCTCGGTGTCCTCCCCGAAGGCCCAAATGAGGCAGATGATCCACACTATCACTGTCGTCCCCAGGAGGATGCACAGGACAGAGATGGGCCAGCGGCTCACGTGCTTCCGTTTGAAGGCGACGATCACCGGAATTGCCAGTATCGCCAAGTATAAAATCAGACCCGCCATACCAAAGATCATTGCATCCCCCATGAGAGCGCGGCTTCAGGAGACATCCCCGGACTGCGACCTGCGGAGTCCGCCGCCACGACCTCGGACCCGTGATTCCGGACGAGGCCGGGGAGGCTCAAATGTCCGTAAAATCAATATTTTTTATAGCAGAGGGAGCAGTTTATATCAAGGAGTGGGGAACGCTCCGCCGCACCGGGCCCGGGACAACGTTAATCTGCAGTTTCACGGGGAAAAATGACCAATGTGCGGAAGGGCCGAGGGCCTCTCGGCTCATTGCAAATGCCCGGGCAATCTTGCCGGCTGCCAACCCCCTGACGCTGGCAGGTTGCCTGTGGTTTATTTCCCGAGCACTCATCCGGCCCGCTTTTCTCCTCTCCCCTCCTCTCCTCTCCCCTCCCTTCCTATCCTCTCCCCTCCATCGCCACGCCGCTCCTCTCCATC
>JAISFP010000327.1 GCA_031263525.1 Deltaproteobacteria bacterium | reverse complement strand
TCAGAAGGCCGCAAGTCATCTCCCGGCACGCATGGCTTCCCTCAAGGAAGTCTCCGGCATTCAAGTTAGCTCTCCCGGGCCATGAGCCATCGCTCATGGAAGGCTTAGAAGGCCGCAAGTCATCTCCCGGCACGCATGGCTTCAATCAAGGAAGTCTCCGGCATTCTCGTTAGTTCTCACTGGCCATGAGCCATCGATCACGGAAGGCTCCGAAGGCCGCAAGTCCTCTCTCGGTCCGCATGGCTTCAATCAAGGAAGTCTCCGGCATTCGCGTTAGTTCTCACTGGCCATGAGCCATCGCTTACGTAGGGCTCCGAAGACCGCAAGTCCTCTCCCGGTCCCCTTGGCTTCCTTCAAGGAAGCCTCAGGCGGCCACGTTAGCTCTCCCAGGCCATGAGCCATCGCTTACGTAGGGCTCCGAAGACCGCAAGTCCTCTCCCGGCCCGCATGGCTTCCCTCAAGGAATCCTCCGGCGGCCGCAAGCTCTGTTCCAGGCCATGAGCCTTCCCGGTCGGAAGGCTACGGCGGCCGCAAGTCCTCTCCCGGCCCGCATGTCTTCCCTCAAGGAAGCCTCCGGCGGCCGCAAGCTCTCTTCCAGGCCATGAGCCTTTCCGACCGGAAGACTCTGACGGCCTCAGCCCTCTTTTGGACGCGGCGCTTCCCCAGCGGAAATCCCGTGACCCGAGCCTTCCTCTCAAGGCGCCTGTTTTGAAGACGGGCTGCGGGCCCCGCAACGGGCGCGGGGACCCTTTCCCGGCAGGGGGCCGGCCCCGGTGTCCGGGCGGAGGGTCCCCGTCCCGCGCGGCCCGAACGGGGCGGGCCGACTGCCCTTGAAATCACGTGCTTCACGCACGTTAAAGACGTTCGCCCGTGTCCGGAAGATGACGGACGCGGGCGCGATGCGGCCCTTTTCCGGGCCGGGGCTTCCTGCCCTGCCCGGCACGGGCGTGAATGCCGGCGCGACGCGCCGGCTGACGGTTGCGCGCCTTGGCGCGGTTTAGGTAAACCTTATGAAGAAACGCTCTTCAATCATTTCAGCGGCGGACCTATGGCCGATCAACCTCGCGGGCCACGGCGACGGCCGTCCCGTTCTGTCCGGGGTGTTACAGAAGTCGATGGCGGAAAGCAGGGACCGGAACCTCGCCAAGCTCATGTACGTGTTGTTCGACCCCGCGCTTCCGCCCTGTCACATCCTGGATAGGTCCCGCCAGATCTCCGGGTGGACAAGCAACGGGGTGGACGTGCTGTGGGTGCCCGTGCACCTGAAGGCCGGTTCCGTCGAGTGGTCGGAGCAGTTCCTCAGGCAGGGATGCATGATGGGCTGGCCCGAGGTCAAGAAGGGGGCGAGGTACGTCTGCGGGATGACCAAGAAGAAATACTTCAGCTGGCTGGACGGCGGCGGCGACTCCGGCGACCCGGAGCGTCCCCGCTTCGGAGGACCCGCACCCGAGGGCGGCAAGACGGTGGCCCGCCCCTCCGGCGCGGACGTCCCGATCTCGTTGGAGGCGTCCCTCGTGCTCTACAACACCTTCTGGTTCAGGAATCAGGTCTCGAAGATGGAAGAGCTACCCTCATACATCTTGGACTGCGAGGCCGCAGAGTACAAGAAGCACCTGCTCGGCAGGATCCTGTTCTTCCCCGCCCACACGGGGTGGCCCGTGCTCCGTAGGAACAGGAAGGGCTTTCGCATCATTACGGCAGTGGGGAAGGCCCGGACCTTACCCCGCCGCGTGGCGGTCCTCCTGACCTGGTCCTGGTGTGAACACATCGACAAATTGGCGGGCAGGTATGGCACCGACGAATTCGCGGGCTACCCGCCCCTGGCCTGCCTCTGGAACGCCTACCGCACCTACGAGCGCCTGGACTCCTCCGCGGAGAAGGACCCCGGGCCCGACGTCAAACCCTTCCTCGTACCGAGCAAGGACATAGCGTATCTCGTGGCCGATTACATGATCTCCACTATCTCCGAGACCCAGCACCCCGGCGATGAGGACGGGAGCTCCGACGAGGACGGACCGGAGCCCGAGTCAGGCGAGCTCTCCGAGGCCGACGCGGACCGGACGGAGCCCGGGGAGGCCGATCCGGTCGAGATCGCGCTCGGGGTCGGCGGAGAACAGGACGCCCGGGAGGACGTCCCCGGCTCCGGGGACAGGACCGTTGGCGGGGCCGAGGTGAATCTCCCCGGGATCGGGGAGGGATCCTCCGCCTCCGGGAACGGGGCCGAGGTGCTGCTCGCCGGGATCGGGGAGGGATCCTCCGCCTCCGGGAACGGGGCAGAGGTGCTGTTCGCCGGCATCGGGGAGGGATCCTCCGCCTCCGGGAACGGGGCCGAGGTGTTGTTCGCCGGCATCGGGGAGGGATCCTCTGCCTCCGGGAACGGGGACTCGGTGTTGCTCGCCGCCATCGGGGAGGACTCCTTCGCCTCCGGGAACGGGGAGTGCTGCAAGGCCTGTAGCTGCACCCGTCAGTCCGGGGACGGGGAGGTCGGCGTCGGTTCCGGGAACGGGGAGGGATGCAGGGCCTGTTGCTGCACCCGCGACTCCGGGGACGGGGACGTGGAGGTCGGCACCGGTTACGGGAACTGGGCCTGCCGTAGCGACCGCGTCCTGTGCCGCGACGACGGCGACAGGAGGGGCCAGTGACGCACGGCATGATCACGTCCGGGGGGCTCTTTCCGGGCTGGCGCTCGAGGCTCCTCTCACGCGTCACGGGGAGGACGCTCCCCCCTTCCGGGGGGGGCAGGGCCCTGAACCGCCTGTACGTCTTCTTCGACCCGGACGAGCCCGGCTCCGGGGCGTTCCTGGACGGCCTGTGCCAGGAGCTCCTGGACCTGAGCTGCATCGAGCAGTTCTGGGCACCGGTCAGGCTCAGCCCCTGCGAGGACGCCCCCTGGACAGGACGCCTTTCCGGGCTCCCGGCGGGCAGTCTTTCCGGACCTTCGGAGGGACACACTTCCGGTCCCGCGGCGCGTTGCGCCGCGGGACCGGGGGGACCCGTCCTGACGGTGACGGACGTCTCGGCGTACATGGACTTCCTGGAAGCCGCGGCCATGGACTTCGAGGCGTCGCCGGGCCGGGACACGCCCCCCGAGCTGGCCAACACTGTCGTGCTCACCCGGCTGTGCGGGCGCATGGAGGGAAGGGGACACCCGGCCCTCCTGTGGATCGAGGAGGGGGAGTTCAGGTGCCTCTTCGGGGTCACGAGGGCCGCCGTCCTGGGGGAGCGGATACCGGGCATGCGGCTGGGAGCCCTTCCCCGTCACCGGGACGCCCCTGCCCTCCTGCGGCGTCACGGGGCGGGTCCGGTCTCGGGCCCGCCGCGGCCGTTCCAGGATTGCCGCCGGACGTTTCACGGGGAGTTCCCGTACGTGGCAGGGTGCCCCGTGCCATGCCCGTTTCCGGGAGGGCGCGCCGCAGGGGGCGTCCGGCCAGGACCCTGGTCCCGCCCGGCCGTGCCGCTGCCCCGTCCGTCATTGCCGCTGCCCCGCCCGTGCGTTCCAGGCCGGTTCCGGACCCTCCAGCTCACGGACTCGTTCCTGCCGGGCCCCCCTTTCAGGGGGGGCCCGGCCCGGGATCTGGCTGGAGGAGGCGGCGGCCCTGCCAGACAGGATTCCTTTCACGTGCCGCCCGGCCCGGCACAGACTTCCCCGGTCTGGGCAGGTTCCGGCCGGGCTGCCTCGGGACGGGCGGCGCCTGCCAGGGAAACGGCTGTCGCGGAGGCGCCAGCGGCGCTTGAGCCGGGACCGGGCATCGGGTCGTCACCCGTCCGTCCGGCTCTCGCGGGGTCACGTGCGGAGGGCGGCAGCCTCTTGGCGGCAGAGGGTGCCGCAGCCGCTCCGGGAGATTTCCGGGACATGAGGCCCTTCGGAACCCTCGGCGAGTCCGGGCGCCTCGCAGGTTTCGGAGCCTTCGCCGTCTCCGGCCGATCCGGAGGCGTCCTGGACCCCGGCGAGTCCGGGCGCCTCGCAGGTTTCGGAGCCTTCGCCGTCTCCGGCCGGTCCGGAGGCGTCCTGGACCCCGGCGAGTCCGGGCGCCACGCAGGTGGCGGAGCCTTCGCCGTCTCCGGCCGGTCCGGAGGAGTCCGGGACAGAGTCGTCTTCGGGCCCCTCGAGGTCGGAAG
>JAISFP010000305.1 GCA_031263525.1 Deltaproteobacteria bacterium | reverse complement strand
CCGGGCGGCCCTCTCTGACGGCGTCCGCCGCTGGCGGCACGCCACCCTCAGGACTTGGAGGACGGTCGAAAGGCCGCCTCCCCCGTGAATTGGTTTTATCGTGCGGCGTAGTCTTGCTTAAATGCATGCCGCCCCCTGCTTTCAGGGTGAACAGATACAAATGAATTACCAGGTCAGGAAGGCCCGCGCAACGGACGTGGGCCAGGTCTACGCGCTCCTGAAGCGGCTCTCCGCCGAGGGGCTCCTGCTTCCCAGGAGCTACTCGAGCCTTTACGAGATGCTTCAGACCATTTACGTGGCGGAGTCCCGCGAGCAGGAGGGCCTGATAGTGGGGGCCGGCGCCCTCCAGGTTTCATGGGAGGATCTTGCGGAGGTCAGGTCGCTCTGCGTGGCGGAGGACTTCAGGGGCCTGGGAGTGGGCCGCGCCATCACGGCGGCAGTCGAGGCGGACGCGAGGGAGCTGGCCATAAGGAAGATGTTTGCGCTGACGTACGTCCCCGAGTTCTTCTTCAGGCAGGGCTACCGCCAGGTGAGCCTGGAGTCCCTCCCCCAGAAGGTCTGGGCCGTCTGCTTCAGCTGCGTGCATTATCCCGACTGCAGGGAGATAGCCGTGGTGAAGGAGCTAGACCCCGTGATAGGCGCCGGCCTCTCCGGCCCCGACCCGAGGGTGGCTTTTGCCGAGGGGGCGATCCCGGTCGTCCGGCCCGGTGCCCCGGTGGGGAGCCTGGCCTGCACGGTCAGGCCCGGGGCCGGCAGCCCCAAGGCCTGACCCGCACGGTCGGTCACTGACAGGGCTGGAGGGTCCTGGACTGAAGTTGTCTGGTCCGGGCTCGCTGCTCGCCCGAGCTCCAGGTCATTTGCTTCCCTGCCCGATCTCCCTGATTCTCCCGAAACTCCCCCTTTCTCTCCGAGTCTCCCCGTTTCTCCCCGTTTCTCCCCGAATCTCACCAAACTTTCCCGTATCCTCACTGAATCTTCCTGGATCTCCCAGATACTCCCTGATCCTCCCAGTTTTTCTAAGATCCTCCCCGAATCTCCCCCGACCTCCCATTTCCTCTCAGGTCCTCCCCGAATCTCCCCTGACCTCCCATTTCCTCTCAGATCCTCCCCGAATTTCCCCTGATCTCCCAGATCCTCCCCTAATTTCCCTTGAACTATCAGATCCGCTCTGATCCTCCCAGATTCTCGCAGCTCCTCTCCGATCCTTTCCGAATATCTCAAAATATCTCCAAATCTCCCCCAAAATCCTGATCTTTCCAGAGAATACCTCACTTGCATCCTGAACGGTCCGGGGCATGACAGGTGTCGGCGGCAGGGAGACAAGCAAGCTCCCGGCCTCGGTGGAGGACCGGGCCCGGTCCGGGACCCCTGTCCCCGACCGGGACGTCTTCCGTGTCCTGGACCGGCGTACGATATGGTGCGTCATGCAACGTATGGTCCCGTGATTTTCTGTTTGACGCCGTCCGGACGCGATCAGAACAGCTTGGGGGCGTCCGGGACCGACGGTGGCGCCAGGCGCTCCATCTCCTCCACGGTGGGCAGGCCGGCGAGCTCCTCCAGGTCGAAGGTCTCCAGGAACCTCTGGGTGGTGGCGTACAGGATGGGGCGGCCGGGAAGCTTCTCCTCGCGGGAGGAGACCCTTATGAGGTCCTTCTCCAGGAGCGCCCTCAGCACCCCGCCGGAGTCCACGCCGCGGATCTTGTCTATTTCCGAGCGGATGACCGGCTGGCGGTAGGCCACCACGGCGAGCGTCTCCATAGCCGCCCTTGAGAGCCTGGGGGCCGCGCGCCTCCGGAGCCTGACGCAGTACATGGCCAGCTCGGGCTTCGTCCTGAACTGGAAGCCTCCGCCCACCTCCCTTATCTCGAAGGCCCTGCCCAGCGAGCCGTACTCCTCCTTCAGCTCGGCCATGGCCGCCTTAACCTCGTCCAGTGTGTGCTCCCCCTCCACGGTGTTCAGGATCCTTTCCGCCTCCAGGGGGCTCTCCGCCGCGAAGAGGAGGCCTTCCACTATGGTCTTTAAGGGGAGCATGGGGCTGGGGTCTCTCCTGGGGGCGCGGAGGCCGGGAAGCTGGAGTTTTGCGGTTGTCGGTGCCGGTTTAGGGATCCGGTCCGGAGAGTGTCGGGGCAGGGGCGGACGGTGGCCGGTGGGCCGGGGAGGTCGGGGAGGCTGAGAGGGTCCAGGGGTTTCGGGTCAGGCGGCAGTCCGGAACGAAGGGGCTCGGGTCATGCGGCCGTCCGGCATGAAAGGTCCCGGGTCATGCGGCCGTCCGGCATGAAAGTCCAGGGTGAGGCGGCAGTCCGGAATGAAAGTCCCGGGTCAGGCGGCAGTCCGGCATGAAAGTCCAGGGTGAGGCGGCCTTCCGGCATGGAAGGGCTCGGGTCAGGCGGTCCTCAGGCATGGGTGGCGCTCCCGTCAGCGGTAGTCCAGCTCCTCAGAGTCCTCGGCGTCCGGGTTGGCCAGGAACAGGCTGGGGCCCCTGGCGTCCAGCTCGGTGTCCTGGTACAGCCTCAGGAATCCCGTGCGGGCGAGCTCGAGGACGGCTATGAAGCTCAGCGCCGCGTCCCAGGTGTCCGTTATGGGCACATCGGGCCTCAGTGGGTCGTCCGCCCAGCAGTCCGGGGGACTGTCCCCGCCGGGGGGGAGCCCCGCCCCAGGAGCCAGCTCCCCGTCCGGGGACTTCCAGCCGTCCGGGCAAAGCTCGCCGTCCAGGACATCGTCCATGCCGGCGGGGAAGTCCGGGGCCCCGGCCGCGGAGCCGTCTTCCGACCCTCCGCCGGCTCCGGCGTCCTGTCCCGGATCACGAAACGGATCCCGGGGGGGCAGGTCATCTGGGGTCATGAGAGCAGCCGCCTTCGGCGGGGGAGGGTACGCTGCCATGTGACCGGGGAGGGCCGGTAAGTCGGGAGGAGGTCCGGGCGCGGCCAGGGACAGGACGGAGAGGAGCGCTGGATCGGGAGATTCCGGAGAGCCGGGAGCTTCCGGGGCGTCCGGATCTTCCGATGGTCCCCGAAGGTTCTGGGCATGGGCCCCGTCCGGGGTGTCCGGAACGCCTGGAGCATCGGGAATGTCAGAGGTGTCGGCAACTCCTGCAATATCCTGTGTTGCCAAGGCGTCATCGGCCTGCGGAGAGCCAGGAAAGTTCGGGGCATCGGCAGCGCCAGCGTCATCATGCGCCGCCAAGGGGTCGGCAGCCTGCGGAACGCCGGGAATGTCTGTGGCATCCGCGCCGTCTGGCTTATCCTGTGCGGCCAGGGCATTTGCGCCGTTCGGAGCGTCCAAGGCGTCCAGGACATCGGAAGCGCCAGGGACGTCCGCAGCCTCCGGATAGCCGGGGATGTTCAGGATGGCGCCGGTATCCTGCGCGTCCTGGGCGGGCAGGGCGTTTGAGGTATCCAGAGCGTCCAGGATGTCAGGGGTGTCGGCAGCGTCTGGGGCGTCCTGGGCGACCGGCGCGTCAGGGATGCCGTCAGAAGGTCCGGGAAGGAAGCCGTGCGGGGAGCGGTGTCCCGGAATGGCCTCGCCTGTCGCCCGCGGCAGCCAGGAGCCCGGAAGGGCCGGAAGGGCCGGAAGCAAGGCGGCCGCGCCGTCCGGGAAGTTGCGGCGGAAGCCGTCCTGGAAGTCCTCCCGGAAGCCGTCCGCGACGTCTTCCGGGCCGCTGTCCTGGAATTCCCGGAAGTCCCCGCCGCCGGGTCCGGAGGGCACAGCCGCCAGGCCGTCCTCCAGGCGCACTCCCTCGCCCAGGTCCTCGGAGTCCCCCTCCTCGGGCACGTAGTCGGTCACGACCACGGTCTCGGTCCTGCCGCGCCCCAGCAGATCCATGAAGTGGCCGCTCCCGGCCTCTATGAGGAAGGCCTTGACGGCCTTCAGCTTGTCGCCGATGGTCATGGCCTCGACCCGGAAGTTTATGCCGCGGGGGACCTTGGCGGCCCGGCCGGCGAGCCCCCGCCAGGCCTCCACGAGCACGAACAGGCTCACCCTGACAGGGGGCTCGTCGGGAACGGGCTCGTCCGCGAAGTCGTTGGGCATGCCCCGGGTGAAGACGTCCCTGTCCAGTATGAAGCGGTCGCCCAGGAGCTCGGCCAGCTGGCGGAAGCGGGCGTACTCCATGAGCGGCCTCACCAGCGCCAGCCTGGGGTCCTCCTCCTCGCCGCCCTGGCCCTCCTCGCCCTCCTCGGCGAGGGGGTCTGGGAGAGGCAGGAGGATCCTGGACTTGATGTTCGCGAGCGTAGAGGCCATGAGCAGGAAGTCGCCGGCCGTGTCCAGGTCCAGGGGCTCCATGAGCCTGAGGTGTTCCAGGTACTGCTCGGTGATGAGGCTCATTGGGATGTCGTCCAGGTCCACCTCGTTGCGCTTTATGAGGTACAGGAGCAGGTCAAGCGGCCCGTCGAAGCTCTGCCCCTCCTGCAGGTCGAGGTTCAGGCTCATGCCGTCGCGGACATCTTCTGACACTGGAGCTCCTGGGTGGCCTTGCGGCAGGCCGGGCCGGCGGATGGCGGGCAGCCGGGTCTGCCGGGGTGAGGACGGGCGGATGACGGGAGACGGCCGGAAGACGGTGACGCGCCCGTCAGGGCTGAGACGCGGTCGGAAGACGGCGGAGCGTCCGCCGGGGCTGAGACTCGGACGGAAGACGGCGGAGCGTCCGCCGGGGCTGAGACGCGGCCGGAAGACTGCGGAGCGCCCGCCGGGGCTGAGACGCGGCCGGAAGACGGCGGAGCGCCCTCCAGAGATGAGACGGCACAGGAAGAAGGCGGAGCGCCCGTCAGGGCTGAGACGCGGCCGGAACCCGGCGGAGCGCCCGGAGGACGGGTGCGCGGAAGCAGGTCTCGGGGGTCTGGCGGTCCCGTGACGGCCGTCCCCTGAGGTCTGGCAGGCATCCTTGGCAGGTCAGGTGCGGAAGCAGAAAGGCTACACCTCCTGCGGTACGGCATAAGACTGGCGCATGGAAATCTTGTACGGTTAAGGTCCGGCGGGCACGGTCCGGGAACATGCGGACGGGAGCGGAATGGCCGCTCCCGCAGGTCTCAGTAGACATTGGTGGCCGTCAAGAGTTCCTGTGCATGCGGTGACCCTAACATTATGTGGAGCCAGGCGGCTGCCGCGCCGGGAGGAGGAGGCCGGACGCCTGGAAAGCCGGATGGCCTGAAAGTTTTCCGGAGGCCGTCTTCAGCCGCAGGGGGGGCGAGACAGCAGACTCGGGGATTCGGCTCAGCATGGCCCCCGAGGATATTACCCAGGAAATTAAATCTGGCCCTATGGGACCCACTGTGAGCTAGGCAGTGAAACGGGCCCTGCCCTTCCCCTCCGCCCCTAACCCATCCCCCAAAGCTCTCACCCATTCAGAACTCGCCCCTGCCCAAAGCCCTCTCGCCTCTGACCCCTGACTGAGGGCCAGATTTAGTTTCCGGGGTAATATTAACGGAAGGTGGACTGCCCCCGCAAGGGCCATTGTTGACGGGGGCATGGAGGCTCGCCGAGGGCTCCGGCCTTCTCCCGCAGGTCGGGCGGCTTGCAGGGCTGTTAGCGGCCCAACCGGGCCTCTGTCCGCCCTGACCCGGAACCGTTGCGGGGCACTCCTAGGGCCGTTGCCGTCACCATGCCGGGGAGCCGCTGGCCTTTTCAGCCGGAAGGCTGGCGGTTCCTCTCGTTTTCCTGTCGCCCTCTCTCTCCATGAGTCAAGCTGCCACTATATCCTTCGCGGCGTCGCGCCATGAGTTCTGCCGGGTTTCCTCACCCCCTGGCTTCAGGTTGCGGCAGGTCCCTATCCGTCTGATCCTGCCCAGGACGGCATCGGTTTCACTGGGGTTCTGTTCTGTCCAGTTGAGTCTAGTTCTGTCCAGTTGAGTCCAGTTCTGTCCAGGTCAGTCCAGGGCTGCCCCGCCTTTCCCCGTGGCTCAGCCCTGGCTGACCCGCCTTCCCCCCGTGGTCCGGCCCGGAAGTGGCCGTCTTCCGCGCGGTTCGGCCCGGACTGCCCCGCCTTCTCCAGTTTTAGAGGAGGACGGTTCTCCCGGCCAGCCCAGGATTCGGCGGGGGGAGGCTAGATCACCAGCCCCTGGAGGTATTTGATGATCTCCCTGATGGGGGCCATGACTACCCCGGTCCACATCAGCAACATCAGCCCTATGAAGAAGACGATGCTGTAGCGCTCGCAGAACCAGACCCACCTGACGGGGAGGAGGAGGCTCGCCACCCTGAATCCGTCAAGGGGCGGGAAGGGCAGGAGGTTGAACAGGCCCAGCCCCAGGTTCAGGGTGAAGCTGATGAAGAGCATGATGATCAGGGGCTCGAAGAGGGATGCGGGGAGCAGGGCGAAGGCTTCGGTTTTGATTCCCAGCTTCAGGATCACGGCGGACGCCAGGGCCATGATGAAGTTGGAGCAGGGGCCTGCGGCGGCAACGATGGCCATCCCCTTCATGGGGTCGCGGAAGTTCCTGGGATCCACCGGCACGGGCTTGGCCCAGCCTATGAAGCGGGTGATCAGGATGCAGAGGGTCCCCATGAGGTCCAGGTGGGCGAGGGGGTTCAGCGTGAGCCTGCCCTGGTTCTTGGCCGTGGGGTCCCCGAGCTTCCAGGCCACCCAGCCGTGGGAGAGCTCGTGGATGGTGAGCGCGAACAGGAGCGGGGGTATGAGGAGGAGCGTCTGGCGGATGTCTTCTGTCGAAATCATTGTCGGGCCGGGGGGCGCCGTGACGTTGCCGTCACGGGGCCGGGTCAGGGGTTCGAGGGAGGCTTGCGGCGGATGACGGCCAGCACCAGGGGAAGGTTCCTTGATGCCGGGAAACTCAGCAGTTCGGGCACGAGGCAGGCCCGGCCCGCCGCGTCAAGGAGCTCGGGGAGCCTCGCGCGGGGGAAGCACAGCCTCAGGGCCCCCCCGGGAAGGAGGAGCCTGGCCGCCGCCTCCGCGAGGCTCCCTATGCCCCCGAAGAGTTCCCAGCGACCGAGCCGGCCGGCAAGATCCGTGTCCGGGGCGGCGGGAGAGGCCTGGAAGGCGGATGAGGCGGGCGAGGCCGGAGGGGCCGTGGCTGCGCTTGAGGCCGGAACTGCGGTGGCGGAAGAGGAGTTCGGACGGGGCGGAGCGGAGAAGGTGGCCATGGGAGGCCCGGACGGCTCCGGGGCAGGAGGTCCGGACCCCGGGACGGGCTCCGGGACTAGAGGTTCGGACCGCAGGAGGGGCTCCTGGGCAGGAGGTCCGGACCGCAGGACGGGCCCCGGGGCAGGAGGTCCGGACCCCGGGACAGGCTCCTGGGCAGGAGGTCCAGTCAGCAGGACGGGCTCCGGGGCGGGAGGTTCGTACGGTTCCGGGGCTGGAGGTCCGGTCCCCAGGACTTGCTCCGGGGCAGGAGGCCCGGATTCCGTGACCGGCTCCTGGGCAGGAGGCAAGGACCGCAGGACGGTGCCCGGGGCAGGAGGTCCAGTCAGCAGGACGGGCTCCGGGGCGGTAGGTTCGTACGGTTCCGGGGCTGGAGGTCCGGTCCCCAGGACTTGCTCCGGGGCGGGAGGCCCGGATCCCGTGACCGGCTCCTGGGCAGGAGGCAAGGACCGCAGGACGGGCTCCGGGGAAGGGCCAGGAGGGCAGGGGGCTGGCCTGCAGTCCGGGAGGGGACCGCAGGCTGGCACGCGATCGGGAGCCGGGCTTTCTGGCGGGGCGACGGACGGCGGCGCGAAGCCCGCGGCTCGGGGTGGCCTCCCGGTCCCGGGGCGGAAGTAGGGAGGGTTGGAGCAGGCTAGCCGGACCTGGCCCCCGAGTTCCTCCGGGGCGAGCTCTCTCCAGTCGCGGATGAGGACGGTGACGGGAGGGAGATCCGGGACAAGGGCCATGGCCCTCCGGACGTTGGCCTCCAGCAGGGGAAGGAAAGACGGGTCCCTCTCCACCAGGACCAGCCCGGAGGCCCCCCGGAGCCGTCCCGAGCACGCGGCCTCCAGGAGCACCACCCCGCATCCGGCACCCAGGTCGCAGACGGAGCCCTCGGCCCTCTCGGGGCAGAATCGGGCGAGCCTGACCGAGTCCCCTGTGAACCTGTAGCCCCTGGCGGGCTGGAGCCAGTCGTCGGCGACTGGCCGGTCCGGGGTCCGGACGGGGGCCGGGAGAGGCGAGCTGGCTGGCATGGAGCTCATTGGGGATACGAAGGTTGGGGCGGGGCTAAAAGTAACCCCGGCGGAGGCTTTCGCCGCCGCCGGGGTGCCATTGACCCCCTCCCGAACGCCGCACTCCCGGTTGGGGGCCGCAGACAAGATTATTATGGCAACTTAGCCGGGAAAAGAAAAGCGCTGGCCGGTGATCGCTGCGCGCTGTCCCTGAAAGGACTTGTCCCGGGCGGTTTCCGGACGTACGGCATGGCGCGGGTCCCTGTCGCCGGACGGTCGGGCGGGAGAACTGTCCGCACCAGATATGGCGTGAAGGCGAGGCGGGCGCCATTCGGACGAGAGTTGGCCAGGGGGGCGGCGAAGGGCGGGTGCCGGGCAGGGCCTGGAGAAGTGGAGGGCTGGGCGCGGGCAGGGCCTGGAGAAGGGGAGGGCAGGGCGCGGGCAGGGGCGTCCGTCGGGTGAGGTGAAGGTGCCGCAGTGGAGGATCTGGTCCAAACGCCTGGTCCTGTGAACACCTGGCAGGCCGTCACGGCGGTGGGAAGGCAGGCCGTCACGGCGGTGGGAAGGCAGGATGGCAGTCATGGGAGGCATGATTATGGCCCTCGTGACGGAGGTAGATGTTCGCTAAACGATCAAGATGTAGGGGGTGCGCATTTTGGGATCCGGACAGTCGAGCGGGTCGGAAGGCCGGAGGAAGCCGGGCCTTGGCGGCAGGGCACGTCAGGCAGGAGAGCCGGCCAGAAACGGCGTGGAACCGGGCATTCAGGTCCGGTGCCCCGGCCAGGCGCGGGGTCTCGGGAAGTTCCGGGGGGTGCTGTGAAGGAGGGGAGTGGCACTCCCCCTCAGGGCAGGGCACGGGGAGGAAGTGCGGGGCGGGCAGAAGGGCGGGGTCCGGAGGCCGGGTCGCGGCGAATGGCGCGGTGGCGGGCGGGCCGCCGGGGGCGGGGCAAAAGTTGATATTCTGCCCGGGTACGGCTAAAATCAGAAGCGATAGGTACGCCTCGATCAGGGCGCGGCCCGGGGCTGGTCCGGTTCCCTCCGCCACAAAGTCGTCAGGCCCGGGAGCGAGTCCATCAAGTCCCGGACGGAAGGTATGTTGCACTTGTCAAGTACAAGCTCCAAGCTGATGCCTGCGGGATGCCCCCCCGTGTCGGGGGATCTCCTGGCCGGCGTCCTCCTGAAGGGGGGGGTGGGCCTCTGGGCGCTGAGCGTGGGGGAGGGGGGGCCCGACTCGGCAGCCCTGGTCCTCAACGCCGGCTGCATGAGCCTCATGGGGGGGGACTCCCCGGAAGGCCTCGAGGTCGGCTACAGCATCTTCAGGGACAGGTGGGTGCACCGCGCCGACCGCGACGGGGTGGCTGAGTGCCTGGAGGAGGCACTGCGGTGCGGGCAGGGGAGCTTCGAGCAGGAGATGAGGCTGCGCCACCTCGCCTCCGGGGAGTGGAGGTGGTACCGCGCGAGCGGGGCCGTGGCCGGCCGCGACGCCGTGAGCGTCACCCTGTTCGGCATGCTCCAGGAGATCCAGGACCGCAGGGTCGCCGAGAACGCGCTGGCCGAGGCCCTGAAGGCCAAGGACCACGCGGCGAGGGACCTGAGGGTCGAGCGGGAGCTTCTGGACGCCGTCATAAACGCGGCGTCCCTGGGCACCTGGGACTGGGACATCCAGACCGGCAAGGTGAAGTACAACCGCCGGTGGACGGAGACCATAGGATACAGCCTGGACGAGGTGGAGCCCACGGTCGAGACCTGGGAGAGGGCCCTGTTCCCGGAGGACCTGAAGAGGGCCAACGAGGCGGTGGAGGCCCACTGCAACGGGCTCACCCCCTTCTACGAGGCGGACTTCCGCATGCGCCACAAGAACGGCTCCACCATCTGGGCGCAGGACAGGGGCAGGGTGGTCGAGCGGGACGAGCACGGCAGGGCCAAGAGGCTCATGGGCGTCATGCTGGACGTCACCCGGCAGAAGCTCATCGAGCAGTCCCTCGCGGAGAACAACGACCAGCTGGAGCTCATCTTCAAGGCCGCCAGGATCGGCGCCTGGGACTGGGACATCATCAACGGGACCATCAAGTTCAACGACGTGTACCTGGACATGCTGGGCTACCGCCCGGACGAGATCCAGGGGACCATAGAGGAGTGGGAGAGCTTCGTCCACCCCGACGAGCTGGCGTCCACCAACGCCGCCCTGGACCGGGCCATAAGCGGCGAGGACGACATGTACGCGGAGGAGATCCGCATGCGCCACAAGGACGGGCATTACGTCTGGACTTACGACTTCGGGCGCGTGGTGGCCCGGGACGAGACGGGCCAGGCCCTGCGCATGGTGGGGGGCCACTTCGACTTCGACGACAAGAAGAAGATGGAGCTTGAGTTCTACGCCATGCAGGAGCACGAGCGGGAGCTGAAGCTCGCCCGGGACATCGCCGAGGAGAGCACGAGGGCCAAGAGCGAGTTCCTGGCCAACATGTCCCACGAGATCCGCACCCCCATGAACGCCATCATAGGGCTCACCCACCTGGTGCTCGAGACCGAACTCTCCGGCCAGCAGCAGGACTACATCAAGCGGACCGAGGTGGCCGCCCAGGCGCTCCTGCGCATCATAAACGACATCCTGGACTTCTCCAAGATAGAGGCCGGCAAGCTCGAGATGGAGGAGACGGACTTCGACCTGGCGGACGTCATGACCGGGGCCTCGGACCTGATGGAGGTCCGCGCGCGGGAGAAGGGCCTGGCCGTCACGGTCGACCTCCCGCCGCAGATCCCCACGAGGCTCCTGGGAGATCCCGTGCGCCTGGGCCAGATCCTGAACAACCTGGCCTCCAACGCCGTGAAGTTCACCTCCGAGGGCGGCGTCTCCATCGCCGTCTCCGTGCGCCAGACCGAAGGGGAGACCGTGCTCCTGTGCTTCGAGGTGAAGGACACGGGCATCGGCCTCATGCCCGAGCAGATAAGGAGCCTGTTCTCGCCCTTCACCCAGGCGGACTCCTCGACCACCAGGAAGTACGGGGGCACGGGCCTGGGGCTCACCATCTCCAAGCGCCTGGTCGAGATGATGGGCGGGACCATCTGGTGCGAGTCCGAGCCGGGCAGGGGGAGCGTGTTCCGCTTCACGGCCCGCTTCAGGATGAACGCCCCGCTCGCCGCCGCGCCCGAGCGCCGCCCCGCCGGGGCCCGGCGCACGAAGGAGGAGGAGAAGGTGCTCCTGGAGGCCCTGGCCGGCGCCAGGATCCTCCTGGCCGAGGACAACGAGGTGAACCAGCTGGTGGCCTCGCGCATCCTGGCCAAGGCCGGCTTCGAGGTCAAGATCGCCGGCAACGGCCTCGAGGCGGTCCGCATGGTGAAGGAGCAGCCCTTCGACCTGGTCCTGATGGACATCCAGATGCCCGAGATGGACGGGCTCACGGCGGCCCGCACCATCCGCGATGACCCGGCCTTCAAGGATCTCCCCATAGTGGCCATGACCGCGCATGCCATGAGCGGCGACCGCGAGATGAGCCTTTCCGCCGGCATGAACGACCACGTGAACAAGCCCATAAACCTCCAGGAGCTCTACCAGGCGATTCTCAGGTGGGTGAAGCCCCGCGGGGACGGCGGCAGGGGGGCCGCCGCGGGCAGGGTGGCGGAGCCGGCCGGGGCCGGTGAGGTTGCGGACAGCGCCGCGGAGCCGGCGGAAGTCCCGTAGACGGCTTCGGACATGGCGGCGGAGCCGCCGTGAGCCTCGTGGACGGCCTCGGGCAGTGAGGTGCCCCAGGGACCTGGAGTGCCCCGCCTGCCTTGAGGAGGCCCCGGGGTTCTGCAAGGCCCCTGCGGTGCCATGAGCCTTCCAGGGATTCCGGGCCGGAGCGCGGTTCCGGCCTGTCCGTCCGGGTGGATCTCGGCGTCCGGGCTGGCTTCCTGGGTCCTGCCAGGCTGCCGGGCTGACTTTCGGGTGCCGGCCTGACCTCCGGCTTCAGCCTGGCCTCCGAGTTCCTGTCTGGCCTCCGAGTTTCGGCCTGGCCTCCGGGCTGGGTCTTCGAGCTGACCGAAGCGTGGGCTTCCGGGCGAGCATTCGGCCCCGGGTCGGCGACTGCGCTGGTCGCCGGCCCGGGGCCCGGAACCCGGATTCCGGACCTTGGCCCGAAGCGGAACTCCCGGCCCCCGGGCAAGGACGGACCTCCGTCCGGGGGACGGGCGGGCGGGACGTCAGGGCTTCAGGCGGGGATCCCGGGCTAGCGCGGGCGAAGCGGCGGAAGTGATGTCGCTGTCTGCGGAAGGGACAGGAGAAAGGGCGCAGCCCTTGCTCGCCCGGCAGAAATCGGCTCCAATCTCCGTATCTGTTCACAGACATCTCGCAAGAAAAAGAAGTTGCTGTCCGATAGCGTTCGATTATATTCGAATTTCCCTTGTATGGTAAGGGCAGAGATTATGAATGTGCCTGAAAATGATCCCGGATGTGTCCGCTCGGGACCGCTTGCATCCGGCCTCTTTACCGGGTATCATCCGGGCATAATAAAGCGGTGACCGGGCAGCGCCCCGAAGCCGCGAAAGGAGGCATGCATTGCGGGAAGGACTGCGGACAAGCTGACGGAGAAGGCGATACGGCGGTCAGGCCGGGGCCGAAGGCCAGGAAGCTTTCGGACGGCCACGGGCTGTACCTCTGGGTGCACCCGAGGGGGTCCATGTCCCGGAGGTACGCCTGCAGCTTCCAGGGGAAGGAGAAGACCCTGAGCATCGGCACCTGGCCGGAGGTGTCGCTCGCGGAGGCCAGGACGGCCCCCGCGGAGGCCCGGAGACTGCTGGCCTCGGGGGTCAGCCCGGCGGACGCGAAGAGGGAGGCGAAGTTCGCGGCACCCCAGGCGGACTCCCCGACCTTCGGCAGGCTCGCGGAGGACTGCCTCGCCAGGATAGCGGGCGACCACGCCGAAAGCACAGTGGCGGCAGTCAGCTGCGTCCTCGCGACCCGCGTCCTGCCCTCCCTCGGCGACCGCAGGGCGGACGGCATCCGCCGCATGGTCGCGATGGCCGCGCTGGCTCCCCTGGAGGCCGAGGGGAAGCTCAGCACCTGGCGGAAGGCCAGGGGCATCATCGGCAGGGTCTTCCGGCACGGGATGGCGAGGGGCCACGAGCTCATGGACCCGACCTCCGGGCTGCAGGGCGCGGTGGCGGCCCCGAGGACGGTCCCCGGGGCGGTCGATCCCCTCTCGGGGACGACCAGGTTGCCTCGCGTAGCCGTCCTGGCAACGATTCTCGGTTGGGCCGGCGCGTGCTGCCACGCGAAAACGGTAGGGGCCTCGGTCATAATTGACGGACACGTCAAAGAACGCTAAACCCCGTGCGGAATGTACCATCTCGTCATAGCTGGCTCCGGAGGCGGCAAGTCTTCGCTTTTCAACGCAGTTTTTGGACCGATATATCAGATTTCCGGACAGATCAGGGACGAGGAACTGAAGCGGGAAGAGGAGGTAAAGGCCCCCAACGTCCTGCTCGACCAGGAGATAGCGTCCGCGAAAAAGTCCTTCAACGAGCGGGCGGAAAAAGATGCCGAAGCGAGGCGGAAGACGCAGGAGTCAATAGCTGAGCTGGAGGCGGCGAAGGAGACGTTCTGTTCTGGGCTAGACAAGATCCTCGACGACACGACTGTCGAGGCGCTACCAGTCGGAATAGCCGGGAACCGAGAAACCGGGCCCAAATAAATCACTGGCAACGCCGGAGGAGGGATAACTATAGCATCGGACGAGGAACAGGCGGTGCTGAACATTGCCGGTTACTACGCGCGTAACAACGTTACAGCCACATCCGTTTACAACAAACTCTATTCTGCAATGCCCGTCGTGCAGCTTCGCCTTTCAAGGAGAGAGGTAGACCTCAAGTCCGGAAGACTTTCTATGACTCTTTTCGGCCAGCCTACGACGATGGAGGATATCGTGGGAAACAGGAAGATTTTCGGCACCGGCCTGTTCGCGCGGATGAGCGTGATTGATGTCCCGAACTGCGCTATCGGGAGGAGGACAATCTTTGACAGGAAAACAGGGTCAATATCAGACGCGGACATCCCGGAGGAAGCGGCGGAATTCCTCAGAACTAGCTTCGAGACGCTCCTGCGAATGCCGATCAAGGGAGAGGGGGGCGACAGGGCGCGGTATGGTCGTGAAGGGACTCCGGCATCCAGAGCCGGAGCGTTACCAGGTCAGGTTCGAGAAGGGGGCGTTCGAGACATACAAGTCGTACGCCCAGTGGGCCGACGACATGGTGGCGGCCGGGATGTTCAGCCTGTTCGGGGATTACGCCAGGCGCATCCCGGAACATGCCAAGAGGGCTACCACGCTTCTGCACGCCCTGAAGTTTGGAGCGAATCTCGAGCACGACAGAATCGGCTACAAGGCTTTGCAGGTTGCGCTTCACTACACGGAGACATGCTCATGTCTCCGCTGGCAGATGTACCGGGCATACGGGGCGGATTCCCGTGACAGGGCACCGAGCGACTTGGTGTGGGAATACATCAGCAGCTTCTCGGAGGGGGTGACGCTGGAGCAACTCGGAATAAACTACGACGGCCAGCTTAGGGAGCCTGCAACAAGGGCTTCATCAAGAATGCCATTGCCGTCCTGACGAATGCCGGCAGGATCGACATGCATAAGCGGCGGCGGCCAGGCGCGAAGAGGTCTGCAGAGGTCTACCTGGCCCTTTGACATCTTATAACGCCCCTCATCTCTTAACCGTCGTCCAGCAGGCGAACTCCCCCAGTTTAGGACAAACCCCGTAAAACCCCGTACCCAGTTTAGGGGGTTTATAATGCCCTCAAGTCCGCTCCAGTGCTGGACTTCAGGATAATCCCCGTAATCCCCGTAGGGGGGGCTAAAATAGCGGGGGGAACCTCGTATAGATTGTAAGGGGGGGATCTCAGAACTCGCAGTTATGATCAAGTCGGTTTTTACGTTTTTTTGTAACTATTCAGGTGCCCCCCCCAAACGGAATTCAACGGGGGGCTCTTCACAATCAAAATACCCTTCACAACAACTCTTCACCTCCACATTAAGTATCAGGAGTTGAATCTTCAAGTTTAAGGGCTTCTCATCAGGACTCTCTTCCTCCAAAAAGGAACTCAATAGAGGGGCACCTGAACAGTTACGTTTTTTTTAAGACCCCCTACGGGGTTTACGGGGTTTACGGGGTTTATCGCTGGGGAGGCCAGCCTTCGCTCCCCCCGCGAGGCGGCAGACCCCCCGGCGGCTTCCCCCCTGACCTTGCCCGAGGAGCACCGATACCAGGTGGAGGAGCCTGGCGGCTGCCTCAGGGTGGCCCCCGCGTCCGCGCGAGCGGCCAGGTGCCAGGACGCGGCCAGGTGCCTCCGCCCCTCCCTGACAGCCCCCGCCCCCGCGCGAGGGGAGAACGGCAAGGTGCCCCTCGAGGCCAGGAGGCAGCCGCGAGGGGACAGCCGCTCATGCCGAGAGGCCGCCGACTCCCCCCTTAGTCCAGTGAGGCCCGTTTGACCCCGGCCAGGTACTGTGGTAATCAGTAATGTCCTGCTCCCGTCCGCCACCTTCACCCCCGACGCCTGGAGTTCCCGGATGCCCCCCCTGACCAAGCCCGTCAGAAACCGCCTCGAAGCCGCCGTGACCTCGGCCCGCGAGAAGGCCGAGGCGGGTGCCAGGTCCGTCCTGGACTACCTGGGCGTGGCCGAGGCGTCTACCCCGCCCTACCTGGACGAGGGGCAACGGGGCCTGGGGGATCGGCTGAGGCTTCACGGCCAGCAGCTGGGGGACCACCTGAAGGGAGATACCCCCTGGACGATGGACCGCCTGGTAGAGGAGACGGCCTACGAGCATTGGAACAGGATGCTTTTCGCCAGGTTCCTCGAGGCGAAAGACATGCTGATCTACCGGAGCTCTGGCGGGCCCATCCCGGTGACTCTGGAGGACTGCGAGTCCCTCGCCCCGCTGGAGAAGGCGGAGGACGGACAGGAGTTCGCGGCGAGGTGCGCCGCGCTGATGCTGCCGGGTATCTTCCGGGCCGGCTCCCCCGCGCTGGAACTCGTCCTGCCACCCGAGAGCCGCCAGGACCTGGCAAAGATCATAGCTGACCTCCCGCCGGAGGTCTTCGTGGCCGATGATTCTCTGGGCTGGTGCTACCAACATTACCAGGCACTTCGGAAGAACGCGATCAACGCCTCCGAGGTGAAGATAGGGGAGCGGGAGCTCCCGTCCGTGACCCAGCTTTTCTCCGAACCGTATATGGTGGCCTTCCTTCTTGACAATACCCTGGGGGCATGGAGGGCCGCCAGGTGTCTTCCGGAGTCCGCTCTGGCGTCCGCCGCAACCGAGGGCGAGCTCAGGCGCCTAGCCGGCCTGCCCGGAGTCCCCCTGGCCTGGCTCCGCCTCGTCAGGGACGGGGAGGGCCCCTGGGCCCCCGCTGCAGGCACGTTCGCCAGGTGGCCGGACAACCTCGCGGACTTCAGGATGCTCGACCCCTGCTGTGGGTCCGGGCACTTCCTGGTCGCGGCGTTTAACATGCTGGTCCCGATGAGGATGGCGGACGAGAGGCTGTCAGCCCGCGAGGCGGTCAACGCCGTACTCTCCGAGAACATCCACGGCCTCGAGCTCGACCGCCGCTGCGCCGAGATCGCCGCCTTCGCGCTGGCGATGGCCGCGTGGACCTATCCGGACGCGGGCGGGTACCGCGAGTTGCCGCCATTGAACGTCGCGTGTTCCGGCATCGCGGTAGGGGCTAAAAAGGAGAACTGGACCGCCCTGGCTTGCGGAGACTCCGCGCAGGAAGAGACTCTCGCCGGGCTTTACGACGCGTTCAGGCTTGCCCCGGTGCTCGGGAGCCTGCTGGACCCCCAGGCAGGGGCAAACGGCATCGGACTCCTCAATGCCGAATGGGAAACCGGGCTCCTCAACACCAAATGGGAAATCGTCAGGCCGCTCCTGGACAGAGCGCTCGCCGCCGAATCCTACACGGAGCTGACGGAATCAGCCGTGGCTGCGAAAGGCATCGCCGATGCCGCTTCTCTGCTGTCGAGGCAGTACACCATGATCGCCACCAATGTGCCCTACCTGTCCGCCGGAAAGCACCATGCGACGTTAAAGGACTTCTGCCGTAAACACTACCCCGAAGCCAAGTCCGATCTTGCGACCGTCTTCATCGACCGATGCCTGAAGCTCTGCCCTGACGGCGGGACCGTTGCCGCAGTCACACCGCAGAACTGGCTCTCGCTTACGAGTTATACGAAGTTCAGGGAAAGGCTGCTTGTAACCAAAGCCTGGCAGATGCTGGCGCGTTTAGGCCCGGGAGCTTTCGAGACGATCTCTGGCGAGGTGGTGAAGGCGATACTAATTATCATAAGCCGGGGTTTCGAAGCCGGGCAGACGATCAGCTGCATTGATGTTTCGGATCAACGGCTAGCTGCGGCCAAGTCCAAGGCGTTGGCTGACTCCGAAGTAGCGAGGGTAGCCCAGGCGAGGCAGCTCGACAACCCGGATAAAAGGGTGTCGGCTGAAGAGCTCGGCACGGGGGAGTTGCTTGAAAAGATTTCCAGTTGCCACAATGGGATTACCACTGGCGACGCGCCCAGGATGAGGCTTTTTTTCTGGGAGTTCGCGGAGCCGGACCGAAGATGGATCCGCTTTCAAGGCACATCACGCCAGACTATGCATTTTGACGGTAACTCATATATGCTCCGGTGGGAAGGAGGAAGCGGTACGATAGACGAACTCGTGGGTGCCTTCAAGAG